>JAICLU010000190.1 GCA_025925195.1 Thermoleophilia bacterium
CGGCGACCTGTTCTTGCGGCACGACGTCGACCTGTCGCTCGAGGCGGCGCTCCGCATGGCGCGGCTCGAGCGGGAGCGCGGTGCGACGGCGACGTACTTCCTGATGACGGAAAGCGTCTTCTACAACCTCGCGTCGGCCGAGGGTCGCGACGCGATCGGCGAGCTCCGCTCGCTCGGTCACGCCGTCGCGCTGCACGCCGTGCACCCGCGTTTCTTCCGCGACGAGCGCTTCGACCCGGTCGTCGCGTGGCACAACCCCGATCCCGAGTACGTCTTCGAGCCTGTCGAGGGCGTCGTCAACGTCATGCAGGCGCCATGGTTCACGAAGGGCCGGTACCGCTCCGACTCGAACCAGCACTGGCGGGAGGGATGCCCGCACGAGGAGCTGCGCGCCGGCACCTTCGACTGGCTGCAGCTGCTCGTGCACCCGGAGATCTGGGTCTATCCGGGTGACACGATGGGGCAGACGATGCGGGCGATGATCGAGACGAAGCAGCACGAGTGGCTGGAGCACCTGGCGAACGACCGGATCGACCTGGCATGACGACGATCCTGCTCAGCGCCGCCGGCGCGCCCGGCGCCGCCAGGCTGATCCGCGCACTGCAGGAGAACGGCGAGCGGCGCGCGCGGGTCGTCGGCACCGACATGAACCCGCACTCGGTGGGCGCGCACCTCTGCGACGCGTTCCACGTCGTGCCGGCCGGCGACGACCCCGGCTATCCCGACGCGATCCTCGAGCTCGTCGAGCGCGAGGGCGTCGACGTCGTGCTGCCCCAGTCGTCGTTCGACCTGGAGGCGCTGTCGGCGCGGCGCGACGAGTTCGAGGTGCCGGTGCTCGTCTCCTCGCCCGACACCGTGCACCGCTCGAACGACAAGGCCGAGACGTACGCGCTCCTGCAGCGGATCGGCGTGCCCACCGTCGAGTACCGGCGGGTCGCCGGCGCCCGGGAGGTCGAGGCGGCGGCACGCGAGCTCGGCTACCCCGACCGGCCGGTCTGCTTCAAGCCGGTGTTCTCCTCCGGCTCGCGCGGCTTCCGGATCCTCGACCCGACCGTCGACCGGGCGCACCAGCTGCTGCACGAGCGGCCGGGGTCGGTCGCGATGCGACTCGAGGAGGCGGTCGAGCTGCTGCCCGAGGAGGGCGGCACCGAGCTGCTCGTGATGGAGCTCGCGACGGGCGGCGAGCGGACGATCGACGGCATCGCCGACGGCACGCGGGTCGTCCTCGGCCACCCGAAGACCCGCGAGGCGATGCGCGCGGGCCTCGCGATGTTCTTCGTCACGCTCGACGACGACGAGCTGATGGCGACGGCCGACAAGATCTGCGCCGAGCTGAAGATCGAGTGGTTCTTCAACATCCAGCTCGTCGGCGACGCCGTGATCGAGATCAACCCGCGAATCTCGACGATCGTCTACCAGGAGGATCTCAACCTGCCGTGGCTGGGGGTCAAGCGGGCGCTCGGCGAGATCGCCGACGACGAGCTCGCCGCCCTCCGCTCGCGGATCCGGCCGGGACGAACCGCGCTTCGTTATTTCGATCAGGTGGAATGGGACCAGTGATGGCAGACGACTGGGACAGCCTGCGCGAGCCGCTGACGGCGGCCTGCGAGGAGCCGACGGACGAGGACCGCATCAAGCGCGCGGTCGACGCGGCCGAGCTCGTCGCGTCGACCTCGGGCGAGCCGCCGGACGAGTTGCCGGAAGAGGCGCGCGAGTGGGTCGAGACGCACGGCGTGCCGCCCGACGATCTCGTCGAGCTCGCGTGCCGCTCGATGAAGAAGGTCGCGAACGAGAACGACTGGTGGCGCGAGCGCCTGCAGGACCTGCGCTACCGCCTCGGCGACGTCGCAGCGCCGTAACCTGGCCCCGTAACCTGGGCCGCGTGCGCGTCACGCACTGTCCCGTCAACACGGCCGGCATCCCCTGGGCGAACGTCCAGGCGTTGCGCGCGCGCGGCGTCGACGCGCGGCTCGTCGTCTTCAACCGCTACCGCCTCCACCCCGAGGCCGACGTCGACCTGGCCCGCTCGGGCGGGCTCGTGCGACAGCAAGCGACTCAGTGGCGCGCGTTCGCCCGGCTCGCGCCGCAGACGGACGTCTTCCACTTCTACTTCGGGCTGACGCTGCTGCCGAAGTCGGTGCAGTTCCGGCTGCTCCGCGCGCTCGGCAAGCGCTCGGTCATGCACTTCCTCGGCTCCGACATCCGCGGCAAGCCGGCCGAGCAGCTCGCGTGGGCGCAGCGGGCGGGCGCGCGCGTCGTCGGCTCGTACGACGCGATCCGCTGGGTGCCGGACGCGCACGTCATCCCGCCCGGTATCGACGTCCACGCGATCGAGCCCTCGCCGCCGTCCGCGCGCGAGCGGCCGGTCGTGCTGCACGCGCCGTCGTCGCGCGCGCGCAAGGGAACCGAGCACGTGATCGCCGCGTGCGAGGCGCTCGACTGCGAGCTCGAGCTCGTCGAGGGGCTCGACCATCGGGAGGCGTTCGAGCGCTACCGCGCCGCCGACATCGTCGTCGACCAGCTGAACGCCGGCTGGTACGGCGTCTTCGCGATCGAGGCGATGGCGCTCGGCAAGCCGGTCGTCACCTTCCTGCACGAGGAGGCGGTTCGGCGCACCGAGGAGGCGTTCGGCGTGCCGGTGCCGATCGTGCCCGCGACGAAGGAGACGCTGCGCGACGTCCTGCGGCCGCTCGTCGCCTCGCCGGACGAGCGCGCGCGCATCGGCGCCGCGAGTCGCGCCTACGTCGAGGAGGTGCACGACCTGCGCCGGATGACCGACCGCCTGCTCGAGCTCTACGCTGGCCTGCAGCGATGAAGCGGCTCCGATGAGGTTGGGCTACGAGCTGAGGCGGCTCGGCCGTCATTCGGCGATCTACGGGCTCGGCGGCCTCGTCTCGCGCATCCTCGCGACGCTGCTGCTGCCGCTCTACACCCACTACCTGCCGCCGGGCTCGTACGGCCGCGTCGAGCTCGTCACCGCTGCGACGGCCGTCCTCTCGATCGCTCTGCAGATGGGGATCTCGAGCGCGTTCTTCCGCTTCTACTTCGACGCGAAGGAAGAGCCCGCACGCCTGACCGTGATCCGGACGTCGTTCTGGTTCACGATGGTCATGGCGACGGTCGGGCTCGTGCTCGGTCTCGTCTTCGCCGCCCCGGTTGCGCACTGGATCGGCCTCGGTCACCACGCGTCGCTCGTACGCGCCGGAGCGGTCGGCCTCTGGGCGCAGACGAACTACAACCAGCTGACGGCCCTCTTCCGCGTCGAGGAGCGGTCGGCGCAGTACGCGGTCGCGAGCGTCGCGAACGTCCTGATCACCGTCGTCGCGATGGTCGTGTTCGTCGCCGTCGCGCACTGGGGCGCGATCGGACTGATCGTCGGCAACTTCACCGGCACGCTGATCGTCTACGTCGCGCTGCTCGCGTACCGGACGGAGCAGCTCGGGCTCGAGTTCGACCGCACACTGTTCAGGGCGATGCAGAAGTTCGGGATGCCGCTCGTCCCGTCGGCCCTCGCGCTCTGGACGATCAACTTCGTCGACCGGGAATTCGTCAGCTGGTACAAGGGCAACGCCGAGGTCGGCGTCTATTCGGCGGCGGTCAAGATCGCCGGCGTGATCACGTTCGTGATGGTCGCGTTCCGCACCGCCTGGCCGGCGTTCGCCTATTCGATCGACGACGACCGGGACGCGAAGCGGACGTACTCGTACGTCCTCACCTACCTGCTGACGTTCGCCTCGTGGGTGGCGCTCGCGCTCGGCGCGCTCGCAC
>JAICLU010000011.1 GCA_025925195.1 Thermoleophilia bacterium
ATCACGTCCGGTACTCCGCGTTGATCTTCACGTAGTCGTAGGAGAGATCGGTTGTCAGGTACGTCGCGGCGCCGTCACCGAGCGCGAGGTCGATGTCGATCGCGCAGCTGCCGTTCGCGAGCTCGGGCTCGTCGCCGGTCGGCGCGCCGTCGACGAACACGGGAACGCGGTCGATCACGATCGAGAGCAGATCGGGGTCGAGGTCGGCGAAGCCGCCGTCGAACTTCGCAGAGCCGGCGGCGGCGGCGATCCGCCCCCAGTTCGCGTCGTGCCCGTGCAGCGCGGTCTTGACCAGCGGCGACGTCGCCACGCGCTCGGCGATCGCGCGCGCCTGCGGCTCGGTCGCGGCGCCGCGCACGGAGATCTCGGCCACCACCGTGACGCCCTCGCCGTCGGCGACGATCTGCTTCGCGAGCTCGCCGCATACCTTGCGGACGCAGGCCGCAAACTGCAGGTCGCTCTCGGGCGTTCGCTCGATGCCGCTCGCGCCGTTCGCGAGCAGGACGACGGTGTCGTTCGTCGAGCACTCGCCGTCGACGGAGATCGCGTTGAAGCTCGCGTCGACCGCGGGGGCAAGGAAGTCGAACGCCTCGCCCGGCTCGAGCGGATAGTCGGTCGTGACGACGGCGAGCATCGTCGCCATCCGGGGATGGATCATCCCGGAGCCCTTCGCCATCCCGCCGACCGTGAACCCGGAGCCGTGTGCGACGGCCTCCTTCGCGTACGTGTCGGTCGTCATGATCGCCTCGGCCGCCGCGCCGCCGCCCGAGCGTGAGAGCTGCAGCGCCGCCGCGGTGACGCCGTTCAAGACGTTTCCGATCGGGAGCGGCTCGCCGATCACGCCCGTCGACAGCACGAGGATCTCGTCGGCGCTCACGCCGAGCATCTGCGCGGCGGTGGCTGCGGTCGCGCGCGCGTGCGCGATGCCGTTCGCGCCGGTCGCAGCGTTCGCGTTCCCCGAGTTGACGACTACCGCCTGCGGCTGGGCGGCCGCGAGATGCTCCTTGCAGACGACGACGGGCGCCGCCTGCACACGGTTGATCGTGAACATCCCGGCGCCGGTCGCCCGCTCGAGCGAGCGCACGATGGCGAGGTCGCGCCGCGCCTTCTTGCGGATCCCGCAGTGCACGCCGCTCGCGACGAAGCCCTTGGGCGCAGTGACGCTCATACGAACACCCCCGCCAGGCAGAGCCCGGCGGTCTCGTCGAGGCCGAGCGCGAGGTTCGCGTTCTGGACCGCCTGGCCGGCGGCGCCCTTTCCGAGGTTGTCGAGCGCGCAGATCACCACGGCGCGGCCCGTCGCCCGGTCCTCGAAAAGCGCGAGCTCGGCGCCGTCGGTGTGCTGGACGCGCGACAGCTCGGGCACGACGCCCTCCGGCAGCACGCGCACGACGCGACTGTCGCCGTATGCCTCCTCGAGCAGCGGGCGGAGGTCGCCGGTCGGCGTGACGTAACACGTCGCGAGCAGGCCGCGCCGCACCGGCAGCAGGTGCGGAACGAAGCACACGGGGAACCCGAGCGCCTGCGCAATCTCGGGCGCATGCTGGTGCGCGCCCACCTTGTACGGGGACAGGTTCTCGAGCACGAAGCCGGCGTGCGAGCTCGCCTTCAGCTCGCGCCCCGCGCCCGAGACACCCGACTTCGCGTCGACGACGACGCTCGCCGGGTCGATCGCGTCGCGAAGCGGTGCGAGCGCCAGGATCGCCGCGGTCGCGTAGCAACCCGGGTTCGCGATCAGATCCGTCGCGGGCGGCCACAGCTCGGGGATCGCGTAGCTCCACCCGGCGGTCGTGCCGGGATGCTCCCAGCCGTACCACTGCGCGTAGAGGCTCGTATCCTGCAGCCGATGCGCGCCCGACAGGTCGACGACGACGGCGTCGGCGGGCGGGCTGAACGCCGCCGCGCGGTCGTGCCCGAGACAGAGCAGAAGCAGGTCGGCTCCCGACCCCGCCGCCTCGTCGTTCGGGACGAAGCGCGGCAGCGACCCGTTGAGCCGGACGTCGAGCGCCGACGCGGTCTCGCCGGCGAGGGAATCGGACCCGAGCGCGACGACCTCGAGCTCCGGATGCCGCAGCACGCGGTCGAGGGTCTCCTGGCCGGCGTACCCGGAGGCGCCGAGGATGGCGACGGACGGCATAGTCAGCGCATAATACGCTAAACAATGCGTAATATGCAAATCCGACGGCTCCTGCCGCTCTTTCTCGTCGGCCTCGTCCTGCGCCCGCAGATCGTCGGCATCGGCCCGCTTCTACCGCGGATCGAGCCGTCGCTCGGCATCTCGCACGGGGTCGCCGGCCTCCTCTCGACGATCCCCGTCCTCTGCATGGGCGTCTTCGCGCCGCTCGCACCGCCGCTCCTGCGGCGGTACGGCTCCCGGCTCGCGATCGGCGCCTCGCTCGTCGTGGTCGGCGCGGTCGGGATCGTCCGGGCACTCGTGCCCGGCGCGCCGCTCGTCCTCGTGCTCACCGTTCCGCTCGGCGTCGGAATCGCGGTCGCCGGCACGCTCCTCCCCGTCGTCGTCAAGGAGGAGTACGCGGCCCGACCGATGCTCGGCACCGGCCTCTACACGACGGGCATCAACGTCGGCGCGACGGTGGCGTCGGTCGCGGCGGCGCCGCTCGCGATCGTCATCGGCTGGCGCGGCGCGCTCATCGCGTACTCCGGCGCGTCCGTCCTCCTCGTCGTCCCCTGGCTGCGGCGCCGGCACGCGAGCCCGGAGCCGCCGGAACGGGCGCCGCTCCCCGTGCGGCTGCCGATCGCCTGGGCGATCGCGGGCACGTTCGCGCTGCAGTCGATCCTCTTCTACGGCTTCAACGCGTGGCTCGCCGACGTCTACGTCGAGCGCGGCTGGAGCGACACGAGGGCGGGCGGGCTCGTGGCGCTGATGAACGGCGTCGCGCTCGCGGCCGGGATCGCCACCGCGCTCGTCGCCGACCACGCCGGGTCGCGGCGGACGTTCCTCGTCGGTGGGTCTGCGGTCGCGATGGCCGGCGCCGGCCTCGTCGCCGCGGATGCAGCCGGAGCCTGGGCCTGGTCGGGCCTCCTCGGCGTCGCGATGGGGATCCTGTTCACGACGGTGATGACGCTGCCGCTCGACGCCGCCCGCGGACGGGGCGAAGTGGCGGCACTGAGCACGCTGATGCTCGGAGTCGGCTACTGCGTCTCGGCGCTCGCGCCCGCGATCCTCGGCGCCGTTCGCGACTCGACCGGCACGTTCACGCTGCCGCTCGCGTTGCTCGCAGGCGACGCCGCGCTGCTGCTCGCGGTCGGCACGACCCTCTCCGCGACACGGTTGAGAAGCCCTCAGATCGCCGGCGGCGGCAGCCGCCAGCGCGACCCTTCCTCGGTGACGAGGTAGAGGGACGAGCCCGGGAACCGGTCGGCGACCGTGCGGGAGGCCTGGATGACGCGGTAGATGACGACGCCCCGCCGGTGCTCGTCGATCGGCTCGACCGTGACGACGGCAGCCTCGTCCTCGCCCGGCGCCACGACCGCGCCGTAGTCCTCGCCGAGCAGGTCCCCGAGCAGGTCGGCCGCCTCGGCCGGCGACGCGTGGACGACAACGGGCGGCTTGACCACGCGAGAATCGTATGCGCAACTCTTCTGCGTCGTGTCGCCTGGCGATAGGCTCCGCCGCGGTGGCGGACGCATACGGTCAGTTCACGAGCCTCGACCTCGACCGCCCGCAGGAGTGGACGCTCCGCATCACGTTGTCGACGCCCGGAAAGCTGAACGCCGTCGGCCACGACGCACACGGTCAGCTCGCCGAGATCTGGCGCGCGGTCGACCGCGACCCGGAGACGCGCGTCGTCGTCGTGCGCGGCGCGGACGGTGCGTTCAGCGCCGGCGGCGACCTCGGCCTGGTCGAGGACATCGCGAACGACTGGGAGACGCGGCTGCGCGTCTTCCACGAGGCACGCGACCTCGTCTACAACATGGTCGACTGCCGCAAGCCGGTCGTCGCCGCGATCGACGGTCCATGCGTCGGTGCGGGCCTCGCCGTGGCGCTCCTCGCAGACATCTCGCTCGCCGCGCCGACGGCGAGGATCGTCGACGGCCACACGCGTCTCGGCGTCGCCGCAGGCGACCACGCGGTGCTCGTCTGGCCCCTCCTCTGTGGCCTCGCGAAGGCCAAGTACCACCTGCTGCTGTGCGAGCCGGTCGACGGCGTCGAGGCGGAGCGGATCGGGCTCGTCTCGCTCTGCATCCCGGCCGACGAGCTCGAGTCGCGCAGCCTGGAGATCGCGGCGCGGCTCGCGAGTGGGTCGCAGACTGCCCTCCAGCACACGAAGCTCGCGCTCAACAACTGGCTGCGCGCGGCCGGGCCGGCGTTCGACGCGTCGCTCGCGCTGGAGTTCCTCGACATGACGGGCCCTGACGTGGTCGAGGGCGTCGCCGCGGTGCGCGACAAGCGGCCGCCGAGCTTCTAGGGCAGCGGCAGCTCCACGCGGAAGGCCGCGCCCTGGCCGGCCTCCGACTCGACAGTTGCCCGGCCGCCGTGCGCTTCCGCCACGCCGGCCACGATCGCGAGCCCGAGGCCGACTCCGCCGCTCGCGCGCGAGCGGGACTCGTCGGACCGGTAGAAGCGCTGGAAGACCTGCTCGGAGTGCGCCGGATCGAGCCCGGGGCCCTCGTCCCGCACGGTCAGCACCGCCCGGCCCCCCACCGCTTCGACCGTCACGTGCACCGGCGTGCCCGCAGGCGTATGCGCGCGGGCGTTCGCGAGCAGGTTGTCGACGACCTGGCGAAGCCGATTGCCGTCGCCCAGGACGACGGCCTCCCCGAGCGTGGCGTCGAGCGGTCGCTCGGGATCGACTGCGTGCGCCGCATCGACGGCTTCACGGACGAGCTCGTCGAGGCGTACCGGCTTCTGCTCGAGCGGGCGGCCCTCGTCGAGCCGGGCGAGCAGCAGCAGATCTTCTACGAGCAGGCTCATCCGCTCCGACTCTCGCGCGATCCCGGCCATCGACCGCTCGAGGTCGGCCGGGCGTTCGGCGGCACCGCGCGTGAACAGCTCCGCGTACGCGCGAACCGCGGCGAGCGGCGTCCGCAGCTCGTGCGACGCGTCCGCGACGAAACGGCGGAGCTTTCGCTCCGACGCCTCCTTCGCGCGAAAGCCCGACTCGATCTGGCCGAGCATCGCGTTGAGCGCGAGCCCGAGCCGCCCCACCTCCGTCCGATCGTCGGTCCGCGCGACACGCTGTGTCAGGTCGCCGTCCGCGATCCGCGACGCCGTGGCGCCGATCGCCGCCAGCGGTCGCAGCCCGAGACGGACGACCCAGAGGCCGAGCGCCGCGATCCCGGCGAGCACGAGCCCCGTCACGAGCAGCTCGATCAGGAGGAGACGGTGCAGCGTGCTGTCGACGTCCTTCAGCGGAGCGGCCACGAAGAACGTGTACGCCGAGCCGGACTGCGTCCAGGCCCGCACGCGGTAACGGTCGCCCTCGTCGGCCGACGTGGTGAAGTAGGCGACCCGCTCCTCCTGGCCGGCAGGCGCCTGGTCGGACTCGTGCAGCTGCACGCTCTTCGGCAGGTTCGGCGGCGGGTCGTCGTCGTCGCCGCCGAAGCGCGAGTCGAACGCCGAGACGACGACGGTGCCGTTCGGCCGCCGCACCTGGACGTAGTAGCCCGGCACGCCGGCGTCGATCGCCGAACCCGCCCGGTGTGGCCGGTGCAGTCCGGCGTCGACGGCGTGATGCGCGTCGTCGAGCGACTTGTCGGTGCGGTCGACGAGGAACGACTGGAGCGACGAGTAGGTCGCGATGTCGGCTGCGGCGAGCCCGACGAGCGTCAGGAAGATCACGCCGAGGATCAGCCGGCTGCGCAGTGACAGCCGCCGCAGCACGCTACTCGCGCTCCTCCTCGAGCATGTAGCCCGCCTGGCGCACGGTCTTGATGACCGGCGGCCCGGCCGCGTGCAGCTTCCGCCGCAGGTAGCTGACGTACGTCTCGACGACGTTGGCGTTGCCGCCGAAGTCGTACTGCCACACGTTCTGCAGGATCTGCCCCTTCGAGAGCACGCGCTGCGGATTGAGCATGAAGTAGCGCAGGAGGTTGAACTCGGTCGCGGTCAGCTCGATCGGCTCGTCGCCACGCCGCACCTCGTGCCGCCCCTCGTCGAGGGAGAGGTCGCGGTAGCGGAGCACGTCGTCGGGGGCGTCGTTCGTCGTCCGGCGCAGGATCGCCTGCACGCGCGCGATCAGCTCGGCGAGGCTGAACGGCTTCGTCACGTAGTCGTCGCCGCCGGCGCGCAGCGCCTCCACCTTGTCCTCGACGGCGTCCTTCGCGGTCAGGAAGAGGATCGCGGTCTTGAACCCGCGCTCGCGCAGGCGCCGGCCGACCTCGATCCCGTCGACGTCGGGCAGCATCCAGTCGAGGACGATCAGGTCCGGCTCGGCGCGCGCGGCGACCGCGAGCGCCTCGCGCCCCGACTGCGCCTCGACGACCGCGAAGCCCTCGTAGCGCAGCGCCGTCGAGACCGCGTCGACGATCGACGCTTCGTCGTCGACCACGAGGATCGTCGTCGTGCCGCTGTCGGTCATCGGTTTAACGTGCCGTCTCTTCCTGTGCGTTCACTGTGACCGAGGTAGTCTCCCCGTCGATGGCGATTGTCGACGAAGTTGGCCTTCGCGCGGCGATCGGCGAGCCGAACGAGCTCGTCTCCGGCAAGATCGCCGACCGCCTCAACCACCTGACACGACAGTTCGTCGAGCGCTCGCCGTTCGTCTGCGTCGCGACGGCCCGGCCCGACGGAGGCCTCGACGTCTCGCCGCGCGGCGACCCGGCCGGGTTCGTGCGCATCCTCGACGAACGGACGCTGCTGCTGCCCGAGCGGCCCGGCAACAAGCTCGCCGACACGCTGACGAACGTCCTCGCAGATCCACGGATCGCGCTGCTCTTCCTGATCCCCGGCGTCGGCGATTCCTTCCGCGTCAACGGCCGCGCCTCGCTGACCGACGACGCCGAGCTGCTCGCCGGCAGCTCCATCGACGGCAAGGCGCCGAAGCTCGGCATTCTCGTCGAGGTCGAGGAGGCGTACACGCAGTGCGCGAAGGCGTTCATCCGCTCCGACCTGTGGAACCCGGCCAAGCACGTCGAGCGCAGCGAGCTGCCGACGACGGGCGCGATCCTGCGCGCGATCAGCGACCCCGAGCTCGACGTCGACGAATACGAGCGCGCGCGGGCCGAGCGGTACGCGCGCGGCGAAGGCCTCTACTAGAAGGCCGTTACTGCCTGCCTCGATGCAGGCACTTAGATGTTCTCACCGGACTCGGCGAACGCGACGTAGGCGCGCTCGAGGACGACCGCGAGATCCTCGCCGCGCAGCTCGAGCTTGCTCCGGCCGAGCCGCTTCAGCACTGCCGCGACCGGCAGTGGCCGGAGCGGCCGCGGCTCGGGCAGCGGCCCGGCGCGCCAGGCATCCTCGTCCGACGCGTCGATCTCGACCGCCGACGCGAGGGGCTCCTCGAGCCGCGCAGCTTCCGGCGTGCAGCCCCGCCAGCGGAGGAACAGCGCCGGCTCCTCGTCGATCAGATCCGCGACCGCGTAGACGAGCGCAGCCACGTGCTCGCAGACGCCCGAGCCGTCGCACGCGCAGTTGCGGCCGACCTGATGGGCGCGCGGCACGAGCGGCTCGTCCCAGTCCTCCGTCATCAGGTGATCGAGGTGCACCGACTGCTCGACTCCGTCCACCGCGTCCTGGAGCCGCTCGTTGCCACGCGCGAAGCTCGTGATCGCCTTCCAGACGCTCGCGGGAACGGTCTGCGCGGTGATCGCTGCTGCGCAGCCGGCGACCGTCGCGGAGAACGCACCGGCGGCGACGTCGACCGGCCCGACCGCGTCCTCGTCGACGAGCGCCCGCCCGCGCACGGCCGCCGCCGAGCTCTCGTTCCGCAGCACTGCGGCGACGAGCAGCCGCGACCAGGGCCTCTGCTCACTGATCGGGCTCATGCCGCCGCCTCGTCCATCCAGTCGGGCGCAAGCGCGACGGCGGCGCGGATCGCTGCCAGATCGAGGTCGGCGAGCCAGTCCTCCGAGGCGCCGTGAATGACCTTCGCGGCGAGCTCCCGCTTCGTCTCGAGCAGCGCGTCGATCCGCTCCTCGAGCGTGCCGGAGCAGATGAGGCTATGCACGAACACGGGCTTGCGCTGTCCGACGCGGTGGACGCGGTCGGTTGCCTGCTGCTCGACCGCCGGGTTCCACCAGCGGTCGAAGTGGACGACGTGGTTCGCCGCCGGCAGGTTGAGACCGCGGCCGCCCGCCTTGATCGAGATGACGAGCACCGAGGGACCCGCCGGCGTCTCGAAGGACGCGAGCACCTCGGACCGCTGCCGGGCGCTGAGCCGGCCGTGGAAGAAGCCGACGTCGGTCTCGAGCTGCTCGGCGAGAAACGGCACGAGGCGGTCGAAGCCCGGATACTGGGTGAAGACGAGCGCCTTGTCGCCCGAGGGGAGCTCGCGGAGCAACTCGACGAGGCGGTCGAGCTTGCCCGAGCGTCCTGCGAGTGGCGCGCCGGTCGGCAGCACGAGCTCGGGGTGGTTGCACACACGCTTCAACTGGCTCAGCATCGCGAGGACCGAGCCGCGCTGGCCGAAGCTGCCGCTCTGCTCCTCGATGTGCGGGAGCCAGCGGTCGACCGTCGCCTGGTAGAGGCTCGCCTGCTCGACCGTGAGGCGGCAGTAGTCCTTTTCGATCGTGATCGGCGGCAGGTCGAGCTCGACCTCGGGATCGTCCTTCGCGCGCCGGAGGATGAACGGCTGCACGACCGCGCGTAGCCGCTCGAGCGCGCGCTCGTCGTGGAAGGTCTCGATGCGCCGCGCGAACGTCCGGTCGAACCATTCGCGCGAACCGAGGAGGCCGGGATTGACGATGTCCATGATCGACCAGAGCTCTCCGAGCCGGTTCTCGATCGGCGTGCCCGTCATCGCGATGCGGCGCCGCGCACGCAGGTGCCGCATCGCGCGGGCGCGCTTCGTCGCGGGGTTCTTGACGTCCTGCGCCTCGTCGAGCAGCAGTCGGTCCCATTCGATGCGCATCAGCGTCTCGACGTCGCGGGTCGCGATGTCGTAGGACGTGACGACGACGTCAGCGTCGGCGACCGCCGCGAGCAGCGCGTCGCCGGTCAGGCGCGACGCACCGTGATGCGGCAGCACGCGCAGGGTCGGCGCGAAGCGCTCGATCTCGCTCGCCCACTGCCGCACGACGCTCATCGGGCAGACGACGAGGGTCGCGCCGCTGCTGGCGCCCTCCTCGCGCTCGGATGCGAGCATCGCGATCGCCTGCACCGTCTTGCCGAGGCCCATGTCGTCGGCGAGGATGCCGCCGACGCCGAGGTCGCCGAGCATCCGCAACCAGCCGTGACCACGCTCCTGGAACGGGAAGAGCTGGAACGCCATCGTCTTCGGCGTCGGCAGCGGCCGGAAGCGACGCTCACCGTCGCCGAGCAGCTCCGACAGCGATGCGTCGAGCGTGACCTCGCCGAGCTCGAGGCCGGCCTCGTCCGTGTCGAGACCCGAGACGGCGCGAACGAGGTCGACGATGCCCGAGCCCTCTCGCCGCCGATCGAGGAAGCGGAGCGCACGGTCGATCTCGGATTTCTGCAGCGCGTGCCAGCGGCCCGACGCGCTGATGTACGGGTTCTTCGCCTTTGCGAGCTCACGCAGCTCCTGCTCCGTCAGCGAGACGTCGCCGACGGCGACACGCCAGTCGAAGTGCATCAGCTCGGTGCGGGCGAGCAGCCCTGTCGAGCGGATCGTCGGGTCGCGGCGGCTCGTCGCGGTCAGATCGACGCGCAGGCGTGCGGGCGATCGCACCCACGCCGACGGCAGCAGGACCGGAACGCCCTTCGCCTCGAGCTGCGGCATCGTGCCGCGCAGGAAGTCGCCGGCCGAGTCGACGCCCAGGGTCACCGGCTTGGGCTCGTCCGCGTCGAAGCGGATGTCGTGCTCGGCGAGGAGCGGCGCGAGCTCCGCGAGCTCACGGGCCAGGTCCCGTCGCGCGTCGCTGGCGCGCACGAACGTGAAGATCGCCTCGCCGCCCTCCCACAGGAGTGACGCCGGCAGCCGAAGCGTCGGATCGTCCTCCGCGTGCAGCCACGGCTCGAGTACGAGCTGCGTACCGGCCGAGACCGTTCGCTCGTCGAGGTGGAGGCTGAGCCGCCACCGCGCATCCGAGCCACGCGCGACGACGCCGAGCCCGTCGTACACCCAGCCGGAGATGCGGCGTCGCAGCGTCGCATAGTCGTCGTGGGGCGGCAGGAGCGAGTCGGGCGCGCCGAGTCCGGCCACGAACTGCTCGAGCGCGGAGGGCCGGCGCAACTGGAGCCCGCCGAGATCGACGCGGCCGAGTCGGAGCGTCTCCCGTGCGATCCGGTCGACGACGACCGGATACAGATCGTGCACCGTCTCCTCGCGATCGCCCTCGAACGCGGCCGCTGCGACGGGCGGCAGCGCGTCGGCGATCGCCTGCAGCGACTCCTGCACCGTCGCGTCGAGCGTCGCTCCCCACAGCGCGTGCCAGCCGTCGCCGTGGTCGAGGTACGGATGGACGAGACCCTCGGCGACGGAACGCCGCGCGAGGTCGACGATCGCGGCGATCGCTGCAGTGGTCCCACCCGGCTCGACGCCTTCCGGAAGGTCGCCGGCGAGCCCGACGAGCTCGTGCACGTCGAGCCGGCGAACACTCGCCCTCGCCGCGAACGGGAGGTCGACGGTGGCGGCCGTACCCACCGTCAGGCCGTCCGTCGACAGGGTGCCGTCGGCGCTGCGCAGGAACGCGTACGCGTACGGCTCAGGCTGCCAGAGGATCTCGAGGGTGGGGTCCGGATTCGGCACGACCCACCAGAGTAGGCGGAAATCGCTACCCGAGGCGGAACAGGCCCTCGTCGGGCGGCGAAAGGAGGCGCGGCCCGTCGACGGTGACGAGCACGTCCTCCTCGGAGGCGTACAGCATCCCGTCGACCGAGAGGTACGCCTCGGCGGTGATCACCATGCCCGGCTCGAGCGTCTCGTCGCTGTCGTGGCGGACGAACGGCGGCTCGCTGCCCGCGAGGCCCACGCCGTGGCAGTAGTGCAGCGGCGGCGTCCGGACGTAGGCGCCGTACTGGTCCTCGCCGTAGCCGTGCTCGCGGTAGAGGACGACGAGGTGCTCGACGACGTCGCGAGACGACGCGCCGGCGGCGAGCGACTCGTCGATCGACCGCCGCACGATCGAGCGGATCGCGTCGTGATGCGACCGCTTGGCGTCCGACGGCTCGCCCGCCGACGCCATGCGCGCGAACTCGCCCCAGTAGCCCGCAGTGACGGCTCCCGAGTCGACGAACAGCAGATCGCCTTCGGCGATCGCGTACTCGGGCATCGGGCCGACGAGCCGCGAGCCGCCGCCGCGCACACGTGACTTCGCCTCGGTGAGGACGTTGATCTGTGCGTACGGCGGCCGGACGGCGCCGGCGTCGACGATCGACCGGCCGACGATCCGCGCGACGTCGATCTCGTCGTCGCCGGCGCGGATCTCGGCGAACGCCCGTCGCAGCGCGGCGTCGTTGATGCGGTTCGACTCCTCGATGTACGCGACCTCGGCGTCGCTCTTGATCGTCCGCAGCCGCCACAGCAGCGGCGCCGCGTCGACGAGCTCGACCGCCGGGCACTCCACGCCCAGCTCGCGCAGTGCGAGGGCGGGATAGAACAGCCGTTGATCCTCGCCGAGCTCGGCGCCGATCCGCGCCGACTCGAGACCGCGGTCGCGCAAGACGGAGCCGAGGGCGGTGCCGTCGAACGGCGGCGTGTACGGAACGACCTCGTCGACCCACGAGAGGTCGCGCGCGTTCGCCGCGTTGACGTCGTACACGTAGAGGAACGGCTCGCCCCGGAGCGGCAGCACCATCAGGTGCGGCCGCGAATGGTTGAGCTGGAAGTCGCGCGGCATGTGGCCGCTCAGCCAGTAGTAGTTCATGCCGGCGCTGAAGTCGCCTGAGACGAGCAGCGCGTCGAGCGAGCTCTCCTCCAGCAGTGAACGCGCACGCTCGGCACGCGCGATCAGCTCGGAGTCCTCGAACAGGCGGCTCACCCGCTACGACGGAACTGCATCGACACTTCGCTCGGCCGACGCGAAGAACTCGGCGAGGATGTTCGCCGCCTTCTTGCGGATCGAGCCGGCCCCGAGCGACGCCGGGCGCCCTGTCACCTCGTAGCTGCCGCTGACGTCGACGCTCGTGGCCGCGCCCTGCTCCTCGAGTGCGAGCGCCACCTCGATGATCAGCCGGGACCCGATCTGCCGGTCCTCGCCGTCGCCGCGCGCGCGAATCAGCACGCGCTCCTCGCGCTCGGTCACGTCGACGTCGAGGTCGGCCCGCAGCTTGAACGGGCCGAGCCGGTCGGCGAGCACGACGCGATACCCCGTGCCCGACTCGGTCTCCTCGACGTCCTCGACGATCGAGATCCACGACAGCACGGTCGGGATGTCGCTGACGATCTCCCAGACCCGGTCGGTGCCGGCGGGAAGCTGCAGTGTTCCGTGGAACTCCTGGTGCATCAGACGGCCTCCGGGATTGTTGGGAGCTCGGCGTCGTGCGGGCGCAGGAGCCGGTCGAGCTGGCGCAGCGGCCGGAGCGCGGGCACGAGGAGCCAGGTCGAGATGCCGATCGCCGCGAACGCGACCGGCGGCGAGACGACGAGGATCAAGCCGCCGACGACGAGCGGGGCGATGAGCTTGCCACTGTTTCGCGTCATGCCGCTGACCGCGATCAACCCGCCGCGAACGCGCTCGGGGGCGGCGATCGCGACGAACGCGTTCTGCAGGACCTGGAGCGTCCCGTCGCTGATTCCAAAGCCGATCGCAACCACCACGCCGATCTGCCAGGTCGGCGTGAAGGCGAAGAGGACGAGCGACAACCCGACGCCGAGCACCGCCGCGGTGAGCAGCAGCGAAGCCTGGATCTGCTTCAGCATGCGGACTACGCCGAGGTTGATCGCCGTCGCGACCCCGGCGGCGACGCTCAGGACGAGTGCGGCCTGGGTCAGCGACGCGCCGTGTCGCTGGACGAGGATCGTCGGCAGGTACGCGATGAGCGCGAACTTGCACCAGAATCGGAGGAAGCCGGCGAGCAGCACGGCCTTCATCCCGGGCTGGCGCATGGCGACCCCGAGCTCCGATCGGTAGGCGCCCTTCGGACCGAGGTCCGAGCGGCTGTCGTCGAGGATCAGGAAGCCGACGATCGCGATCGGCACGAGCAGTCCCTGCGCCGCGAACGGCGCCCGCCAGCTGATGCCCGCAAGCGTCGCGCCGACGATGGGGAACACGAGCTCGCCGCCCGTCAGCGAGATCTGGCGGGAGGCCTGCGCGTGGACCTGCTCGACCGAGCCGCTGTACGCGTCGGCGATCAGGGTCATGCTGAGGGGCATCAGCGCCGCGAAGCCGACGCCCTGGACGACCCGCAGCCCGAGCAGGACGTGGAAGCTCGGCGCGAACGCCTCGGCTGCCCCGGCGATCCCGAAGAGGAGCGCCGTCGACGAGAAGATGACGCGGCGGCCGTACCGGTCGGCGAGATAGCCGAGCGGGATCGCGAGCAGGACGCCCGGGAGCATGTAGGCGGCCGTGACGAGGCCGACCTCGGAGTCGCTGATCGAGAGCGCCTTCTGCACCGCCGGCAGCGCCGGGGAGAGGCCCTGCGCGCCGAAAACCGTCGCGCCCGCCGCGACGGCGGCGAGCGCCGAGGTCGACCGGCGCGACGACACTCAGTCGATGTGCGCGAGGCGGGTGAGCAGCCGCTCGCAGATCTGGTCGAGGTGCTCCTCGAGCCACCGCACGGCACCCTCGACGTCGTTCGCCCGCAGGAACCCGAGCAATTTCGCGTGGTCGCGTTCGCCGGGAGGCCGGACGTAGTTCAGGTTGTGCTCGATCGAGTAGCGACCGACCTCCTCGCGCAGACGGTCGATCATCTTCACGAGCCGCGGCTGCCGCTTGATGTCGTAGAGCTCGTGGTAGAACTCCGCGCGGCGCTGGAGGAACTCTTCGCCGTTCTCGACCTCGTTCAACTCGGTCGCGAGCTGTTCGAGCCGCGCGAGCCGCTCGGGCGTCATCGCCGTCATCGCCTTCCGCAGCGCGTACGACTCGAGCGCGGCGCGGATCTCGTAGATCTCGCGCGCGCCGCTCGCCGTCAGCGTGTTGACGATCGCGCCACGGTAGGGCTCGAACGTGATCAGCCCCTGCGACTCGAGCTTCATCAGCGCGCTGCGCACAGGGATGCGCGACACGCCGATCTGCGTCGCAAGGGCATCCTGCCGCAGTCGCTCGCCGGGTGCGAAGACGCCCGTGAGGATGCCCTCCCGGATCACCTCGTACGCCATGTCGCCGACCGTGCGGAACTGCCGGCCGTGACGGTCGACGATCGACCGGAACGAGCCGTGGCGGTCGGGGGCGAGATCGGTGCTCGACTCAGCCACGTACAGCCTCCGTTTCGCGGTCCGGAGCCGCTTCCTGCGCCAGACGCCACACCCGCTCCGGCGTCAGCGGCAATTCCCTCGGATAGCGGCCGAGCAGCCGCCCGACGGCCGCTGCGACCGCGGCGCCGATCGTGTTGCCCGCGCCCTCGCCACCGCCTTTCGCGCCGAAGGGACCGATCCCGTCGCGGCGCTCCGCGAGGATCTGGTCGATCTTCGCCGGCATATCGCTGACCCGCGGCACGCGGTATTCGACGACGTTCGGGTTCGACAGCGTCGTCCCGTCGTACACGAGCTCCTCGGACAGGGCCGCGCCGAGCGTCATCGTCGCCGCGCCGAGATCCTGCCCGTGCACGAGGAGCGGGTTGATCGCGAAGCCGACGTCGCCGACGGTCGTCAGCTGCTCGACGACGACGCGCCCGGTCTCTTCGTCGACCGAGACAGCGACGCCGCTCGCCCCGATCTCCCAGAACGGCGGCAGCTTCTCGAACTCGCCGTGCCTGCGGATCGCTCCGACACCGACGACCTCGCCGCCGGAGCCGAACCACTTCCGGATCACGGCGCCGTAGCTCAGGTGCTCACCGTCCGCAACGACGCCGCCGGGCGCATCCTGGACGTCGGCGGCGTACTCCGCCGCGAGCTCGCGGATCCTGCGGCGCGCGTCGTCGCACGCGGCGAGGAGGGAGCGGCCGACGAGCGTCGTCGTGCGCGACGCTCCGGTCGTGCGCTCGTAGGCGACGACGCCCGTGTCCGACTGGACGATCGACACCTTCTCGAACGGCAGCCCGAGACCGTCGGCGAGGATCTGCGAGAGCACCGTGCGGCTGCCCTGCCCGAGCTCGGTCGCGCCGATCGCGCACGACGCAGAGCCGTCGCCGTGGATGCGAACGAGGGCAGTCGACGTCGGATGTGCGCCGGCGTCGGAGGCGGCGAGGCCGAAGCCGACGCCTTCGCGCTCGCCCCAGCCGAGCGACTCGGTCAGGAGCTCGAGGTCGGCCGCGAGATCGGCATCGATGCCGCGCTTGCCAGGCAGGATCTCCTCGCCGGGCCGTACGACGTTCAGCAGGCGCAGCTCGCGCGCGTCGATCCCGAGCCTGTCTGCGGCCTCGTCCATCTGGAGCTCGCCGGCGAGGTTCCCCTGTGGTGCGCCGAAGCCGCGCAGCGAGCTGGCCGGTGTCGTGTTCGTGAAGGCCGAGCGGCAGCGGACGCGCAGCGCGTTGAGCCGGTACGGTCCGAACGCACGGGCCGCGAGCTTCGCGCACACGAGCGGACTGTTGTCGCTGTACGCCCCCGAGTTCATGACGATGTCGAAGTCGCGCGCGAGCAGCGTGCCGTCCGACTTGAACGCCGAGCGCGCGCGGATGACGGCTCCGTCGGAACGCGTCGTGAAGATCGCCTCCTCCACGCTGAGCGCGACGCGCACGGGCCGGCCGGTTGCGTAGGCGCCGAGCGCGGCCAGCGGCTCCACCTTCGTGTAGGACTTCGTGCCGTAGCCGCCACCGACGTACGGCACGACGACGCGGACGCGCGCAAGCGGCAGAGCGAACATGCGCGCCAGGTCGTCGCGCACCATGTACGGGTGCTGCGCCGTCGTGTAGACGGTGAGCGTGCCCTCCTCGAACAGCGCCGTCGCGTTGTACGGCTCCATCGCATACCCGTACAGCATCGGATAGCGGTACTCGCCCTCGACCACGACGTCGGCCGCCGCGAGCTCCGCCTCGAGGTCGCCCCACTCGATGAGGTTCGCCGCGCAGAGGTTGCCCTCGAGCGCGTCTGCGCCGGTGTTGTGAAAGCCCTCGTCGCCGGTCCGGCCGGGATGCACTTCGTGCAGGAGGGGCGCACCGTCGGCGAGCGCGTCCTCGGCGTCGATCACGGCCGGCAGATCCTCGTACGTGACGCGCACGAGTCTCGCGGCCTTCTCGGCTGCGCGCCGCGTCTCGGCCACGACGAGCGCAACCGGCTCGCCGGCGTAGCGAACCTTGTCGACGGCGAGCGCCGGATGATCACGCGAGATGTGGCCGAAGCGGACGTCGATCGGCGCCACGCTCGCCGCCGTGACGACGGCAATGACGCCGGGCAGGGCCTCGGCCTTGCTCGCGTCGACCCCGATGATGCGTGCGTGCGCCCTGTCCGCACGAACGGCGACACCGTGCGCCGCGCCGGGGATGTCGAGATCGAGCGCGTACTTCGCCCGTCCCATTACCTTCGCCGGCCCGTCGAGCCGTGGAATCGACGTCCCGGAGACGCTGGGCTCAGCCATTCCGCATCTCCTCGGCCGCCTCGAGCACGGCCTCGACGATCGACTCGTAGCCGGTGCAGCGGCAGATGCTGCCCTCGAGCCAGTGCACGACGTCGTCACGCGACGGCGACGGGTTCGCCTCCAGCAGCGCCTTGGCCGACATGATCATGCCCGGCGTGCAGAAGCCGCACTGAAACGCAGATTTCTGCAGGAACGCTCGCTGCACGGGATGCAGCGCGTCGGCCGACTGCGCCAGCCCCTCCACCGTCTCGACGGTGCGGCCGTCGAGCTCGATCGCGAGCGTCGTGCACGCGCTGACGGGCAGGCCGTCGAGCTGTACGGCACATGCGCCGCACACCTCCATCTCGCAGCTCGGCTTCGCGCCCGTGAGGCCGAGGTCGCGAAGCAGGTCGAGCAGCAGCGTTGCGTTGTCGACCTCCGTGGTCACCTCGCGGCCGTTGATCGTGCCGCTGATACGCGTTGTCGTCATCGTCATGCGGCCAGTGCCTCCAGCGCACGCCGGACGATCACGCCGGTCAAGTGCCGCTTGTACTCGGCGCTGCCGGACAGATCGTCGACGGGATCGACCGCGTCGCGGGCGGCATTGACGTAGTCCTCCACGCCGTCCGACGCCTCGATGCGCACCGGCTTCTCGTCGACGGCGCCGACCACGACCGTCGGCGCGTCGCCGTCGCGGGCCACTGCGGCGACTCCGACCGTGGGTCGCTCGAGCACCTGGAACTTGAGATAGGTCGCGCGCGTCTGCGCGGTCGGCAGCGGCACGACGACCGCCTCGATCAGCTCGTCCTCTCCGAGCTCGGTCTCGTAGGCGCCGACGGCGAACTGCTCGACCGGCAGCGACCGCCGGCCACCGGAGCTGAGGAGCTCGACGGTCGCGCCGAGCGCGACCAGCAATGCCGCGGGATCCGCGTGCGGCTCGCCGAAGGCGAGGTTGCCGGCGAGTGTCCCGGCCGCCCGGACGCGCACGTTCGCGACGTGGCGCGCGAGCTTCGACAGCGCCGGCACGTGCTCGGCGACGAGCGGGCTCGTCTCGATGTCGCGGTGCGTTGCCGTCGCACCGATGCGCAGTGCGGCGCCTTGCACCTCGATCGCGTTCAGACCCGGGATGCGCTTGACGTCGATCAGGTGCTCGTACTCGAGCACGCCCATCTTCAGCGCGAGCAGCAGCTCCGTGCCGCCGGCATAGAGCGCGGCGCCGTCGCCGAGCTCGCTCCGCAGCTGCACCGCCTCGTCGAGCGATGCGGGCCGGTGCAGCTGGAAGTCGGACAGGATCTGCATCAGACCGTGGTCACCGCGGCGCCGTACTCGGCGAGGATCGTGTTGGCCCAGAGGTCCATCTGGAAGAGCAGGTCGTCGAAGGTCGGGTACAGGAACTTCAGCTCGAAGTGCTGAACGCCCTGCTCGGCGAACTCCTCGATCCGGCGGCGGACGTCGTCGACCGAACCGAAGATGTGCCGGTCGAGCGCGAACTGGATGTCGTCGACGTCGCGCTCGTACGTCATCGAGCTCTGCCGCACCGTCGGCAGCGCCCACTCGAGCGCCTGATCGCGGTCGGTGTGGATGGCGGTCAGCTTCTCGACGGCGATCGTGATCGCGTCCGGGTCGCGGCCCGCCTCGCCCGCGGTCTCCCGCAGGACCGCACGCCCTCTTCCCATCTCTTCGGGCGAGAGCCACCCGGGCACCCAGCCGTCGCCGCGGAGCCCGGCGCGCCGCGCGGCGTGATCGGTCCAGCCGCCGACCCAGACCGGCAGCGGGTCCTGCAGCGGCTTCGGCCAGATCTCGGCGTCCTCGAACCGGAGCGTCTTTCCGTGGAACGACGCAAGCGGCTGCGTCCAGATCGCCCGCATCGCGTCGATGTACTCGTCGGTCAGCGGTGCACGCTTCTTCCAGTCGACCTCGAAGACGTCGAACTCGCTCGACGACTGCGTCGCCTTCGACCCGAGCCCGACGCCGAGCAGCAGCCTGCCGTTCGAGAGATGGTCGAGCGTCGCAGCCTGCTTGGCCGCGTAGATCGGGTTGCGCGTCGGCATCACGAGGCATGCGACGCCGAGCTTCACGCGCTCGGTCTCGGCCGCGAGATACGAGAGTGTCGTCAGCGACTCGAAGAACGTCGCGGTCTGGTCGTCGGCGAGCGCGTGCACGGCGCCGGAGGAGATGTGGTGCCGGTGCATCTCCGAGCTCCACACGACGTGGTCGTGCACCCAGATCGCCTCGAACCCGAGTGCCTCGGCCTCCTTCGCGGCGCGGACGATGTTCTCGATCGTCGAAAGCGGTCCCGAGTTCGGGACACGGACGCCGAACGTGAGACCGGTCACGAGGCCTGCACCGCCTCCTGCCGGCGCCCGCCGCCGAGCACGAGCGAGAGCACGCGGTCGGCGATCGGCGCGATCACCTCGGGCGACCGGTCGCGCGGCCGTGGCAGGTCGACGTCCACGACCTCCTTGATCTGGCCCGGGCCGGTCGTCATGACGGCGACGCGGTCGGAGAGATACACGGCCTCCTCGACGTCGTGCGTGACGAAGACGACGGTCGCCGACGTGCGCTCCACGATCGCCGACAGCTCCTCCTGCAGCCGGATCCGCGTCAGCGCGTCGACCGCGCCGAAGGGCTCGTCCATCAGCAGGACGTCCGGGTCGGAGACGAGCGCCCGCGCGAGGCCGCACCGCTGCTGCATGCCGCCGGAGAGCTGGCGCGGCAGGTAGTCGCCGTAGTTCGCGAGGCCGGTCATCTCGAGCTGGTGCTGGACCTTCGCCTCCTTCTCCTCCTTCGTCAGCGAGTGCCGCGTTTCGTTCAGGCCGAGGAGCACGTTCTGACGCACCGTCTTCCACGGCAGCAGCGCCGCCGCCTGAAAGACGAAGCCGATGCGCGGCGGGACGCCGGTCACGGCGCGTCCGGCGACGGTCAACGTGCCCTCGTCGTACGGGGCGAGGCCGGCAATCATCCGCAGCAGCGTCGTCTTGCCGCAGCCGGACTGGCCGACGAGCCCGACGAACTCGCCGCGGCGGATCGTCAGATCGACGTCCTTCAGCACGACGTTCGCCGTGCCCTTCTTCTGGGCGAACTGCTTGCCGACCCCCTTGATCTCGATCATCGGGTCAGTCGCCATGTCCTAGACCTCGACCTCCACCAGCGCCTCCTTCGCCGGGGCCTCCTGGCGAAGTTTGGGCAGGACCTCCTGTCCCAGCAGGTCGATCTGCTCGAAGAACCGGTCGAACTTGAAGCGGAAGTCGAACACGAGGTGCTCGCAGCCGGCGTCCTCGAATTTGCGGACGGCCTCGACGACCTCGTCGGGGTTGCCGGCGATCAGCGTCCCCTCGAGGTCCTCCCACGTCTCGAACTTGCCGGAGGGCGGCTTCACCCAATACTTCGCCTTGTTGGCCCAGGCGAGCAGGCCGTCGACGTTGACGTACTCGAGCGCCTCTTCGCGGGTTGCCTCGACCGAGGTCGGCGGGATGACGGCCGGCGTCGGCATCGGCCGGCCTGCGGCAGCGCTCTGCTCGCGCAGCGCGTCGACGCGGGCCTGGAACGTCGCGAGCGAGATGCGGCCCGGCATCCAGCCGTCGCAATACTCGACTGCGCGCCGCACCGACGCGGGCGTGTTGCCGCAGTACCAGAACGGCGGCGGGCCGCCCAGCGGCTTCGGCTCGATCGTGACGTTCTCGAATGCGTAGAAGCCGTCGTCATAGGCGACGTCGTCCTCTGTCCACACCTTCTTGAGGATCTCCGCCGTGCCCTTGAGGAGATCCCAGCGCTTGATCGTCGGATCGATCCCAACGGCCGCGAACTCGTGGTCGAACGTGCCGGCCCCGTAGCCGCAGATGAAGCGCGGCCCGACGAGGTGCGTCAGCGTCGCGATCGACAGCGCGATCTCGAGCGGATGGCGGAACGGGATCAGCGACCCCGTGCCGAGCTCGATCTTCTTCGTGACGGCGCCGATCGCGGTCAGCGTGATCATCGCGTCGAAGAAGTTCCGGTTCGGATCCTCCATCTCGCCGTGCGGCTCGAAGATCAGGTGATCGCGAACCCACACGGAGTCGAACCCGTAGCTCTCGGCGAGCTTCGAGCCGTCGAGCAGCCGGTCCCGGTCGGCGTACACGCCGAAATGCGGCAGCAGCAACCCGTACTTCGTCTTCTTCTTCTCGGTCGTCATCGATCTCCTCTCAGGCTGTTGCAGCCACGGTCTGTTCGGCGCGCGCCATGCGGCCCTGCCCGGGCGCGCCGGTCACCTTGCCGTCGGCGTAGATCTCCTGGCCGCGCAGCAGCGTCCGCTCGATGCTGACGCTGCACTCGCGCCCGTCGTACGGCGTCCAGCCGCAGCGCGAAAGGACGCTGTCGTTCGTGATCGTCCACGCGCCGTCGAGGTCGGCGACGACGAGGTCGGCGTCCGCACCCGGCGCGATGACGCCCTTCGTCTGCTTCAGGCCGAACACCTCGGCCGGCCGCGAGCAGACGACCTCGATCGCGCGGTCGAGCGGCAGCTTGCCCTGATTCACGAGGTCGAGCAGCAGCGGCAGCTGGTACTGGATGCCCGGCGTGCCGGTGTGCGCGCTCCACATCTGCGTCCAGCCGACCTCCTTCTCCTCGCGCGTGTGCGGCGCGTGGTCGGACGACATCATGTCGATCGTCCCGTCGAGCAGGCCCTCCCAGACGGCCTCCTTCGCGTCGGGCGGGTTGTAGTACGAGAGCGCGTACGGGCCGAGCCTCTCGACGTCCTCCCACGAGCCGAGGAAGAGCGACCAGTGATTGATCTCACAGGTCACCTTGATCCCGCGCGCCTTCGCGCGGCGGACGGCGTCGATCGACCGGCGCGTCTGCATGTGCATCAGGTGCACGTGGCAGCCGGACGCCTCCGCGAGCCGGATCAGCACGTCGCAGGCCGTGTCCCAGATGACGCCCTCGCGCGCGCAGTACGCCTGTGCGTACCCCTGCGGCGTGTTGTCGCCGCTCGCCTGGATCTCGCCCTCGATGTAGTCCATCAGCGCCTGGTCGTGCGGATGGATCATGAACGGGAGCCCCGTCGGCGCGATGAGATCCATCGTCCGCAGCAGGTCGCCGTGGTTGTGCATGCCGGTTCCTGCGGGATGCGGGTACGTCCGCCCCGTGTCGACGACCATGAAGATCTTGAACGCGCGGATGCCCATCTCCGCCATCGGCACGATCTGCGTCGGGTCGGTCGCGGCCGGGTTGTGGTTCCAGTCGACGACCGACTTCTCGCGATACATGTCGAAGACCTGCTCGAGCAGCTCGGCGCTCGACGTCGGGGGCTTGAGGTTCGGCATCCCGAAGATCGTCGTCACGCCGCCCGCAGCAGCCGCCTGCGTCGACGTCGTGATGTCCTCCTTGTGCGTGAATCCGGGCTCGCGCGTATGGACGTGCGGGTCCACCATGCCCGGGATCACGAGCTTGCCGGTCGCGTCGATCGTGCGGCCGACGTCAGAGATCTCGACGCCCGGGCTGACGAGCCCGACGATCTTCTCCCCGTCCACGAGCACGTCCGCCGGGCGCCGCCCGGCCGGTGTCACGACGTCGCCGCCGGCGATGCGCAGGTCGATTGCCATCTAGGCCTCCTCGATGAGTTCGGTGACGTTTCCCGCGCCGTCGTTCGAGGTGACCACGACGCCCGCCGGGCGGACGTAGCGGTCGAGCCAGTCGACGATCAGCGGGGTGACGTGCTCCCAGTACTTGTCATACGCCGCGTAGTGCGTCGTGTGCCGCTGCATGACGAGCTTCTTCGGGCCGGCGGCCGCCTCGTAGAGCGCGACCGCGTGGTCGGTCGGCGTGACCGCGTCGCCCTCGACGCCGATCACGAGCAGCGGCTTCGTCAGGCTGCGAGCAGCCTCGATCGGCTTGTACGCGAGGATCTCGTCGGCGGCCGCGAGCGAGACGTCGAGTGGGATGCGATCGTCGACGTCGGACTTCACCGTGGTCGTTCGCCGCTCGGCGGCGGGAACCATGATCTCCTCGCGCGGGTGCACGCGCCGGCCCTTGCCGGTGATGACCCGCTCTTTGCGGTCGAGCTCGAGCGACGCCTGGAACTCGAGCCAGTCGGACTCGGAGCGCATGCGGTGGAGCCAGTCCTGGCCGTCGGCGACCGGGACCTGGCTGACGGCGGCGCGCACACGCGCGTCGGTGGCTGCGAGCAGGACCGCGTTGCCGCCGCCCGTCCCGCCGGTCCCGAAGACGCCGATCGCGTCGGCGTCCACATCGTCGCGCGTCGTCAGGTACGTGACCGCGTTGATCAGATCCTCGAGCTGGACGCTCGGCGACAGCTCCTTCGGACCACCGGAGTCCCCGAAGCCGCGGTAGTCGATCACGAGCACACCGAATCCGGCCTCGACGAGCGCCTCGTGGTAGCGCACGTACAACTTCGCGTCCTTCAGCCCGAGCCAGCCGGGGCCCTGAACGATCGCTCTCAGCCGGCCGGACACGACGTCCGGCGTACGCCAGAGCGCGGCGATGCGCTCGCCCTCACTGAAGAACTCGACCGACGCTGTCTGCAACCGCCCGCCCCCCTCTGACGCCTGGCCCCGGATGTGAGCCGCGGGCCTGCCGCGGCGTGACGGAACGTATCCAATATCCGCTTGACACGCAACCGTATCCAGGATACGTTCGCCGCCTTCGGTGGACATGGCGCCGACACATGCTCATTAGGAGGTGCGGTGACAGCTGATCGCTCGTCGTCGTCGGTGGCGTCGCAGGTCCCGACACCCAGTCTCTCGCAGCGCGCCACGTTCCGGTTCGGGCGGGGGCGGGGCCGCCGCCGTTCGATTGCCTACACGCGTGGCGGACGCATCGGGCTGCCGATCGCCTCGGTGCTGATCTTCGGGCTGGTCTGGCAGTACATCGGGATGCACACGAACCCGATCCTCTTCACGACGCCGGTCAAGGTCGGTCAGGCGTTCTGGGACCTGCTCAGGACGGGTCAGCTCTGGCCGGCGTTCTACGGGGCGCTCCGCGACCTCGGCATCGGCTACGGCCTCGGAGCCGTCGTCGGCATCGTCGTCGGCATAGCGATGGGCCGCAGCCCGGTCGTCGAGCGAATGCTCAATCCGTACGTCAACTTCTTCCAGGCGACCCCGCTGATCGCGCTGGTGCCGCTCGTCGTCATCTGGTTCGGGGTCAACCTGCAGGCGCGCGTCGCCGTCGTGTTCATCCTCTCCGTCTGGTCGATCATCATCAACACGTCGACAGGAGTGAAGGACACGTCGCCGGCGCTACTCGACGTCGGCCGCATCTACAAGCTCAACCCACTGCAGGTCGTTGGCAACGTGCAGCTCCCGAGCGCGGTGCCGCACATCTTTGCCGGCTTGCGCATCGCACTCGGCAAGGGGCTGATCGGCGTGATGATCGCTCAGATGGAGATCAGCGTCACGGGCCTCGGCGGCATCGTCGTCAACTACGGCAACGCGTTCAAGACGGCGTACCTCTTGGCCGGCGTCGTGACGGCGTCGCTCGTCGGCGTGATCGCCGCGATGCTCCTCGAGGTGATCCGGAAGCGGGTGTTCCCGTGGACGGAGGACGAGGGCAGCGGCGGCTGGCAGGCCGCCATCTAGTGCCACCGATGCCACTCCCCAACAATCCTCATATCTCGTTCGTCACAGCAGCACCAGGGTCCAATCCAAGGAGGGTCACAGCGTGACGAGGTTCAAGCAGAAAGCGGCCGTGCTCGTCGTGCTTGCGGCGACGGCGCTCGTAGCCGCCACAGCGGCCGGTGCCGCCGGCAAGCACGCGGCGTTCAAGGTCAATCCCGCAATCAAGGGCCAGCGGTTCATCCTGATCATTCAGGGCTCCGGCGACCCGGGCAAGATCGTCGAGACGCACGCGATCAACGTCCTCAAGTCGTGGGGCGCCGATGCATCGGTGCGCTACAACCCGACGTCGAGCAACGTCGCCATCGCGCAGGTGTCGAGCGGTGACGCCGATGCGTTCGCGAACGCAGTCGCGGGCGGGTACGGCGCGGCGGTCGCCGGCATCCCGGTCGTCGACTTCGCACTGCTCCAGCCGCGCATGGACTACGTGTTCATCTCACGGCCGGACATCAACTCGATCGCCGACCTCAAGGGCAAGAAGATCGGCGTCCTCGACACGACGAGCATCAACTATCCGCAGGCGCTGCTCGTGCTCAAGCACGCCGGCCTCGGGGCGAGCGACGTCAGTGTCGTCACCGCCGGCGGCCAGAGCAGCCGCCTCGCCGCGCTCGTGGCGGGTCGCATCGACGCGACTCCGCTGAGCCACACGGCGTGGCTCCAGCTCCAGTCGCAGGGCTACCACCTGCTCTGGGACTACACGAAGCAGACAGGCAACCTCTACGACGACAACGCGTTCGCGATGAAGTCGTGGCTCGCGGGGCACAAGGCGCTCGCGACCGCGTTCAACGAGGCGCTCCTCGTCTCGTACAAGTGGTTCTCGAACCCGAAGAACGCGGATGCGGTCGTCCGCGAGGCAATGTCGAACTGGGTGGGCAACGACGCGGCGACGCTCACCAAGTTCTACGACATCCTTCGCACGAACAACGCGTATCCGGTCTGCTACTCGATGAACATCCCGACGCTGAAGTACCAGGCGGCGCTGTTCGAGCAGCTCGGCTCCGTCAAGGGTCACCTGCCGGTCGGCGACTGGGCCAACGTCGCGTACACGAACGCAGCCCGCAAGGCGGTCTGCGGGAACAAGGTCGGATCGAAGGCGATCCACAAGAAGAAAAAGTAAGGCAGCGCGACGCGGTATTGACCTGAAGAGGCCCGCCCTCCGCTGCGGCGGGCGGGCCTCTTCCATCGAGCAGGAGGGGACATTGGAAGCTGGCGTTGCGCAGGACCAGACGGTCGAGGTCGAGTTCACGCTGAACGGCGACAGGATCGCGACCCGCGTCGACGGCAAGCAGTCGCTGCTGCGCTACCTGCGTGACGACCTCGGCCTGATGGGCACGAAGGACGGCTGCTCGAGCGGCGACTGCGGCTCGTGCGTCGTGCTCGTCGACGGCAAGCCGGTCGACGCGTGCGTCTATCTGATGCGGCGCTCCAACGGGGCGACGATCGAGACGATCGACGGGCTCGCGCAGCAGGACGGGACGCTGCACCCGATCCAGGCCGCGTTCCTCGACCGCGGCGCGGTGCAGTGCGGGTTCTGCACGCCGGGGATGGTCATGGCGACGAAGGCTTTGCTCGCGAAGACGCCGCACCCGACCGAGGACGAGATCCGCGAAGGCTTGAAGGACAACATCTGCCGCTGCACCGGCTTCATGCCGATCTTCGACGCGGTGGCGAAGGCGGCCGAGTGGCTCGAGGACGAGGACGCCTACGACGAGTGGCGGCCGAAGTACGGGCCGATGGGCACCTCGTCGATCCTCCTCGACGGCGTCGAGAGCGTGCAGGGGAAGCTCCCCTACGCGGACGACCTGACGATGGAGGGCATGCTCGAGGGCAAGGTCGTGTGGTCCGACCATCCGTACGCGCGCATCGTGTCGCTCGACACGAGCGCCGCGGCCGCGGCTCCGGGCGTGCACAGCGTCATCACGCACGAGGACGTCCCCGGCTTGAACGCGCACGGGCGCACGGTGCCCGACCAGCCGGTGTTCGCGTTCGATCTCGTCCGCTTCACGGGCGACCCGATCTGCCTCGTGCTCGCCGACACGCGCGAGCAGGCGGAGGAGGCGGCGAAGCTCGTCGAGGTCGAGTACGAGGTCCTCCCCGGCCTCTTCGATCCGCGCGACTCGCTGAAGGCGGACGCGCCGCAACTCGTCGAGTCGTCGCCCGGCAACGTCTGCAAGGCGCTGACGCACGTCGTCGGCGACGTCGACGCGGCGATCGCGTCCGCCCCGCACGTCGTCGAAGGGCATTTCACGACGCAGCGCCAGGATCACGCGTATCTCGAGCCGTTCGCCGCGCTCGCGAACGTCGACGAAGACGGCGTCGTCATCATCCGCACGCCGACGCAGTCGCCGTTCGAGACGCGCGAGCAGCTGACGAAGGTGCTCGACCTGCCGCGCGAAAAGGTCCGCATCGTGTCGACGCCGATCGGCGGCGGCTTCGGCGGCAAGCTCGAGGTGGCGATCGAGGGGATGATCGCGGTCGCGGCCTACGTCACGCGGCGGCCGATCAAGATGACGCTCGGCCGCGACGAGACGCTGCGCACCGGCGTCAAGCGCCATCCGTTCCTCGTCGACTACCGCGTCGCGATGGACGACGACGGGTATCTGCTCGCGGTCGACGCGCAGATGATCTGCGACGGCGGCCCGTACACGGGCAACAGCCCGCGCGTCATCGACCAGGCTGCGATCTTCTCGTGCGGCCCATATCGCGTCCCGAACGTGCGGATCGACGGCAAGGCGGTTCTGACGAACAACCCGCTCGGCGGCGCGTTCCGCGGCTACGGCATCAACCAGGCCGCGGTCGCGATGGAGCAGCTGATGGACGAGCTCGCGGTCAAGACGGGCAGGGACCCGTTCGAGCTGCGCCGCATCAACATGCTCGTCGAGGGCGACGAGACGATCACCGGGCAATTCCTGCCGTCGAGCGTCGGCGCCATCCCCACACTCGACGCGTGCAAGAAGGCGTTCGAGGAGGAGTGGCCGACGTACCAGCAGCTCGCACGGCCCGGGTACAGGATCGGCTTCGGGATCGCAGCCGGCTACAAGAACGTCGGCGCCGGCAAGGGCAAGATCGACGACGCCGGCGCGACGTTCCGGCTCAAGAAGAACGGTCGAATCGCGCTGACCGCGTCGGTGATCGACATGGGGCAGGCGATCCGCACGACGATGGTGCAGCTCGCGGCGGAGTCGACGGGGCTGCCGTTCGGGAGCTTCGACCTGACGACGTCCGACACCGCGCTCGTGCACCCGCACCGCTCGGCGTCGGGTCAGCGGCAGACGCTCGTGTCGGGCAACGCCGTCGTGATGGCGGGCAAGGAGTTCAAGCAGAAGCTCCTCGCTCTCGTCGGCGGCTGGTTCGACAAGAAGCCGGAGGAGCTGGCGATCGTCGGCGACGAGATCCGCACGCAGTGGACGCAGTACGTCGTCGAGGAGACGCTGATCTCGCTCGCCGACGTGTACGCGCGCGCGAAGAGCGAGGGCGTCGAGCTGGCGACCGAGGCGGAGTACATCGCGCCCCAGACGTGGCCGCTCTCCGACCAGGAGGCGCGCAGGACCGTCCCGCGCGAGAAGTACCGGAACTATCCGACGTACGCATACGCGACGCAGGCGGCGATCGTCGGCGTCGACGAGGAGACGGGCCGTGTCGACCTGCTCCGCGTCATCGCGGCGCACGACGTCGGCGTGGCGATCAACCCGCAGCAGATCCGCGGGCAGATCATCGGCAGCGTGTCGATGGGCCAGGGGCTCGCGCTGAGCGAGAACTATCCGTCGGTGAACGGCACGCCGCCGTGGAAGCGGCTCGACTACCGCCGGCTCGGGGTGCCGCTGAGCACGAACGCGACGCCGGTGCGCGTCGAGATCGTCGAGGATCCGTTCCCAGAGGGCCCGTACGGCGCGAAGGGGATCTCCGAGATCGCGACGGTGCCATCGACGCCTGCGATCCTCAATGCGGTGTACAACGCAACCGGCGTGCGCACCTACGACCTCCCCGTCGACCCGAAGCTCCTGAAGGAGCGTCTGGCCTCATGACGCGCTTCGGGTACAAGGCGTCGGCCGAGCAGTTCGCGCCGCGCGAGCTGCTCGACTTCTCGGTGCTCGCCGAGCAGGTCGGTCTCGACTCGGTCGCGGTGTCCGATCATTTCCAGCCGTGGCGGCACAAGACCGGCCATGCGCCCAACTCGCTCGTCTGGCTCGGCGCGCTCGCGCAGGCGACCGAGCGGGTGCAGATGCTGACGAGCGTGCTGACACCGACGATGCGGTATCACCCGTCGATCGTCGCGCAGAGCTTCGGGACGCTCGGCTGCCTCGCGCCGGGTCGGGTCATCCTCGGTGTCGGGACGGGTGAGGCGATGAACGAGACGCCCGCGACGGCGGCCGAGTGGCCGGGCGCGAAGGAGCGGCGGTTGCGGATGGCCGAGGCGATCGAGCTGATCCGCGAGCTGTGGCGTGGCGACCGCGTCACCTTCGAGGGCGACTACTACAAGACGGACCGCGCGACGATCTACGACAAGCCGGAGCAGCAGGTGCCGATCTACGTCGCCGCTTCCGGCCCGCTCGCCGCGAAGCTCGTCGGCCGGGTCGGCGACGGGTTCATCACGACGAGCGGCAAGAAGCCGGAGCTGTACGCCGAGCTGCTCGAGAACGTGCAGGCCGGCGCCGACGCAGCGGGCCGCGACGCGACGGCGATCGAGCGGACGATCGAGATCAAGGTCTCGTACGACCGCGATGCCGACTACGCGCTGAAGGCGTGCGAGTGGTGGGCGGCGCTCGCGCTCACGCCCGACGAGAAGAGCGGCATCGAGGATCCGATCGAGATGGAGCGGCTCGCCGACGCCCACGCCGACCGCGCACACACGCGCTTCATCGTCACTGCCGATCCGCAGGAGGCGGCTGAGAAGATCTGGTGGTACGTCGACCAGGGCTTCCAGCACCTCGTCTTCCACGGCCCCGGCGGCGACCAGAAGCGGTTTCTCGAGCAGTTCTCGGCTGACGTGCTGCCGCTATTGCGCGCGCGCGCCGGCTAGCACCGCCCGCACCTCCGACGACATCGCATGGCGGAGGACCTCGTCGAGGTCCGCCGCCGTGTCGAGGTCGTGCGCGAGGCCGTCCAGGTCGACGATCGCCGGGGTCAGGCCCGCTTCCCGCGCAAGGTCGGCGTGGCGGTCCGCGCTCCCCTTGACGCCGAACGTCGTCGACATTGCACCCGCGGGGTGCATCGCGACGCCGTTCGTGCCCGCGTCGGTCGCGCGGGCGATCACGGCTCCGCGCTCGGTCAGGGCGCCGACGAACCGCTCGACGTCGGCGGTTGTCAGCAGCGGCAGGTCGGCGGAGACGATCGCGACGGCGTCCGCCGTCACCGCCTCGGCGATCGCGGCCGCCAGCGCGTCGTTCCACGGCAGCCCGCGATCGTCGAAGTGGCCGACGCCGTGCTCGGCGGCGATCGCCGGCGCCTCGACGGCCGACGAGACGAGCGTGACGCTCGCCACCGAGGGCGCCGCCTCGACCACCTCGAGCGTGTGCGCGAGCAGGGCGCGCATGACGCGGACGCGCGCCGGCGGGTCGAGCACCGTTGCGAGGCGCGTCTTCGCGTAGTCGAGCCGCTTGAGTGGGACGAGCGCGTCGACGATCACGCGCCCATTGTCGCGATCAGCGCACGAGTGACAACACACCTGCCGTATCGAGGCCGGCGATGCCCAGCTCGGCTGCGCCGACGGCGTCGTCGTCGGCGGTCAGCGCAAGTCCCACGCGGAGCAGCGATTCCGCAATCGGAACCTCCACCCCGGCCGCGTGCGCGAGCGCGCAGAACGGAGCGAGCCCGTACGCCACGTCCTCGCGGTAGTAGCGGTGCGCGAGCGAGTCCGGCGCGCGGATCGTCGCGTTCGCGCCGCCCGACTGGATGGCCGTGCCCGTGTCGCCCGCACCGGCCGTCCCGATCGCGCGCATCTCGTCCGCAAGCGGCGCGAGCTCGTGCCCGAAGCCGCGTGCAACGGCGAGCCGCTCGGCGTCCAGCGCCTCCAGCACGCGCACCACGCCGGGCGTCATCCCCTCGACGTAGAAGCGGAAGTCGCCGCCGGTCGCCTCGATCCACGCCGCTCCGAGGACGGCCCCCGGCGGGTGCAGCACGAGGTTGACGTTCGCGAGATCCGCCGCGAGCACGTCGCGGGCCGGCGCCACCTGCGGAAAGAGCGCGCATGCGAGCTCGAGCGCGACCTCGCCGCCCGGAAGCGCCGCACCGTGAACGCGGCGCGCGACGCCCGTGATGTTCACGACGCCGGGCTCGGTGAGGCGCGCGACGTAGGTCAGGGTCGAGAGCGTCGCGAGGGGCGGCGCCGTATCGAGGGCGTTCGCGACGTGGAGTGCGCCGCCGACGCCGCCCGGGTTCAGGATCAGCGGCGTGGCCGCCCGGGCCCCGGCGAGCGCCGCGACGAGCCGGGGCCGTACGACGGCAGGCAGGCACGCGACGGCGGCGTCCGCTCCGTCGAGCGCCGACGCGAGGTCGGCGACGAGCGCTACCTGCGCCACACCGTCCCCGAGCGAGCCGCGGTGACCGACCCCGCCCGCGAACTGCTCGAGCCGCTCGGCGCGCGGATGCCACAGGTGGACGTCGTGGCCGCGTTGCGTTAGATCGACCGCCGCCGCCGCGCCGCCGGCGCCGGCGCCCAACACGGCGACGACGGTCACGCCGCGTACGCCTTGACCTTCTCCAGGTCGACTTCGACGCCGAGCCCCGGCCCCTCGGGCACCAAGACGCGGCCGTCGACGAACGAGAACGGCTCGGTGACGACGTCGTCGGTGTAGTACACGCCTGCGATCGTCGGTCCGCCGCCGCCGGCGACAGTCGTCACCGGGCAGACGCTCGGCAGCGTCGCCCGCTCGAGCGCGGCGCCGAGGTGCAGATTGGCGGCGTTGCCGACACCCAGTTCGATCGAGCCGCCGATGTCGCTCGTCATCCCGAGCGCATAGGCGATCTCGGCCTGCTGGCGCGCGCGCCAGAGGCCGCCCGGCTTCGTCACGTAGCACGAGAAGCATTGCGCCGCGTCGAGCTCGTCGAGCTCGAGGATGTCGTGCACCGTCCACGCCGACTCGTCCGCCATCACGGGCGAGTCGATCTGCGCCGCGACGCGGGCGAGCTGCTTCGCCCCG
>JAICLU010000019.1 GCA_025925195.1 Thermoleophilia bacterium
ACGGCGCGATCACGTAGGCGCCCGCCGCGACCTCGCGCGCGGCCGCGAGCAGCTCGAGGCCGAGCTCTCCGCCGACCCGCCGCGCCTCCGCACCGGCCAGCCGGTAGCGCTCCTGCACCTGCTCCTGCACGATCAGCCCCGGCGTCTCGTTGTGCTGGCGGATCAGCAGCTCGTACGAGCGGATCGGCCAGATCCCGACGAGCACCGGAATCGGCCAGGCGCCGCCGAGCCGCTCCCGGAACGCGTCGAGCGGCTCGAGGTCGAACAGCACCTGCGTCATCGCGTAGCGCGCACCGGCCGCAACCTTCTGGTGGAAGCGCTCGACCTCGAGCCCGAGATCGTCTGCGGTCGGATTGACGGCGACGCCGGGAAAGAACGACGTCGGTGCGTCGATCGTGCGGCCGTGCCAGTCCTCGCCCTGGTTCAGCCGCGTCATCAGCTCGACGAGCCCGATCGAGTCGACCTCGTACACGCCGTGCGTCCCCGGATAGTCGCCGGCCTCGGGCGGATCGCCAGTGACCGCGAGGATGTTGCGCACCCCCTCGGCGTGTGCGCCGAGCAACAGCGACTCGAGCCCGCTCACCGTCGTGTCGCGCGGGGTCAGATGCGGGATCGTCTCGATGCCGGCGAACCGCTCGATCGCGACGCTCGCCATCATGCCGCTCATCCGCGCCCGCGCGCGCGGGTTGTCGTTGACGTCGACGAACTGCGCCTTGCCGGAATCGCGGATCGCGCGCGCCGCCTCGATCAAGCCGTTCGCGTTCGCGCCGAGGGGTGGATCGAGCTGGACGGAGATGACGAACTCGCCGTCGCCGAGCAGCCGCTCGAGCTGCGTCGGCTGCTCCGGCGCCGCAACGGCGGTCGCCTGCTCGCGCTCGCGCACGAGCAGCGAGCCCGACGGCCTCGCGTTCTCGTCGACGGCAGCACGGATCGCCGCGATCTGCGCCGGCGTCGTGCCGCAGCACCCACCGATGACGCGCGCGCCGAGCGACCGCGCCTGCGCGGCGAACTCGCCGAAGTAGGCAGGCGTCGCGTGTGGGAAGACGATCCGCTGCCCCGACATGCTCGCGAGGCCGACGTTCGGCAGCGCCGCGAGCGGCACGCCGGCGTCGCCCATCGTCGACAGCGCGTTGAGCGCCGCCGCCGGGCCGGCACCGTGGTTCGCGCCGAACGCCGCCAGCGGCAGCTCGCGCAGCCGCGCCGCGGCGTCGGCGGCCGTGACGCCGGCGAGCGTCTGCCCGTCGCCGTCGAAGGTCATCAGCGCGACGACCGGCAGCTCGGACACCGACTGCACCGCCTCGACCGCCGTCACCAGATCGTCGAGGTCGTAGAACGTCTCGACCATGAACAGGTCGACGCCGCGTCCCTCGAGCACACGCGCCTGGTCTGCGTACTGCGCCGCCGCCGCCGGGCCGCGCAGCTCGCCGAGCGGCCCGATCGAGCCGGCGATGAAGACCTCGCGGCCGCAGATCTCGCGCGCTTCCCGTGCCAGCCGCACCGCGGCGTTGTTGATCGCCTCGAACTCGTCCTCGAGAAAGTGCTGCGCGAGCTTCGGCCGGTTCGCGCCGAATGTATTCGTCTCGACGATGTCGGCGCCGGCGCGGATGTAGCCGAGATGGACGTCGACGACGCTCTCCGGTGCGCGCAGGTTCGCCTCCTCGGGGCAGCGCAGCCGCGGCACGGCGCTCGCGAGCAGCGCACCCATGCCGCCGTCGGCGACGAGCGGGCCCGCGGCGAGCCGGTCGAGGAACCGAGACATCGTTCGCATCGTACGAGCCGAGCTATGAGAGCGGGGCGCCGCCACCCCGCTCTCGTGCCTCGGGCTCCCGGAGTGGCCCCCGCCGCATCGGGGCCCCTCGACGGTCGCAGTGGGAGTATCGGGGTCCGGTAGGAGGTTCACCTATCCCTCGTCCACGGTTGACGGCCCCGCTTCACAGCTCAAGCCGCCGGCCGCGCGCGCCGATCAATGGAATGGAACTCCTGCGCCGGGGGCTGACGGCAATCACCTGCGGCACAACGAGTCTCTGCGGCGGCGCCTCTCGGGGCGCCGCTTTCGCTATGCGGGGTGAACGGTGCGGCCTTCCATGCCGCCGGCCACGGTGACGAGCTCACCCGTGACGTGACCGGACAGCTCGTCCGACGCGAGCACGACGACGGCGCGCGCGATGTCGTCGGCGACCGCGACCTTGCGCAGTGCCATCGTGCGGCTGATCCGATCGACGAGGGCGTCGTCGAGCGTGCCACGGGTCATCGGCGACACGGTCCAGCCCGGCGCGACCGCGTTGACGCGCGCGCGCGGCGCGATGCGGACGATCTCGTTCTTCAGGCTCAGCAGCAGGCCGACCTGGATCGCCGACTTCGCCGCCGCGTAGTCGGCGTGACCGGCCTCGCCGAACCGGCCCGCCGTCGAGCCGACGAGCACGAGGCTGCCGTGGCCGTTCCGCTGCACCTCGCGCAGGAACGCCTGTGCGGTGAGGAATGTCGCCGTCAGGTTCGCGCGCAGCGTCGCCTCCCACCGCGCGAGCGGCAACTCCCACACCGGCTGGTCGGCCGACGGCCATACGCCCGCGACGGCCGCGCACACGTCGACCGTCCCGAGTACGTCGCGCGCTTCGGCGAACAGATGCTCGACGGCGGCTTCGTCCGTGAGATCTGCGCCGACGACCGGCGCGCCACCGAGCTCCTCCGCGACCGCCTCGGCCCGTTCGCGACCATGGTGGTAGTGCACGACGACGCGCGCTCCCTCGGCCGCGAACGCGCGCGCGCACGCCGAGCCGATTCCGCCCGACGCGCCCGTGACGACGACGCCCTTGCCTGCAAGTCCTGTCTCCATGGCGCCGAGAGTAGTCTGCCGCCGTGCGCGTCCACGTGATCAGCGACATCGAGGGCGTCGCCGGCATCGTCAAGTGGGGCCAGACCGGGGGCGAGAACAGCACCCTCTACCACGAGGGCCGCAAGCTCTACACCGAGGAGATCAACGCAGCCGTCCGCGGCGCGAAGGCGGCCGGCGCGACCGAGATCGTCGTCATGGACTGTCACGGCGCCGGCGGCGACTACACGTTCAACTCACTGCTGCCCGACCTGCTCGATCCCGACTGCGAGTTCGTCGTGCAGAACGAATGGACGGAGTACACCGAGTTCCTCGAGCACGGGTGCGACGCGGCGCTGTTCGTCGGTATGCACGCGATGGCCGGCACCCCCGATGGCGTGCTCTCGCACACCGTCTCGGCACAGGCCTGGCAGTCGCTGCGCTTCAACGGCGTCGCGGTCGGCGAGACCGGGATCAACGCGGCGCTCTGCGGCACGTGGGGCTGCCCCGTGCTGCTCGTCACCGGCGACCGCGCGACGTGCCGCGAGGCGACGGGGCTGCTCGGCGAGGGATTGACGACGGTCGAGGTGAAGGTCGGGCTCGGACGCTTCAGCGCGCGCAGCCTGTCGGCCGTGCGTGCCCGCGAGCTGATCGAGGACGGCGCCAAGCGCGCGCTCCAGGATCTGTCGGCCGTTCAGCCGTACGAGCCCGGCTGCCCGTGCGAGATCCAGGTCGACTTCACGACCGCCGACCGGCTCGAGGAGTACCGCAACCGCCGCGGCGTCGAGGTGACCGGCCCGCTGACGATCGTCTCGCGCGCGGACGACTGGTGGACGGCCTGGTCGCAGTTCTACTTCTGAGCTGTTGCCGCGGGCTCCACGACGCCCAGTGACTCGACGAGCGTGAAGAACGCCTTCGCGAACGGCGACGCCTCGGTGCGCACGCGCACGTCCTCCCAGTCGATCTGCTCGCGCAGCGCGCGTGCCCACTCGAGCAGGCTGCTGTAGTCGGGCTCCTGCTCGGTCATCGCCATCAGCTTCGAGACGAGCACGTCCTCGAGCGTCGAGACGTGGACGCGCAGCGCCATCACCTCGGCCACCGGCGCACGGCCGATCATCTCGTCGGTGATCGGCCCGCTCGCCGGATTGAAGATCAGGTCGACGAGCGCGCCGTTCTCGTGCCACGTCTTGTACAGCCAGCCCTCGGGCGGACGCTCGGTCTTCCAGCCCGCCTCGTCGAATGCCGCGAGCGCACGCTCGGCGTCCTCCGGCCGCAGCAGGAAGTCGACGTCGTGCTCGCTCTTCGGCCCGCCGCGCGCCCACGCCGACAGCCCGCCGCCGAGGACGAACGGAATCTCGCAGCCGCGGAGGATGCCCGCGGCGGCTTTCATCGCCTCGATCAGCTCGTCGAAGGAGGACTCCGGCATGGCTGCGCCGTTTCCGATTGCCGGCCAGGTGCAACATCGAAGGCGTGATCCGCATTGCCGCAGCGGGCGACATCCACGCGTCCGAGGCGACGCGCGACCGTGTGACCCGCGCGTTCGACGCCGTCGCCGACGAGGCCGACGTCGTCCTGCTCGCAGGCGACCTGACGACGACGGGCGAACCGGAGCAGGCCGCGGTCCTCGCCGACGCCTGCCGGAACCTGCCGATCCCCGTCTTCACGGTGCTCGGTAATCACGATGTTCACGCCGGCCGGCAGGGCGACATCGCCGCGCTGCTCGAGGAGGCCGGCATCCACGTGCTCGACCGCAGCGCGCGCACCTGCGAGATTGCGGGGCTCGAGCTCGGCGTCGTCGGCACCAAGGGCTTCGTCGGCGGGTTCCCCGGCTCGGCGCTCCCCGACTTCGGCGAGTCGCTGCTGCGGCAGGTGTACGCCGAGACGACGGCCGAGAGCGACGCGATCGCGCGCGGCCTGCAGGAGATCGTCCATTGCGACCTGCGGATCGTGCTGCTGCACTACGCGCCCGTCGACGCGACACTTGCCGGCGAGCCCGAGGGCATCCACGTCATGCTCGGCTGCGACCGCCTCGCGACGCCGATCGCCGAGTACGGCGCCGACCTCGTGCTGCACGGGCACGCGCACGCCGGCTCGTTCGAGGGCTGGATCGGCAAGACGCCGGTCTACAACGTCGCCGTCCACGTCACCGGCCGCGACTTCTGGATCTTCGACCTCGAGGGCGCGAAGGGCCGCAGCGAGACGCACGTCGAAGGGCCCGCGTAGGCAGAATCCGGGCATGGCCCGCGTCGCCCGCATCTCGATCGCACCCGTGAAGGCGCTCGGGCTCGTCCATCCCGAATCGGTCGTGCTCGGCCCGCGCGGCGTGGCCGGCAACCGCCGCTTCTGGCTGCTCGAGGCCGACGGCCGGCTCGTCAGCAACAAGCGCCACGGCTCGCTGATGCAGGTCCGGCCCGAATGGGACGAGGAGACACGGGAGCTCGCGCTCACGTTCCCCGACGGCAGTCGCGTCACCGGCACTGTCGAGCTGGGCGACGAGGTGTTCGAGGCGGAGATGTACAACCACCCGATCGCATCGCGGCACGTGATCGGGCCGTGGCAGGAGGCGCTCTCCCGCTTCGCGGGGCAGCCGTTGACGCTGCTGTGGGCAGAGGAAGGAGCGCCCGACCGGCTCTATGCCGGTACGACGACGATCGTCTCGCGCGAGTCGATCGCGCGGCTTGCCCACGAAGCCGGCGAAGCCGAGCTCGACGGCCGCCGCTTCCGGATGCTGTTCGAGATCGACGGGGTTCGCCCGAACGAGGAGGACGAGTGGATCGGCACGCAGGTGCGCGTCGGCACCGCGACGTTGCAACTGAACGGCGACGTCGGCCGATGCGCGATCACGACGCTCGATCCCGATACCGGCGTCCCGACGGTCGACACGCTCAAAGCGCTCGCCGCGTACCGGCGCGAGGGCCGCAAGGAGCCGCTGCCGCTCGGCGTGTACGGCTCCGTCGTCGTGCCGGGCGAGGTGCGTGTCGGCGATGTCGTCGAGCCGCTGCAGGTCTCGCTCCTCGCCACCTCATAGCAGCCTCGCTATATTGGATCGATGGCAGCGCGCGCAAAGGCGATCGACAAGCGGCCCATCGAACGGCTGCACGAGCGGATCGTCACCGGCGACCGCGGCTGGTTCTTCGCCGGCATCGCCGAGAAGGTCGCGCGGCGCCGCGTCGCGATGAACATGTCGCAACGCGAGCTCGCCGAGCGCTGCAGCACGACGCAGTCGGCGATCGCCCGGCTCGAGCGCGGCGGGCGGCCGCCTCGCATCGACACGCTCCTCAGGATCGCAGAGGCACTCGATTGCGAGCTCGTCGTCGACCTCAACCCGCACTCCTAGCCTCCCCGCTGAGGCTGCCGTGATCGTCGCCTGCCTCGGCGACTCGATCACGGCCGGGTCGCCGCTCTGGGATCCCGACCCCGCCGTCCGCGCGCGGATCGGCGCGCCCGACGAACGGAGCCAGTGGGAATGGTGGGCTATGCGTCTGCACCCGGGGCTCGAGCTCCGCAACCACGGGGTCTACGGCGAGCGCACGGATCAGGTCGCGGGGCGGCTCGCCGCCTCGATCGCCGGCGTGGATGCGCTCGTCGTCCAGGGCGGGATCAACGACGTCGTGCAGGGACGCCCCGTCGAGCAGGCGGCCGCGAACCTCGCCGGCATGGTCGAGCGCGGCCGTCGAGCCGGTCTGCGCGTCGCGCTCGTCGACGTGCTGCCGTGGAACAACGGCGACGGCCGCACGGCGAACGACATCGCGCGGCTCAACTCCCTGATCGGGGCGATCGCGGCCGGCGTCGCCGTGCCGCGCCTGCCCTTCCACGACACGCTCGTCGACGAGTCGCGGCCGCACCGCATGCGCGAGGAGTGGACGGACGACGGCGATCACCCGTCCGTCGACGGGCACCGCCTGCTCGGCGAGCGCGCCTTCGCGCCGTTCTAGCCGCCCGGCCTCTACGTCGCGACGAGCTTGTAGCCGACCCCCCGCACCGTCACGAGCCGGCGTGGCCGGCGGCGGTCGTCCTCGAGCTTGCGGCGCAGATTCGAGACGTGCACGTCGATCGCCCGCCTGTCACCGACGAAGTCGCTGTCCCACAGATGCCGGATCAGATCCTCGCGCGTGAACGGCTTCCCCGGTTCGGAGGCGAGCAAGGCCAGGAGCCGGAACTCCGATCGCGTGAGCAGAAGCGGCCGGCCGGCGACGCTCGCCGTGTGCCGCGCGACGTCGAGCGTGAGGGCGCCCACCGACCGCACGGACAGTGCGGCGCTCCGGTCGAGCTCGCGACGTCGCAGGTGCGACCGCACCCGGCTGATGAGCTCCGGCATCGAAAACGGCTTGGTGACGTAGTCGTCGGCGCCGTCGTCCAGACCTGAGACGCGATCAGGCTCCGCGTCGAGCGCTGTCAGCACGACGATCGGCACGTCGCTCTCGGCCCGTACGAGGCGACACACGTCCATGCCGGGCGTCCCGGGCAGGAGCAGGTCGAGGATCATCAGGTCGTACGCCTCCTGCCGGGCCGAGGCGAGTGCGGCGTCGCCGTCGCCCACCGTGTCGACCTCGTAGCCCTCCGCCGTCAGCGCGTAGGAGATCGCGTCGGCGATCGCCGGCTCGTCTTCTGCGACGAGGATCCGCTCGCCGCCGCTCACCGCACCGCCGTCGCCGCACGGAGGCGGACGGTGAATCGCCCGCCGTTCGCGACAGGATCGACGGTCAGCTCGCCGTTCGCCGCGGCGACCGCGCGGCTGGCGATCGCGAGGCCGAGTCCGAAGCCCTCGCCCTGCGCCCCGGCGCGGAAGAACGGCTCGAGGATGCGCGAGCGGTGCTCCGGCGGGACGCCGGGCCCGCTGTCGACGACGCTGATCGAGACGACGTCGTCGGCACGGCGCGCCGCCAGCACGACGTTCCCCTCCGACGCATGCTGGACGGCGTTGTCGAGGAGGGCGGAGAGAGCCTCATGGAGGAGGCTCGTGTTCGTCAGTGCCGCGAGCGAGTCCGCACACTCGACCGAGACGGGACGCGCGGCGCTCTCGGCGAGCGCCTCGAGGAGCGGCCGCAGCTCGACGAAATCGAGCCTTGCGGGCTCACCGCCCTCGACACGTGCGAGCACGAGCAGGCCGTACGTCAGGCGCGTCAGCCGGTCCGCGTGCGTCCGGATGTGGGCGAGGAACCGGTCGAGCGTCTGCGGCTCGTCCTTGCCGCCGGCCTCGAGGACGTCGATCGCGCTCGAGATCGCGGCGAGCGGCGTGCGCAGCTGGTGCGCCGCGTTTCGCACGAAGTCGCGATTGCGGCGGTCGTCCTGCCATTCGATCGTCAAGTCGTCGAGCTGCAGGATCGCCGGGTCGTCGCCATGCGCGGCCGTCCCCGACACGCGCACGATCCGTCCGTCCGCCAGCTCGACCGTGCGCGGCGGCAGCGAGCCGCCCCCGGCCGCGAGCTGTTCGGCGAGCGTCCGGATCTCGGGGGGCGTCCCCTCGACCGGCAGCCGCGATCCGATCCTGACGCGCGCGTCGTCGAGCACCCGCCGTGCCGGCTCGTTCGCGAGGAGGACGCGCGCCCGGCGGTCGAGCGCGATGGCGCCGTGCGGAAGGCGGAGGAGATACCCGCTCAGCGTGGGCGTGCGCTCGGTTGTCTCTTCGGACAGCATATCCCCCGGGGGAAGGCGGCCATTCTAGGCGGGATCTGTGCCGACGGTCAGAAATCGAGCACGTCACCGTCGGCGGCGCGTTCCACGTCCGGCGCCAGCGGCAGCTCGTCCGGCCGGTGGATGACGACGAGGCGGCGCGCCCCGGCCGCCCGCGAGGCTTCGACGGCCTCTTCGCCGGTGAGGTGGCCGCGCTCATCCGGCTCGGGCTGGCGCAGCGTCGCCTCGCAGATGAAGACGTCGGCGTCCCGGGCGAGCTCGACGAGCCGTTCCGTCGGGCCGGTGTCGCCGGAGTAGGCGAGCGTGCTCGAGTGGTTCTGGACGCGCAGCCCGAATGTCAGCTCGGAGTAGTGGTCGAGCCGGTGCGGCGTGACGTCGAAGCCTCCGGCCCGAAAGGGGACGTCCTCCTCGTATTCGCGGACGTCGAAGACGGTGTCGATCTGCCCGCCGAAGCTCATCCGCTCGCCGAAGCCGCGGAGCCGGGCCTCGCCGCCGGGCGGCAGCCAGAGCTCGGGCCTGTCGGCGTCCCGGCCCGGGCCGTACGCGCCGCCGAAGACCCACGGCACGAGGTCGCCCCAGTGGTCGAGGTGGAAGTGGGTGATGACGACGGCGTCGACGCCCGGCCAGCCGCCGTCCCGCGCGCGAAGGCGGGCGAGCACGCCCGGGCCGCAATCGAGCAGCAGCCGTCCGTCGCCCTCGACGAGGTAGCCGGATTGCGCGCCGCCCGCGTTGGGCCAGGCGGGTGAGCAGCCGATGATCGTGAGGCGCACCGTCGTATCCTGCCGATTTCTCCGACTCGCGTCGCACGGTGTATAACTCCGCCGTGGCCAGGGCCTCGACGGACGTGCTGAAGAAGGTGCCGCTCTTCTCGGGGCTCGACGACCGTGAGCTGCAGGAGATCGCCGCGCAAATGCGCGAGCGCCGCTTCGCGGCAGGCGACACGGTGACGCAGGAGGGCGCCGGCGGCGCCGGCTTCTTCGTCGTCGAGCAGGGCGAGGCCGACGTCTCCGTGGCAGGCGACGTGCGCGGCTCGATCGGCGCCGGCGACTACTTCGGCGAGATCGCGCTGCTGACCGGGTCCGACCGGACGGCCACGATCACGGCCAGGACGGACATGGTCTGCTGGGGCATGACGCCGTGGGACTTCCGGCCGCTCGTCGAGAGCAATTCCGCGATCGCGTGGAAGCTCCTCACGGCGATGGCCGACAAGCTCAAATAGTCACGGCTCTGTAACGGGGGTTATCCCCGACACCGGCGTCGCACGGTGAGCGGTGTCGCGCGATAGTGTCGAGCCGTGTGGCCGGTCGATTCGATTCCGTACGAGACCGAGCCGGCGCCCGGGCGGCTCGAGCTCGTCCGGCGCTTCGCGAACACGGTCGATCCCGAGCACACGCGCGAGGCGCTCCACTCGCCGGCGCAGCTGCACGACCTGCTCGTCGACCTCGGGCTTCTCGAACGCGGAGCGAGCGTCACGGATCGCGACCTCGCCGCCGCGCACGACCTCCGCGACCGCATCCGCGCGCTCGCGCTCGCGAACAACGGCGAGCCGACCGACGCCGTCCTCGCAGCGCCGGTCGTCGTGCGCGTCGACCAGCAGGCGGCGGAGCTGACGACCCCCCGCGACATCGCGGGCGCGTTCGCCGCGCTCACCGGCATCGTCTACACGGCGACCGTCGACGGGACGTGGCCCCGGCTCAAGGCCTGCCGGAGCGACATCTGCCGCTGGCTCTTCTACGACCGGTCGCGCAACCGCTCGGGCGTCTGGTGCTCGATGGCCGTCTGCGGCAACCGCACCAAGACCCGGGCCTACCGCGCTAGGCGTGCCTGAGCCGGCGGGCGCCCGAGAACCGGGAGCTGTACCAGCCCGCGAGCGTCTCGATCTGCACGCGCGTCCCCGTGTGGGGCGCGTGGATGAACCGCCCGTTCCCGATGTAGAGCCCGACATGGCCGAGCCCGTCGAAGAAGACGAGATCGCCGGGACGGAGGCCGTGCCGCGACACGCGGCGGCCGTCGTCGAACTGCGCGTAGCTCGAGTGGGGCAGCGACACGCCGAAGTGCGCGTAGACGTAGCGGACGAAGCCCGAGCAGTCGAAGCCGCTCCGCGGCGAGCTGCCGCCGTAGACGTACGGGACGCCGACGAACTTCTTGGCGAAGCCGACGACGCGGCGTCCGAAGGCGAGGTTCTGCTGGAGCTTGCGGACGGCGGGGGAGGCTTTCTTGACGACCGGCACCTGGTGGACGACCGGGGTCGTGCTCGCCGGCGCCGGCGTCGGAGGAGTCGCGACGGGAGCGGGGTCGCCGTCGTCGGCCCTGGCCGCGAGCGGCTTCATGAGCAGCACGGCCAGGGTGAGGCCGAGCGCGCACAGCACGAGGAAGACTCTGGTGTGAGACATAGGGGAAAGCCCTTCGGCGCGGATCGGCAGCGCAAGGCAGCCGGAGGTCGTTGGGAGGGCTCATTGGACCAGCACCCCTGGAGGGCGTCTGTCCCCCCTTCGGGGGATCCGCCCCACAAATCCTGCACAAATCTGGTGTGAAAACCTGGTTCGATCTACGCCGGTGGCAGCAGGTCGTCCGTCTCGGCGGCGAGTGCCCGGTCGCGCTCGGTGATGCCGCCCGCGGAGTGGGTCGTCCAGCGAATCGTGACCCGGCGGTAGCTGATCAGCAGGTCGGGATGGTGGTTCTCGCGCTCCGCGAGCGCCGCGACGCGGTTGACGAACGCGACCGCTTCGGCAAAGGATGGAAGCTCGACCTGGCGCTCCAGGGCGCCGTCGCGCTCGACCCAATCCGATCCGCCGTCCATATCGTAGGAGTATGGCTCGTTCCTTCGATCCGGGTGAGGGCTCAATGAAATCGACTCGATATCTGATCGTCGGCGGCGGCATGACCGCCGACGCCGCTGCGCAAGGCATCCGCGAGCAGGACGCGGACGGCTCGATCGTCCTCGTCGGCGAGGAACAGCACCCGCCGTACAAGCGCCCGCCGCTCTCGAAGGGGATGTGGAAGGGCGCCGACGAGGCGAAGCTCTGGAAGAACACGGCCGACCGGGGCGTCGACGTGCAGCTCGGACGCCGCATCGTCTCGATCGACCTCGACGCGCACCGCGCGACCGACGACCAGGGCGAGGAGTACGAGTGGGAGAAGCTGCTGCTCGCGACCGGCGGCTCGCCGCGGAGGCTCGGCGGCGGCGACGACGCTGTCGTCTACTTCCGCACGCTCGACGACTTCCACAAGCTGAAGCAGCACGTCGGCGAAGGGACGCGCGTCACCGTCGTCGGCGGCGGCTTCATCGGCTCCGAGATCGCGGCCGCGCTCGTGGGCGTCGGTGCGAAGGTGACGATGCTCTTCCCGGAGCCGACGATCGGCTTCCGCCTCTTCGCTCCGTCGCTCGGCGAGTTCGTCACGCAGTACTACCGCGACAAGGGCGTCGACGTGCGGGCAGGCGAGACGGTCGCGAACGTCGCCGACCTCGACGCCGACATCGTCGTCGCCGGGCTGGGCATCCTCCCGAACGTCGAGCTCGCCGAGGCCGCCGGCCTGACGGTCGACAACGGGATCGTCGTCGACGAGTACGGCCGCGTCGACGGCCGCGACGACGTGTTCGCCGCCGGCGACGTCGCGAACTTCCCGAGCACGGCCCTCGGCAAGCGCTTCCGCGTCGAGCACGAGGACCACGCGAACACACACGGACGCGTCGTCGGCGCCAACATGGCCGGCGCCAACACGCCCTACGACCACATCCCGCTCTTCTACTCGGACATGTTCGACCTCGGCTACGAGGCCGTCGGTGAGGTCGACTCGCGGCTCGCGACGGTCGAGACCTGGGAGGAGCCGAACCGCAAGGGGACGGTCGCCTACGTCGACGACGACGGCAGGCCGCGCGGCTTCCTGCTGTGGAACGTCTGGGACAAGGTCGACGCGGCGCGCGAGCTGATCGTGGCGGGCGCGCCCGTCGGCGAGGGAGCGCTTGTCTAGCGGGACAACCTTCGCGCGGTCGAAGAAGGCGAGACGGGGGACGGAGGTGCTGTGCGAGCACCTCTTCCGGCCGCTCGCGCACGCTGTCGTCGTCCCCTTCGCCGCGCTGCGGGTGCCGCCGGTCGCCGTCGTTCTCGCCGCGGCGAGCACGGGCGTCCTGGCGGCGGTCGAGCTCGGCCGCGGCCGGTTCGTCGTCGCCGCCCTGCTCGTGCAGTTGAAGACGGTGCTCGACAACGCAGACGGCCAACTCGCACGCGTCACGAACCGCGTCACCGTCTTCGGCCGGTATCTCGACTCGGAGTGCGACCTGCTCGTCAACGCTGCGCTGTTCGCCGCGCTCGGCGCACGCTTCGACGCGCCGGGCCGCGCCGCGCTCGGCTTCGTGCTGCTGACGCTGATCCTGAGCGTCAACTTCAACACCGAGCGGATCTCGCGCGGCGCCGCGGCCTCGTGGGACACGTCGGCGCTCGGCCGGGCGTACGGCCTGCTGTACGGCTGGCAGGACCGTCTCGCCGACCGCGTGCTCGGACGACGGACAATTTTCGGCTGGCAGGTCGGCGCGCTCGCCAACCTTGGAATGACGACACAGCTCGCGGCGTTTGGAATCTGTATAGCGCTCGGTCATCCACTGGCGTTCGTCTGGGTGCTCGTGTGCGAGGCTGTCGTCGTCGTCGCGCTCTTCGCCGTCCAACCGAAGCAGGAGGTATCGCTTGAGCATCGTTGAGCTCCCGTCCCGGTGGCCCGAGCGGGAGATCTCCGCCGACGAGTGGGCGCGCTACGAGCGGCACATCGGTGAGATCCTCGCTGCGTTCGGCATGGACCTCGACACGCCGGGCACGCAGGACACGCCGCGCCGGTTCCTGCGCGCGATGTTCGACGCGACCGCCGGATACGACGGGGATCCGAAGCTGCGCACCGCGTTCCCGTCGGAGCGTCCCGAGGGTGTCACCGGGCGCCACAGCCAGATCGTCGAGGGGCCGATCGCCTTCTTCTCGCTCTGCGAGCACCACGCGCTGCCCTTCCACGGCGTCGCGCACATCGCGTATGTGGCCGACGGCGAGATTCTGGGCATCTCGAAGTTGACGCGGCTCGTCCGCCTGTACGCGCGGCGGTTCACGGTGCAGGAGCGGCTCGGCGAGCAGATCGCCGACGCGCTCGTCGGGCTCGTGTCGCCGCACGGCGTGGCGGTGCATCTCGAAGCCGCCCATCTCTGTACGCAGATGCGCGGCGTCGAGGAGGAGGGGTCGCGCACGGTGACGACCTTCTGGCGCGGGCTCTACGACGAGGACGCCGACCTGCGGCGCGAGTTCCTCGAGCAGGTCCGCGCGCACCGCGCCCGTTGATGCTCGAGCTCCTCTGGGAGGAGCACGGGCTGCCGGGCGGCCCGCTGCCGGAGCCGCTGCGAACGCTCTACGGCGGCGATCTCGGGTTCGACGGCCCGCGCCTCGTCGCGAACTTCGTCGAGACGCTCGACGGCGTCGTCGCGATCCCCGAGCTCGAGCGGTCGAACGCGCTCGTCGCCGACGAGAGCGAGGCCGACAAGTTCGTGATGGGGCTCCTGCGCGCGACGGCCGACGCCGTCCTGATCGGCTCCGGGACGCTGCTGTCGTCGCCGAAGGGCACGTGGCGCCCCGACCGCGTCTACCCGAAAGGCGCCGACGCGTTCGCGACGTTGCGCCGGGAATGGGGGCTGGCGGAGCGGCCGGCGGTGGCGGTCGTCTCGAGTGGTGCGTCGCTCGATTCGAACCATCCGGTGCTCCAGGACGCGGTCGTCCTCACGACGTCGCGCGGCGCGGAGCAGCTGGCGCCGGTGCTGCCGGACGTCGTCGCGGTGAACGACGGCGACTGGGTCGACCTGCGGGCCGCGCTCGCCGTCTTGCGGGAGCGGGGGCATTCGCTCGTGCTCTCCGAGGCGGGGCCGACGATGTTCGCCTCGCTGCTTGCCGACGGGCTCGTCGACGAGCTGTTCCTGACGGTGTCGCCGGTGCTCGCGGGGCGCCTGACGGTCGGCGGTCGGCTCGGCCTCGTCGAGGGCGTCGAGCTCTTGCCGCAGACCCGCGTGGCACCGCGCCTCGTCTCGTTGCGGCGCGCCGAGTCGCACGTGTTCTCGCGCTACCGCTTCAACTGACCGCGGCTACTTGATCGCGGACCAGGTGTCGCACTTGTTCGCGTCGCCGGACTGGTAGCCGGTCGTCAGCCAGTGCTCGCGCTCGGCCGCTGAGCCGTGCGTCCACGTCTCCGGGTTGACCTGACCCTGCGTCTCCGACTGGATGCGGTCGTCGCCGACCGACGCGGCGGCGCTCAGCGCGTCCTTCAGGTCGGTCTGCGTGATGCCGGTGATGTAGCCCGTCTGCTCGGCGTGGTGCATCCACACGCCGGCGAAGCAGTCGGCCTGCAGCTCCGATTTCACCGAGCCGCTCGTCGCGCCCTGGCGGTCGTTGCCGATGCGGTCGAGCAGTCCGAGCAGATCCTGGACGTGGTGCCCGTACTCGTGCGCGAGCACGTACGCCTGGGCGAACGGGCCGTCGCTGCCGCCGAACTTCGTCCGCAGCTCGTCGAAGAAGCCGAGGTCGATGTACACCTTCTTGTCGGCGGGGCAGTAGAACGGGCCGACGTCGGTCGAGGCAGGGCCGCAGCCGGTCGACGCCTGGCCGGTGAAGAAGACCGTTTTCGAGATCGTGTAGCCCCGGATCTGCGACGACCAGTAGGACTGGATGCTGTTGATGTCGCCGACGATGCGGCAGTCTTCCTTCGCATTCGCGTCGGCTCCCGTCTTGCACTCCTGGCCGAGCACCTGCCCCGCCGGCTGCTGCGCGACCGTCGCGCCGTCGAGACCGCCGAGCGCGCCGCCGTTGCCGCCGCTGAGCAGGGTGATCGCGACATAGATCAGGACGCCGATCAGGCCGAGGCCGCCGCCGCCGACGGCGATGCCGCCGCCCGGCAGGCCGAAGCCGCCGCCGCTGCCGCGCACATCCTCGACCTGCGAGGGGTCGAGCCTCGCTCCGGGGCGGAACTTCACGAGACGGGAAACGGGCGAGCGTCGCAGGCGGTTACGGTCATCCGCGCAGCTCGCGCAGGCGCCGTTCGGCCTCCTCGACCTCCTCGGCGAGCGCGTCCGCCGTCGTGCGCGCCTTCTGCGCCTGTTTCTCCGCCTGCTCGGCCTCGCGCTCGGCGGCGTGCAGACGATGCTCCAGCTCGCGCAGGGCCGCAGCCGCCTCGCGCCGCTCGTCGCTCTTGCGCGGCGCATCGTGTTTCGGTCGCGCGGCTGCGCGCTCGGGAACGTCGATGCCGGCGAACGCCTCGAACCCGGCCGCCTTCGGCGGCTCGGCGAAGCGTCCGAGCGCCAGAAGCTCGCGTCCCTCCTCGGTGATCGCCGCCGCACGCAGCCCCTCGTTCACTGCCGTCAGCGCTGCGCCGCTCGCACCGAGCTCCTGGGCCGCCTTCAGCAGGCGCTGCAGCGCGTCAGCCTCCGTGTGCCGCGCCTGCTCGAAGGCCTTTCGCTCCTCGCCGCGCAGCACGCCCGCCTGCGCCTGGCGAAGCCGGTGTCCCGCGTCGAGTAGCAGGTCGACTTCCCGGCGGTTGTGCCGGGCGAGCTGGTTCAGCACCCAGGCCGGCGTGCTCGGCTTGCGCAGCTTCGCGAGCGCCGTCGCGTCGTCCCCGTCGAGCTCCTTCGCCAGCCGCTTCCTCGTCGCGACGAAGTCGGCGAGGGGTGCGCCGTACAGCTCGTCGAGCGCCTCGTCGACCGTCACCGCCTCTTCGCGGTGGCACGCTTCCGTGCCGGCTTCTTCCTCGATTTTTGCGACTGCTCGATGCTGAGGCGGAGCGCCTCCATCAGGTCGGGCGGCGCCTCCTCGTCCTCCGGCTCGCGCAGCTCGTGCACGTCCTTGCCCTTGCGCTTCGCCTTCACGACTTCGAGGAGGGCGGCGGTGTACGTGTCCTCGTAGCGCTCCGGCTCCCAGCTGCCGGAGAAGCCCTCGATCAGCGTCAGCGCCATGTCGAGCTCGCGCTTCGCGACCGAAGGCAGCTTGTCGGGGACGATGCCCGACGGAGGATCCACCTCGTCTGCGAAGTGCAGCTGCTCGAGCGTCAGCACGCCGTCACGCACGCGCAGGCAGCCGAGGTACTGGCGGCTGCGCATGACGAACTTGCCGATGCCTGCGAGGCCCGACTGCTCCATCGCGCGCACGAGCAGCGCGTACGTCTTCTCGCCGCCGTCCTGCGGCCCGACGAGATACGTGTGCGCGAAGTACGTCGGGTCGATGTCCTCGTACGGGACGAAGTCCTCGAGGTCGATCGTGTGCTGGCCCTCGACCTGGACGGCGGCGAAGTCCTCGTCGGTGAGCTGCACGAACTCGCCTTTCTTGAACTCGTATGCCTTGACGATCTCGTCGTTCGAGACGGGCTTGTCCTCGAGCTTGCAGACCTTCTGGTAGCCGATCGGGCTGTCGTCCTTCTCGTGGACGAGATGGAATGCGAGCTTGTGCTCGTGCACCGCGCTGTAGATGCGGATGGGCACGTTGACGAGGCCAAACGTGATCGAGCCGGTCCAGAGCGCACGGGGAGCCATGCCTATACAACGGAGAACGCGTCGAAAACGGCACGCGCTCAGTACGAGTCGCGCATCTCCTCGAGCGTCTTCGGCTCGTAGTCGCCGGCGTGGCCTGCCTGTCCGAACTGGGTCATCCGCTCCTCGTAGACGGCCCGCATCGCGTCGCGCGCGGGCGTCAGGTACTTGCGCGGGTCGAATTCCTCGGGCTTCTCTGTCAGCACCCGTCGGATCGCGCCGGTCATCGCGAGCCGGGCGTCGGTGTCGACGTTGATCTTGCGCACGCCGTGCCGAATCCCGAGCTGGATCTCCTCGACGGGGACGCCCCAGGTGGGCCGGATCTCGCCGCCGAACTCGTTGATCGTGTCGACGAGCGACTTCGGCACAGACGACGAGCCGTGCATGACGAGGTGCGTCGTCGGCAGCTTCTCGTGGATCTCCTGGATGAGATTCATCGCAAGCACCTCGCCGGTCGGCGGCGACGTGAACTTGTACGCGCCGTGACTCGTGCCGATCGCGACCGCGAGCGCGTCGATGCCGGTGCGTTCGACGAACTCGACCGCCTGATCCGGGTCGGTGAGGTGTGTCTCGCCGGAGCCGTGGCCGTCCTCGATCCCGCCGAGCGTGCCGAGCTCGCCCTCGACCGTGACGCCGAGCGCGTGGGCGCGCTCGACGACGGCGGAGGTGACCTCGACGTTGTATTCGAAGTCCGACGGCGTCTTGCCGTCGGCGAGCAGCGAGCCGTCCATCATCACGCTCGTGAAGCCCTGCTCGATCGCCGAGAAGCACGTCTCCGGCGAGTTGCCGTGATCCTGGTGGAGCGCGACGGGCACGTCGGGGTACAGCTCGGCCGCGGCGCGCATCAGGTGGATGAGAAAGCGGTCGTTCGTGTATTCGCGCGCGCCGCGCGACGCCTGGATGATCACCGGCGAGCGCGTGTTCTGCGCCGCCTCCATGACGGCCTGGATCTGCTCCATGTTGTTGACGTTGAACGCGCCGACGCCGTACCCGCCGGCGGCGGCCTCGTCGAGCAGTTGGCGCATGGAAACGAGCGGCATCGGGCTCCTCTTCGTCGTGGTTTCGTTCGGGTGCTGAACGTACTACGACGCGGTCGGCCGCTGCAGCCAGCGCTGGCTCCAGTTCGTGCTCGTCAGGCCCGACACGAGCGCGCGCGCGACGACGCGCCCCGCGGCGTTCCGGCCGGCGATGTGGACGCGCTTCGGCTGCTCGCCGAGGTGCAGCTCGAGGCGGGGAGCGTCGAGTGCGCGCCGTTCGCCGTCGGGATAGGCAGAGCGCGCATCGGGCCGCTCGCTGACGCGGGCCTCCCACTGCGTGACGCCCGGTCTCGCGTCCCATTCGAGCACGACGACGCCGTCAGCAGCTCGTGCACGTACCGGCATCGTGGCCGCGATCGTCGGCTTGGCGCGATACACGGCAGCGCGCCGGGCCTGCGGTTGCGGTGTGGCCGGGACGGGGGTTGCGAGCGACCGCTTGGCGCGGTGCACGGCGAGCAGGCGGTTCAGCTGAGCGAGCGCGCGGTCGTGCTCGGGGAGCGCCCGGATCCGCGCCTCGAGCGCGCCGGGGTCGGGCTCGTCACCGCGCGCGATCTGGGCGCGCACCTCGGCGAGGATCGTGGTCAGCTCGGAGCTCATCGCCGGCTGAACGGTAGTGGTGGGCGCCTGGCGACGCGCTCCGCACCCCGACGCGACGTCAGCGGGTCAGGAGCGCGGCGACGTGGCCGGCATCTTCTTCTGCCCCGCGGATGAACGCCGAGCGAAGCCGGTGCAGCCAGTTCAGGCCGACGAAGTAGATGCCGGTGCAGGCGGCTGCGCCGCGGTGATGGACAGGCTCGCCGTCGGCGTCCAGCACGGGCAGCTTCACCCAGCGGTCGAAGTCCGAACGGAAGCCGGTCGCCCAGACGACCGTCGAGACGCCGGCGGCGCGGAGATCGAGCTCGGCCGGCGGCTCGGGCGGGTCGGGGAAGCGCTCGCGCGGCGTCGGGTCGGGGAAGGGGCCCTCGAAGCGAACGAGTCGTCCCTCGACCCAGGCGGCGAAGTCGTCGTAGGCGCGGTCGCCCTGCGCGAGGGAGGCGGCGAGGCCCTGGTCGAGGATCAGCCGGCCGTCCGTCGCCCCGAGCACGCGCCCGAGCAGCGTGCCCCCGGCGGCGGCGAACCGCCGCAGGTCGAGGTCGTACCCGCCGTCGTAGCCGGTCAGCGCCGGCGACGCACCTCGCCGCCGTTGCTCGGCGGGGACGTCTGCCGCCGTCCGCTCGTAGAAGCCGCCCTGCTCCAGCCAGCGAAAGTGATCGCGGCCGCGGTAGCGGCGTGGCACCCGCCGGTGGCGCCCGACCGAGAGGTAGACCCGTCTGCCCGCCCGCAGCAGGTCGTCGGCGATCTGCTGACCCGACGCGCCCGTGCCCACCACGAGCACCGCCCCCGGCGGAAGCTCCCCGGGAGACCGGTACGCGCTCGAGTGGAGCTGCAGGACGTCGTCCGGCAGCGCGCCGGCCACCTCCGGCAGCCGGGGAGCCTGGAAGGGGCCGGTCGCGATGACGACGGCGTCCGCGAGCAGCTCGCCGCCGCTCGTACGCAGCCGGTAGCCGTCGCCGTTCGCGGCCGACAGTTGCTCGACCTCGACACCCTCGCGGACCGGCGCGCCGAACGAGCGCGCGTACCCTTCGAGATAGGAGACGACCTCGGACCGGGTCATGAATCCGTCCGGGTCGTCGCCGTCGTAGCGCCAGCCGGGGAGCCAGGTCGCCCAGTTCGGCGTCAGCAGGGTGAACGAGTCCCAGCGCTCGCTCCGCCAGCGCTCGGCCGTGCGGCCGCGCTCGAGCACGACGTGCTCGGCGCCCCGCTCGCGGAGCAGCTTGCTGACCGCGAGTCCCGCATGGCCTGCCCCGACGACCACCGTGGCGACGCGCTCCACGTCAGCTCATGCGTCCGTCGTGGACGGCGGCGGCGGAGGCGCGGGCACATCTCCATCCTAGGTGGCCGGAGGACGGTCGACCGCGCGGTTGCGGCCGACAGGACGTTCCGATGATGGGCCGGGCAGGGTTCGAACCTGCGACCTTGGGATTAAAAGTCCCCTGCTCTACCAGCTGAGCTACCGGCCCGTGTCGGGTGACCCCGGTGCAAGCGTACGTTCCCACGCCCCGAGCAGCTGGTCGACGTTGCGCTGCTGGCCGTCGTTGAACGGGAGCTGGGCCACGAGCCGCCGCACCTCGCCGGGGTCGTCGTTCTCGATCGCGGCCTCGAGGCGCTCGCGGATCGGGGAGGGCTGCCGCAGCTGGCGGCGGAGCCAGCGGAGGAGGGAGACGTGCGCAGCTTCCACCGCGCCATTGTCGCAGCGCCTACGAGAGGGCGCGAACGACGAGCCAGACGACGAGCGCGATCACGAAGAGCGCCGGCAACCAGACCCAGAGGAGGACGCGACGTCCGTTCGGGCTCGTTGGGCTCTCGGAGCGATCGGCCACGCTTCACTGGTACCGAGCGGCGGTCGCCGCGAAACGGTGCTGCTGATGGGCGGTGACGGGCTCGAACCGCCGACCCTCTGCGTGTAAAGCAGACGCTCTCCCAGCTGAGCTAACCGCCCGGCGACGTGGTACACGGTACTCGATGGCGTATCCGACCCCCGCCCGGCGGCAAGCTGCCCTCGAGCGGCTGCGCGCGATCCGCGCGACGCTGCCCGAGACGACCGAGCGGCCGAGCCACGGGGCCCCGAGCTTCTTCGTCCGCGACAAGAAGTGCTTCCTCATGCTCCTCGACGACCATCACGGCGACGGTCGGTTCGCGATCTGGTGCGCGGCCCCACCGGGCGTGCAGGAGCTGCTCGTCGCCGGCGACCCCGAAAAGTTCTTCCGGCCGCCGTACGTCGGTCACCGGGGCTGGCTCGGCGTCATGCTGCACGGCGACGTGGACTGGGACGAGATCGCGGGCGTTGTCGAGGACGCCTACGAGGCGGTCGGCTAACGGCCGAGGAAGAACCCGCCGTCGAGCACCTTCGAGCGCGGCGGCTGCTCGCACGCGACCGGCGCGAGCTTCCGCTCGAACCGCGCCACCGTGCCGCGCGCCCGGCGGGCGTGTGCGCTGCAGGAGACGGTGCCGCCGTGCCCGGCGCTCCGCAGCGTGACCATCGCAGGCACGAAGCGCACGCTCGACTGCAGGCCGTGCAGCGGCGGCGCGGAGGTCGCACCGGCGGCGCCCGCCGCGGCGAGCGCGGACACGACTGAAGCGGCGACGGCGCCGAGACACCTCATCGGGCCAGAGCCTAATCGACGTCGCGGCAGGCCGCCTCGCGCCGTCGTCGGTCACAGCGCAGCTGCGACCGACGGTCGAATGATGCGTCTAGTTCACCGCAACGCGCGCGGCTTCGATCGCCGCTGCGAGCTGGAGGCCGCTGTCGAGGCCGCGCTTTATCAGGACGACCATTTCGAGTGCCTGGCGATGGTAGATGCGCTGTTTGTTGCCGGCCGTCGGGATGCGAGCCTTCGTCGTCCAGTAGTTGAGCTGCATCTTCGAAATGCCCGCAACTCGACAGACCTGGCCCAGATAAAGGCCGACGTCGGCGATCTCGGCGGTCAAGTCGATCGGAGCTCGGACAGTCGCGGTGTCGTTCATGTCCCGTGTATCGACACGCCGGTCGTACACCTTGACAGCAATATCGATACGACCTGCAAATGCCACGCGGCTTGCGCAGAGTCCCGGTACGGAAGACGACGGCCCGGCTGATCAGCCGGGCCGTCGAGCGAGAACCCGGGATGTGACGTTGGCGAGCGTCCCCGATGTTCCGGTCCCTGCGGCCAGGGCCGGAGGTTCTCGTGTTGACAAGAGTACCCACACGTCCCGGCTGTCGGGCCCGCATGCCCCCAACGGGATTCGAACCCGTGCTGCGGCCTTGAAAGGGCCGTGACCTGGACCGCTAGTCGATGGGGGCCGAAGCTGAAAGCGAGGCCAGGTTACAGGTACATGACCCAGTGGCTCGTCGAGCCACAGGCGCAGTCCTTGTGCGCGACGGAGCAGTTCCGGCACTGCCAGAACTCCCACCAGATCCACTTGAGGTGATTCACCTCGAGGATGAAGAGGGCGACGATCCAGAGGAGGATGTCGGTGCGCGACACGTCCCCCAAGGTATCGGCGTACGAGCGGAAACGGCAATGGGCCGGGCGGCCCAGATCGGGCCGCCCGGGGTCCTACGTCAGCGTGGTGCGCCGACTACCAGCGACGCGCGCCGGCGCGGCCGACGCCGCCGGCGAACAGGCTGATCAGCCAGATCAACGCGATCACGGCAGCGACGATGAACAGCCAGTGCACGACGAAGCCAACGCCGAACGCGATGAGCGCCAGGATGGCCAGTGCGACGAGTAGAAGCATGTTCGGTTTCGCCTCCTTGGAATCCGCCCGCAGGGGTGGGTTACAGGATGGAAAACGACCGACTGCTGTTTGCGGTTACGCCTGGATCGGATCGAGCACGAGCACGGCGTCGCCCTGCTGTGTCTGTGACAACCCGAACTTGTACGTGCGCGACTCCGTGAGGGCGTCGACCTGCTGCTGGTCCTTCGCGGTGATCTGGGTCGGCAACGGCACCTTCGGCGAGAGCGTCCGCGTCAGAGGCGTTTTCAGCTGTGCCTTCAGGTCGTCCTTCTGCAGATACACGACATACGTCGGCTGCGTGCCCTTCGGCGGCGGCAGGAACGCGACGATGTGCTTGACGCCGCTGACGTACTTGAACGTGTAGAGCGCGAGCTCCAGGATCTCGCGGCGCACGAGCGTGCCGCGCTGCACCGTCGGCTTCCCGGTCGCGATCGAGCACGACGCGCCGAGCCCGCACAGCGAGAACGTCAGCGTGTCGCCGTCGCTCACCTGCGTGATCTGGTCGACCTTCCCCTTCGGGCCGCGCGTGACGATGAACGGGATCGGCACGGTCGTCCCACCCGACGACACCGCCGGGCCCTTGGGGATCACGTCGACGATCTGGTTGCCGTCAGGGAGCCGGTACGCCGGCGCGACGTGCGCCGCGATCTGCTTCGCCGCACCCAGGCCGCCGCCGTTCGGCTTCCACAGCGACCACTTCGGGCCGGGATGGATCGAGTCGGTCGCGTAGAGCGCCACGCCTGCGATCGCGAGACCGAGCACGGCCGCGAGGCCGAGGTAGACGAGGCCGAACCGCAGCCGGTGCGGGTGGCCGAGCGCGGGCGGCGCCGGTTCCGGCGCGCGAGGAGCGTCGGCGCTCGTCAGATCTGCGGCCATGTCTCCTCTTTCGTGTAGTCGATCTCCGGCTTGACGAGGTTCTGGCTGTCGAGGAGCGCGACGAGCTCGTCGCCGTAGAGCTCGCCCTTGTCGATCACGGCCTCGGCGATGCGCTCCACGGCCTGGCGGTTCGCGGCGATGAAGTTCTCGGCCGTCACATAGGCCTGCCCGAGGATCTGCGCCGCCGCCGCGCGCTTGTACGGATCGCCGAGCACGGCGGCCACCGGGTCGCCGCCGAAGTCGGCGCTGCCGCGGGTGCGGTTCATCAGCGTCAGTCCGATCTTCTCGAACCGTTTCATGATGCGCTCGCGCGTCTGCTCCTCGCTCTCGTCGGCGAACTTCGCGTTCTTCAGGTCGACGTGCTTCGGCCCCATGCCGGAGGTGCCCACCATCCACGCGGCGTCCTGCGTCGCGCTCTGGAGATCGCCGCCGACGCCGTTCGTGTTCTGGTCGTAGAAGACGCGCTCGGCGGCCATCGCGCCGAGGACGTGCACGAGGCCGCCCATCGCCTCGTTCTGCCACTCACTGAACCGCTCCTCGCGCTGGAACGACTGGTGATGGCCGAGCGACCGGCCGCGCATCCGCACCGACAGGCGGCTCGATTCGAGGTCGGGTCGATACACGTGGGCGGCGGCCGCATGCCCCGCCTCGTGGATCGCCGTCGCGCGCTTCTCGTGCTCGACGTACTGCACGCCGACGGCGGTGCCGGATTCGATCGCCGTCATGCCGTCGACGAGGTGCTTCCACGTGAACGCGAGCAGCCCCTCGTGGTGCGCGTTCGTCAGCGCCATCGAACAGATCTGCTCGATCATCGCCGGCGAGTAGCCGTTCGTGATGCGCGCGATCTCGTCGCGCCGCTCCGGGCTGTCGAGCTCGGGATCGTGCGCGACGCGGTCGAGGTAGAGGTCGAAGATGTCCTTCCGGTCTTCCTTCGTCGGGGTGCGGAACCAGACGTGCCGACCCATCCGTCCAGGGCGGGTGAGCGCCGGATCGAGGCGGTCGATCGGGACGTTCGTCGCGCCGATGAAGTAGATCTGAGCGCCGAGCGGCCGCGGCGGGCGAAGCCGGAAGCTGATGCGCCCGACGCGCCGCGGCACGAAGTAGATCGCGTCGAGGAACGTGTTGATCTTGTTCGTCACGAACCGGCGCATGAAGGGCGGGTTGTCGATGCCGTCCATCACGACGAGCAGTTGGTTCAGCGCGAGCTGCCCCATGCCGCCGCCCATCATCCCGGGGAAGACGCCCTGGTTGACGATGTTCCCGACCTTCTGCATCCACGCCGGATAGGGCGAGCGCCGCTCCGGCGCGCGCGCCTCGAACATCCGCTCGCGCCACTCGCGACTCTCGATGATCAGGTCGCCGCTCGCGTTGATCGCGCCCTGCGGGCCGTAGAGCGGACGAACCGGCTCGACGACCGTCATCGACTGGCCGAGCGCCTGCCGGCGCATGCCGACCGCGTCGATCTCGTCGATGAACACGATGCACTGGCCGCCCCACTTGCGCGCCAGCTTCTTCGCCTTCCGCGCGAGGAAGCGGACGATGAGCGCGTCGATGCCGATGAACGTCTGCGCGAAGCCGGAGCCCGGGATCGACACGAACGGCGAGTTGAACCCGGTCGCGATCGCCTTGGCGAGCATCGTCTTGCCGGTGCCCGGCGCGCCGAGGAAGAGCAGGCCGCGCTCACGCTTGCCGCCGGCGCGTTCGAACGCCTCGCCGGACTGCCATAGCGTGACGATCCGCCGCACCTCCTCCTTCGCCTCGGCCTGGCCGCGCACGTGCTCGAGCTTCACGCCCCACTCGGCGTCGCCCGGCTCGTAGCCGCGGATCTGCGAGATGCCCATCAGCATCATCGGCCCCATGAAGATCAGGAAGTTCGCGAGGAACAGGAAGAAGACGACGACGATCTGCATCCAGAACGCGCCGCTCTGCGCCAGGTGACCGAACTTCGTCAGGTAGTGCCCGGCGCTCCCGAGCCACGTGACCGACGTCCCTGCGGGCGCCGTGAAATAGCGGTACAGCCACGCGATCGTGATGAACGTGGCGAAGAAGCCGGCGAGTCGGAAGTAGAACCGCCACGTCCACGAGCGGCGGCGGTTGACGACGTCCTCCTCGCGGAGGCGGGCGTCCTCGGTGCCGAAGAGGCTCGGCCACGGGATGACGCGCCGGATCAGCAGGTCGACGAGGCCGCGGAACGCGATCACGCAGATCGCCGTCACGAGGATCGACTTGCCGACGCTCAGGCGGACCGAGTGGTGGAACCAGAAGTACGCCGCCGGGCTCGTCAGGAGCGCGACGGCCGTCGCCACCCGGGTCAGGCGCCGCAGCTGGCTCGCGAGCGCGATCGACTCCTCGCTCGACCGCAGCGCTCCCGTGGTGATCTCGGCTACCGCCATAGCCCGCCAGTGTAGACGTGCATTTCCGTACCCTCGGTACGCCGACTTGAACTCCTTAGATTTCTCTCACGAGGAGGTCGCGCGCGCGACGCGCTACCACCGGCCTCGGTACTACCTCCTGTTCGCGCGCGTTGCTCTGGCGGTTGGCGTGCTGCTCGCGCTGCGCGAGGTCGGCGACGGGCTCGACGCTCTCGGCTGGGCGGGAGCGTCGGCGCTCTGGGCGGCGATCGTGGTCGTCGGCCTCGACCTCGTCTCGCTCCCGCTCGACGTCTGGAGCGGCTGGATCCGCGAGCGGCGGTGGGGCTTCTCGCAGCAGAGCCTCGCGGGCTGGCTCGCCGATCGCGGCAAGGCATCGGCGATCGGCGTCGTCCTCGCGGCGGCGGCCTGGGTGGCCGTCGTCGGGCTCGCCAGGCGGTGGCCGTCGTGGTGGGTGCTGCCGGCCGCCGCCGGCGCCGCGCTCGTCACGCTCTCCCTCTCGTTCGTCGCCCCGGTCGTCCTCGAGCCGCTCTTCAACCGGTTCCGCCCGCTCGAGGACGCCGGGCTGGCGGCACGGCTCGGCGCGCTCGCCCAGCGGGCGGGCGCACCCGTGCGCGAGGTGCTCGTCGCCGACGCGAGCCGGCGGACGACCAAGGTGAACGCCCACGTCTCGGGACTCGGTGCATCCCGCCGCGTCGTCGTGTGGGACACGCTGCTGGCGGCGGTCGGGACGCCGGAGGTGGAGGTCGTCGTCGCGCACGAGCTCGGTCACCGCCGGCTCCGCCACGTCGCGAAGTTCAGCGAGGTCGGGATGGCGATCGCCGCGGCGGTCGTCGTGCTCGTCCGGCTCGTCGTCGGGACGCCGACGCCGGGGGACCTGCCGACCGCCGTGCTGCTCGTCCTCGCCGCGCGGGCAGTCGTGGCGCCGTGCTTCGCCGCCTACTCTCGCCGCTACGAGCGCCAGGCCGACCGGTTCGCGCTCGACGTGACCG
>JAICLU010000015.1 GCA_025925195.1 Thermoleophilia bacterium
CCCTCCGCGACACCGAGGTCGGCGGGGTGACGACGAACCTGCCCTTCCTGCGCTGGCTCGTCTCACACCCGCTCGTCGGCGAGGGCCGCGTCACGACGGCGTTCCTCACCGAGCATCCACCGCTCGGCGAGACCGCGACGGCCGCGCCGCCGGCCCCGTGGACCGCCGCCTGGCGCCTGAATCTGCCCGCGCCGCAGCCCCGCCCTGCGCCGGACGTCGACGAGACGGCCGGCGCCGCCCGCGACGCCGCGAAGCAGTCCGCGCTGACGGCGCCGATGCCGGGAACGGTGCTGAGCGTCCTCGTCGCGCCCGGCGACCGCGTCGCCGCACGGCAGCCGCTCGTCGTGCTCGAGGCCATGAAGATGGAAACCCCGATCGTGGCGCCCTACGAGGCCACGGTGCGCGCGGTCCACGTCGCCGACGGCGACCGCGTCGCCGGTGGCGCCGTGCTCGTCGAGCTCGACTAGCTCGACTAGCTCGACTAGCTCGAGGAGAGCTGGGCCAGGTTGAACCGGCGAAGCGTCTTCGCCGGGACCGACCGATGAGCACGAGGAAGACCGAGAAGCCGCCGCAGCATGGTCGTGCTATCGGCAACGACTCGCGCCTGCATTAGTGCAGGCGCGAGTCGAGGGCCTAGAACAGCTTCTGGAGCTTCATGGCGGCGCCCATGTCGCCCTTCACCTTCAGCTTGCCCGTCATGTAGGCGCTCGTCGGGTTCTGCTCGCCTGCGACGATCTTCTCGAAGACCTCCTGGGACGCCTGAATCGTGCAGTCGGCGTCGCCGCCGCCCTCGCTGACGCTGACCTTGCCGTCGTCCACGTCCACCTTCCACTGGCCGGCGCCGTCGATGTCGAAGACGTACGAGTTCGTCATGCCGGCGGTCTTCGACGCGTCGGCTCGGGACTCGAGATTCTGGAAGAACTCCTGCACTGACTCGGCCATCTCGGGCTCTCCTTCGTCGTTGACCGGCGATTCAACCGGCAACTCTAGATAGCATCGCCGCGGCGTGAGTCGGGTTCCGATCGAGATCGCCCTCCCCGGGCAGGCACAGGCGGACGCACTCGCCGTCCCCATCTCGAGGCCCGTTTCCGGGGGCGGCGTCACCGGTGACGGTGCGCGCATCGTCGACGAGAAGCTCCGCGGGCGGCTGACGGCGCTCGCCGAGAGCGGCGAGCTGCGCGGCGATCGCGGCGAGGCCGTCCTCCTCCATCTCGACGGCGAGCTGCAGGCGCCGCGCGTCGTCGCGGTCGGGGTCGGGGAGCACGACGAGGTCGACGCCGACGCACTCCGGACGGCCGGCGCCGCCGCAGCGGCAGCGCTGGCGCGGGTCGGCGGCACGCTCGACCTCCTGCTCGACGACTCGCTGCCGCTCCCGCTGCCCGAGCAGGCGGCGGCGCTCGTCGAGGGCGTGATCATCGGCGGCTACTCGCCCGGCGCGTGGAAGACGGAGGATCCCGCCAAGCGGCCGCGGCAGATCGAGCGCATCGTGATCGGCCATTTCGACGACCAGAAGCTGCGCGACGCGGCCGAGCGCGCCTCGCTCCTCGCCGAGCGGACGAACCGCGCCCGCGACCTCGCGAACATGCCGCCGAACGAGCTGAACCCGCACACGCTCGGCGAACACGCGAAGGAGCTGGCGCGCGAGCACGAGCACCTGACGTGCGAGGTGCTCGGAACGCGCGAGCTCGACGAGCTCGGCATGGGCGCGCTGAGCGCCGTCGGCCGCGGCAGCCGCAACGAGCCGCGGCTGATCGTCCTGCGCTACGAGCCGCCGGAGACGACGACGGGCGTCGTGCTCGGCCTCGTCGGCAAGTCGATCACGTTCGACACGGGCGGCATCTCGCTGAAGCCCGGCGCGAAGATGGAGGACATGAAGGGCGACATGGCCGGCGGCGCGGGCACGCTGCACGGCATCGGCGCGATCGCAGCCCTGCAGCTCCCGGTTCGCGCCGTCGCAGTCCTCGCGGCCGCCGAGAACATGCCCGGCGGGGACGCCTTCCGGCCCGGCGACATCCTGCGCGCCGCGAACGGGAAGACGATCGAGATCATCAACACGGATGCCGAGGGCCGGCTCGTGCTCGCCGACGGCATGTGGTACGCCCGCCGCGAAGGCGCGACGCACCTGCTCGAGCTCTCGACCCTCACGGGCGCCATGGAGCTCGCGCTCGGCGATCTCTACGCCGGCTACTTCACGAACGACGAGGACTGGAGCGACCGCATCCGCGCTGCGGCCGACCGCAGCGGCGACCTCGCGTGGCGGTTCCCGCTGCACGACCGCTACCGCCGCTACATCGACTCGGCGTACGCCGACATGAAGAACGGGTCGACGCTGCGCCAGGGCTCTCCCGTGCTCGCGGCGAAGTTCCTCGAGGAGTTCGCGGGCGACGGGCCGTGGGCGCACGTCGACATGGCGGGGCCCGGTTTCCTCGAGCGGTCGCGCGGCGACTACCTGCGCGTCCCCGGCGGCACCGGCTACGGCGTGCGGCTGATCGCCGAGCTGGCGTCGGGCCTCACGTGAACTACGACCTGACCGAAGAGCAGCAGCTCCTCCGGTCGACCGTCCGCGAGTTCGCCGAGACGAAGGTCGCCCCGGTCGCGGAGGAGCTCGACCGCGAGTCGCGCTTCCCGTACGAGCTCGTCGCGGAGCTCGCGGAGCTCGGGCTGATGGGCATCCCGATCCCGGAGGAGTACGGCGGCGCGGGCGCCGACACGGTGTCGTATGCGATCGCCGTCGAGGAGCTGACGCGGATCGACTCGTCGGTCGCGATCACGATGGCCGCGCACACGTCGCTCGGGACGATGCCGATCTATCTGTTCGGCGACGAGCGGCAGAAGCAGGAGTGGCTGCCGCGGCTCGCCTCCGGCGAAGGGCTCGGCGCGTTCGGCCTCACCGAGCCGAACGCGGGCTCCGACGCGGGCGCCACGCGCACCCGCGCCGAACTGCGTGACGGGCAGTGGATCGTCAACGGCTCGAAGATCTTCATCACGAACGCCGGTACCGACATCAGCGCGTGCGTGACGATCACAGCGGCCACGGGCGAGAACGAGATCTCGAACATCATCGTCCCGAACGGGACGCCGGGCTACGACATTTCGGAGCCGATGCACAAGCTCGGCTGGCACGCATCCGACACACGTGAGCTGTCGTTCGCCGACTGCGCGGTGCCCGAGGAGAACCTGCTCGGCCCGCTCGGCAACGGCTTCGCGCAGTTCATGCAGATCCTCGACGGCGGCCGGATCTCGGTCGCCGCGATGGGCGTCGGCCTCGCACAGGGCGCATACGACCTCGCGTTCGCCTACGCGCAGGAGCGGCAGCAGTTCGGCCGGCCGATCTCGAAGTTCCAGGCGGTGCAGTTCCAGCTCGCCGACCTCTCGACCGAGATCGAGGCCGGCCGCCAGCTCGTCTACCGCGCCGCCTGGCTCAAGGACCAGGGGAAGCCGTTCGGGCTCGCCGCCGCGCAGGCCAAGCTCTACACGGGCCTCCTGTCGAACCGCGCCGTCAACTCCGCGCTGCAGATCCACGGCGGCTACGGCTTCATGGAGGAGTTCGCGATCTCCCGCCTGTACCGTGACCAGAAGATCCTCGAAATCGGGGAAGGCACGAACGAGGTACAGCGGATGGTCATCGCGAAACGCCTGGGGTTGTAATCGCCGTCATCGCGCTCTGCGCGCTCGGGAGCCTGCTCTTCGCGCAGGCCGTCGTGCGGCTGCGCCGGCGCGGCCGGCCCGACCTCGCGTCGTGGCGGCGGGTCGGGCTCTTCGCGCTCGGGATCGCGCTCATCGTGCTCGCGCTCGCCCCGTTCGACGGGCTCGCCGACGAGAACCTGACGGCTCACATGGCCCAGCACGTCGTGATCGGCGATCTCGCGCCGGCGCTGCTCGTGCTGGCGACGCGAGGCCCCCTCTCGGTCTTCCTGCTCCCGCCCGCCGTGCTGACCCCGCTCGCGCGCAGCCCGCTGCGCACGCTGCTCTCGACCCTCCTCCGGCCGCGGGTCGCCTACGGGGTCTGGGCCGCGAACCTCGCCGTCTGGCACGTGCCGTACCTGTACGACCTCGCCGTCCGGCATGACTACGTCCACTACGGCGAGCACGCCTGCTGGTCGATCGCCGGCCTCCTTGCGTGGTCCGTCTTGCTCGACGAGCGGCGCACCGCAGGCCGGCGGGTCGCGCTCGCGGCGGCGATGTTCGCCTCCGGCCAGGTGCTGACGGACGTGCTCGTCTTCACGTTCCACCCGCTCTATCCCGCCTACCCGAGCCTCAGGCAGCAGCAGTTCGCCGGCGTCGTGATGATGGCCGAGCAGATCGTTTCGCTCGGGACGCTCGCGTTCGTGCTGCTGCGTCCGCGGCTGCGCCGCGCGCACCGGCCGGCGATCGCATGAGCGCCTGGAGCTTCACCTTCGAGTGGCCGTTCCTCGCCCTCGCGGTTGCGGCCGCGGCGGTCTACGCTCGGGCCGCGCGCGACCGTCGTCCGGAACGGTGGCGCGTCTGTGTCTATCTGCTCGGGCTCGTGCTGATCGCGGGCTCGCTCAACTCGCCGCTCGAGACCGTGGCCGCGACCCGGCTCCTGCTCGTCCATCTGCTGCAGAACGGGCTGATCGCCGATATCGCTCCGCTGCTGCTCCTGCTCGGCCTGACGCCGCGCATGCGCGACTGGCTGAACGAGCACGGCGCGTGGCGCATCCGCGCGCGGTACGCGCTACCCGCGTGGCTGCTGGCCTGGTACGGCACGCACGCGGCGAATTTCTACGACTGGGCGCTGCGCGACGCGTGGCCGCTGCAGATCGAGCACGCGCTGCTCATCGCCGGCGGCCTGCTCTTCTGGTGGCCGCTCGTCTCGAAACGGCTGCCGCCGCCGGCCGCGCTCGCGTATCTCGGCGTCGGCTTCGTCGCCTCGTCGTTCCTCGGCCTCGCGCTCATCTTCTCGACGCGGCCGCTCTACTCGTTCTACGTCCACACGCCGCGCCTGTGGGGCCTGTCGCCCGCGCGTGACCAGAATCTCGGCGGGATCCTGATGAACGCCGAGCAAACGCTCGTCTTCCTCCTTGCGATCGGCTACTACATCCTCCGCCTGCTCAACGAGGAGGACGTAATGCACGCGCCGAGTCGTAGTTGACGTAGCGGTCGGTCATGAAGTGCGCGGCGGCGGTCATCCGCAGCAGCCGCAGCCGGCCGTCGCGTGCGAGCTCGACGGAGAAGAACGCCGGCACCGTGGGATCGGCGAACGTGATCGTGCGGGGACCGACGCGGTGGGCGTTCGAGACGGCCCGCCACTGCGTCGCAGGCTGGCGGAGCGGCGACTGCGGCGACTCGACCCAGCGGCCGCCCGGCGTGTCGCGATCCCAGCGGCGCGCGCCGATCACGATCGCCTGCGACCCGCCGGCAATGGCGTAGCCGACGCGGTCGGGCGACTCGAGCCGCCAGCGCGCCGTGATCGCGTGCCCCGGCCCCGAGGCCAGGCGCTCGACGAACGAGACACCGCGCTGCGCGCGGAAGCGGACCCCGAGCTCTCGCACGTCCGCGGCCGCGACCGGCGCAGCCGCCGGGGCGCGTAGGCGGACGAGCCGGCCCGCGACGACGGCGTCGACGTCGTCGCCGTGGACGCCGTCGACCCGGTAGCAGCCCGGACCGCACGGCTCGGCTCGCCGGCCGTCGATCGTGACGCCGAGCCCGCTCGCGCCGCCGCCCGACGGCGAGAGGACGACGACCGTGAGCCGCCGCGGCTCGGACTCGAGCGCGACCCCGTAAGGCCCGGACGCGCGAGCGGCGATCACCGCGTCAGCCGGCGGCCGCGGGGGTGCGCGCTGCGCCTCGACCGGGACCGCGGCGCGTGCAGCCGGTGCGACATTTCTTCCGGGCCGCTGCAGCACGAGCACCGCCACGGCGACGACGAGGCCGGCGACGAGGACGAGCTCGATCCGCTGGCGCCGGCGCGCCCCGAACGCGAGCGCGACGAGCAGGATCCCGGTCTTGACGAGCAGCGCCCGTCCGTAGCCGGTGCCCCAGAGCTGGCTCACGTGGGGCAGCTCGTAGACGGCGCGCACGACGCCGGTCACGGCGAGCAGCGCGACGCCGACGGCGACGAGCCTCAGCTCGCGACGGCGCGTGACGGCGAACCCGAGCAGGGCGCCGACCCATGCAGACGCGCCCGCGACGTGGAGGATGTCGGCGGCGACGTTGATCCGGCTCAGGCCCTGGTCGAGCGCGTGCCCGGCCGTGGTCGGCACCGGGACGAGCAGGAGCGCGAGCAAAGCAGCCGGGCGCAGCGCGCGCCGGTCGAGCGTCGCGGCCGCCGCGACGAGCGCGACGACGATTGCCGCCGCCGAGCCGACGACGAGGGCTGTCCCCGCCCGGGTCGAGAGCCCGGCGCGGTGCGACTCGTCGGCGGCGCCGAGCGCCGCAACCACCGCTGTGGTCGCGAGCACGAGCGCGATCCGCTCGTCGTCGCGTGTCCTCGTGACGAGCGCGAAGAGCGCGATGCCGACCGACCCGAGGATTCCGGCGAGGAAGAGCCACCGCGCGATCACGTCGGCGGGGCGCGCCCCGGTCGCCTCGGCTCCGAGCGTCGCGACCGGCCGGGCGCGTCCGAGGCCGACGGCGAACGCGAGCACACCCGACTCGAGATGGCCGTCGTCCGAGACGATCGCCCAGCGGACGGTGTAGTCGCCGTCGGTGAGCCCCCTTCGCAACGGCACGACGAGCGTCTTGCCACCGGCGATCCGCGACTTGCCGGCCAGGACCGAGCCGCCGCCGTTCCGCACCGCCTCGATTCCCGGCCCAGGCTCGACCACGTCGTCGAAGACGATGCGCACCGCGGCCGGGGCGCGCGCGAGGACGGCGCCGTCCGCCGGCCCGGTGCGCACGAGGCTCGCGTGAGCCGCGGCAACCGCCGGCAAGACGAGGGCCGCGAGGACGGCGGCGAGCAGCACCTTCACTTCAGGAGATATAGCCGCGCTCGCTGCTAGCGTCGGCGACGTGCTCTTTCGGCAGTTCGTCGACGACGACCTGGGATGCGGTTCGTATCTCGTCGGCGACGAGCAGGCCGGGGTCGCAGCGGTCATCGATCCCGCATACGCAATCGAGCGGTACCTGGATGCGTGCCGCGCTCACGGCGTCGAGCTGAAGCTCGTGCTCGAGACGCATACGCACGCCGACCACGTTTCCGGGCACGGGCGGCTGGCGCTCGAGCACCGGATACCCGTCCGCGTGCACGAGGCTGCCGGGGCGGCGTTCCCCCACGACCCGCTGCACGACGGCGACGAGATCGAGCTCGGCGACGTCGTCCTGCGCATCGTCCACACGCCCGGGCACCGGCCGGAGCACTGCGCGATCGAAGTCCTCGAGCAAGGCGCGGCCACGGCGGTGCTCACCGGCGACTCGCTGTTCGTCGGCGACGCCGCACGTCCGGATCTCGCGGTCGACGCAGCTGAGGGGGCGGACGACCTCTTTCGCTCGCTGCACCGGCTCGCCGGCCTGGGCGACGGGCTCACCGTGTACCCGGGGCATGTCGCAGGCTCCCTGTGCGGCGCAAACCTCAGCCCGGCCCGCTCGACGACGATCGGCCGCGAGCGCGAGCAGAACGCCGCACTCGTGGCGACGCACGAGCAGTTCATGTGCCGCGCCACCGGTCCGCAGCCGCCGCGGCCACCGAACATGGGCACGATCGTCGAGCTGAATCGAGGGCCGTTCGTCGCTGCCCGGCCGCCGCTCGCGCAGGTGCACGACGCGGGCGGCGCCGTCGTCCTCGACGTCCGCGACGCCGACGCGTTCGCGCTCGCCCACCGGCGCGGCGCGATCAACGTCCCGGTCGACGGCTCCTCGTTCGGGACGAAGTCGGCGTTCGTGCTGCCGCCGGGTCGCCCGATCCTCATCGAGGCCGCAAGCGGCGAGCAGGCGGAGCAAGCGGCAGCGCGACTGCACGCGGTTGCGCTCTTCGATCTCGCAGGCTGGCGCGAAGCCGGCAGCGACGAGGCGACCGAGCCGGTGACGCTGGACGAGCTCGAGCGGCGTCTCGCGGCGGGCGAGATCCGGCTGTTCGACGTCCGGGAGACGAGCGAGCGCGACGACGGATTCATTCCCGGCAGCACGCACCTGCCATATCGCAACGTGCGCGCTGCCGCGGAGAACGGCCTGTGCGACGAGCTGCCGATCGTGACGATCTGCGAGAGCGGCGCACGCGCAGCAGTGGCGGCAAGCGTGCTGCGCTCTGTCGGCGTCGACGCGCGGCCGGTGCTCGGCGGCGGCGTCGCGACCTGGCGCGGCGAGACGTACTCGTTCCGCCGCTGCGGCGGAACGTAGCTACGACGCTGCCGCGAGCAGCGCTTCGGCGCCCCGGACGACCCGCGTGGCGCCGACTGCGCGGAAGAACGCGAGCCCCCGTTGCAGTTGCACGTCGGCCTCGGCGCGGCGGCCGGCGGCCACGAGCTCCCGTGCGCCGTGGAGGCGGGCTATCGCCTCGTCGTACGGCGACACTCTCGCCCAGAGATCGGCGGCCTCGGTCCAGCGCCCGGCCAGCAGCGCGAGGGCGGCCAGCACGCGGCGGGTCTCGGCGTGCCTCGCGTGGTGGGCGATCCAATCGTCGGCGTCGCCGACCCGCATCGCCGTCACGATCTCCGACGCGCCGACTCCCGGCGCGCGATGACGGGTGGCCTGGACGATCGGCAGAACCTGCCGGACGAGCTCGGCCGCACGCGCCTCGTCGTCGACGATGAGCGACACCCACGCCGCAGAAAACAAGGTCGGAATCGAGGCCTGGATGTCGGTCGTGCCGGCCAGACGCTCGAGCGCACCGTCCCGCAGCGCGAGCGCGTCATCGGTGAATCCGCGACTCGCGAGGATCTGCGCCTTCACCAGCATCACGCTGCGCTCGACGTAATGACGCCCGCTCGCCAGAAACGCATCGGCACGCCGGAGCGTCTCGTCCCAGCGTCCGGTTCTGAACGCGTCGTCGATCCCGGCTGCCTCGAGCCAGAGCAGGTTCGGCTTGTCGCCCGACCGGGTCGCCGCCTCGACCGCAGCGGCATGCCGGGGCGCCCACGCGGCCGCGTCGCCCTCGGTGATCGCGACCGTTCCGAGATTCGCAAGCGCCCGGAACAGCGCCGGGCTGCCGGGCGGTGCGAGCTCGACCGCAGCCTCGAACAGCCGGCACGACTCGGCGAGCTCACCGTCGACGAGCGCCAGGACGCCACTCGTCGCCAGCAGGCCCGCCTGGAGCTCCTCGAGGCCGAATCGCGTCGCGAGCTCGATCGCCTCGGCGCTCTCTGCCGCCGCGTCGTCGTAGCGCCCCTGGAACGTGGCGAGTCGCGCGCTCTCGGCGAGCACGGCCGCGAGCGCCGGGGACGGCGGCTGGCCGGCGAGCAGCGCCCGCGCGCGCGCAACTGCGGCGTCCGCCTCGGCTGCCTTCCCGAGATACCACAGGGCGTTTGCCGTGAAGGCGCTCAGATCGCCGGCGGCCTCCACGTGCCCCGCACGCTCGAGCGCCTCGATCGCAGACCCGAGCGGCGCGTCGTCGCCCGCGGAACGGAACCGCGCCCTCGCATGGGCGGCCTGCAGGTGTGGCCGGTCGGGATCGTCCTCAGGCCACGACACGAGCGCCTGCACGAAATAGCGCTCCGCCGCCGGGAAGGCGCCGAGCGCGACCGCCCGCTCGCCGGCGCGGCGCAGCGCCAGGCGGGTGCGCTCGGAAGGCCCGCCGCCGCCGCCGGCGAGCTCCTCTGCGGTGAGCAGGTGATGCACGACGAGCTCCGCCTGGTCGTCGGCCCGGCCGAGGCTCTCGATCCAGTCGGCGGCTCGCAGGTGCTTCTCGCTCCGCGCCGCCCGCGGGATCTGGCCGTAGGCGACGTCGCGCACGAGCACGTGCCGGAACGCGTACTGCGTCTCCCCCGCAACGGCCGAGCGGCGCTCCCGGCGCAGCATGCCCTTCCGCTCCAGCGAGTGGAGCGACTGCTCGACGTCGTCACCGGCGAGCGCGCCGGCCCAGAACACCTTGCCGTGGACCGCCGCCTCCTGCAGCAGACGCTTCTCGTCGGGCGGGAGCCCGTCGATTCGCGCAGCGATCAGGCCTTGGACGGTCTCGGGCAACGGCAGGTCCTCCGCTGACCCGCGCTCCATGTAGAGACGCGCGAACTGCTCGGCGTACAGCGGGTTGCCCCCCGCGCGGTCGAGCAGGGTCGTCTGGATCTCCGCCGGCAGGACGGCCTGCTCGAGGACGCCGTGGATGATCTGCGCCGACTCGTCGTCGCTCAGCGGCGTGAGCGCGACGGTCGAGACGTTGAGCTTGCCCCCGCCCCACGCCGGCCGCCGCTCGAGCAGCTCCGGCCGGGCGGTCGCGAGCACGAGCAACGGCACGCCGCTCGCCCAGTCGACGAGATGGTCGATGAAATCGAGCAGACCCTCGTCCGCCCAGTGCATGTCCTCGAACACGAGCACGAGCGGGCGCTGCTCGGCGAGCCCCTCGAAATACCGTCGCCACGCCGGCAGGCTCTCGCCGCCCCCGCCCCCGCCCCCGTGCCGCTCGACGCCGACGAGCGGCAGCAGGTGCTCGGCGACCCAGGCTCGGTCTTCGTCGTCGACGAGCGCGTGCACGCTCGCGCGCAGCTTCTCCTCGGCGACGGCGCCGGTGTCGTTCTCTGCGATCCCCGCCTGCGCCTTGACCATCTCGGCGAGCGCCCAGAAGCTCACTCCCTCGCCGTACGGGAGGGCACGACCCTGACGCCACCATACGAGATCGGGTTGTCCTTCGAGGCGCGAGAAGAACTCGCCGACGAGCCGCGACTTGCCGATCCCCGGCACGCCGACGAGCGTCACGAGCTGCGGCTCGCGCTCCGACCGCGCGCGCTCGAATGCGTCGACGATCACCGACAGCTCACGCACGCGCCCGACGAGCGGCAGGGACATGCCGCGCTCGACGTCGACGCCGAGCCGTGACCGCAGCTGCACGGCCTCCCACACCGGCACCGGCTTGGCCTTGCCCTTTGCCGAGACGGGGTCGCGCTCAACGTACTCGATCACGTCACGCGTCGCGCGGTACGTCGTCTCGCCCACGAGGACGCCGTTCACCGGCGCCGCCGACTGCAACCGGGCTGCCGTGTTGACGACGTCGCCGGCGGCCATGCCCTCGCCCTCCCCGGGGCGCGCGCCGAGGAGTACCAGCGCCTCGCCCGTGTTGACGGCGATGCGCACCTGCACGTCGGACTCGTCGCGCGCCCAGTCGCGGATCGCGAGCGCGGCCCCGACCGCCCGCAGCGGATCGTCGTCGTGGGCGACCGGTGCCCCGAAGAGCGCCATGACGGCGTCGCCGATGAACTTCTCCACCGTGCCGCCGCGCTTCTCGAGCTCCGAGCGCAGCCGCTCCCAGTACGGCGCCAGCACTGCGCGGACGTCCTCGGGGTCGAGCTGCTCCGCACGCGACGTGAAGCCGACGAGGTCGGCGAACAGCACCGTCACGATCTTGCGCTCCTCGCGCGGCGGATCCGCGGTCAGCGCCGCACCGCACGCGAGGCAGAACCGGGCGAGCTCGGGGTTGTCCTGGCCGCAGACGTGACAGCTCGGCACCCGCCGAGTCTAGGACGCTATATGCCTGCGCGGTAGCCGAAGAACTCGTGGTCGGCGTTGTAGCCGCCGTGACCGCCGCCGATCTCGGCGAACGACTCGACGAATTCGACCGCCTGCACCCACTTGACGAGCTTGAAGCCGAGCTCGACCTCGTTGCGGAGCCGGAGCGGCGCACCGTGGACGAGCCCGAGCGGCTCGTTGTTCAGCTCGTAGGCGAGGATCGTCAGCCGGTGGTACATGTGCTCGATCAGATGTGCGTCGTAGTAGAGGCCGCCGTCCGGGCCCTCCACGAACGAGTAAAAGACGGCGTAGCGCACCCCCGGCTTCGGTCCGACGCGGGCGCAGAGGTCGCGCAGTGGCACGCCCGCCCACTTCGCCACGCCCGACCAGCCCTGGATGCAGTGATGGGCGGTGATCTGCTCCTGGCGTGGCAGAGCCCTGAGCTCGGCGAGGCTCAGCTCGCACGGCCGCTCGACCGAGCCGAACACGCGCAGCCGGTACGACGCGAACTCGTCGCGCGCCATCTGCTCGTACTGTTCGGTCTCGGGCATCTTCCCGTTCGGCCAGAGGTGCGGCGCGATGTCGCGCTCCTCGAATTCGCCCGGCCGAGGGTCGAGATGCTCGAACAGCCCCTGTACCGGCCCGGTGATCGCGTTCCCGACCCGTTGCACGAGGCGGGGGTGGCGCAGCGTCAGCGGCGTCGCCGCCCACCACGCGATCACGACGATCGCCATCCAGCCGAGGTACACCGCGAAGCCGCCCCAGCCGCCGCCGTTGCGGCCGAGGTCGATGTGGTTGAGGTTCGGCAGCAGGCCGGTCGTGAAGATCATCGCCGTGTGCATGAACGTGAAGCCGAGAAACCAGCAGAGCACCGAGAAGTGGATCGTGCGCGCAACCTGATGGTTGAGGCGCCGCCCGGCGAACCGGACGCGGTTCGAGATCGCGGGCGACTGCAGCAAGCCGCTCGCGAGCGCGAGCGGCGCCGCCACGAACACCGTCACGAAGTACGCGAGCAGCTGGAGCCCGTTGTACGCGACCCAGCCGTTGTCCTGCGGCCAGTTCAGCGACAGGTACTGCAGCAATACGGAGCCCGCATTCGGGAAGACCTCCCACGAGAGTGGGACGAGCCGCCGCCAGTGACCGGAATCGAAGAGCAGGACGTAGAACACAACCCCGTTCGCGAGCCAGAACAAGTCGAAGACGAAGTGCCACCAGCGGGCGAGCCCGATCGAATGCCGTAGCCCGGGAATCCCGAGCCAGCCCGGCAGCCGCACCGAGTCCTCCTTCGCGGTCCACACCCGATCCGCGGGGACCGGCCGCTGGAAGCGGAACCAGTCGCGGCCCGGCGTGCTGTTGCGGTCGAGATAGAGCCTCGGGTGGTCGGCGAGGATCTGCAGCCCGGAGCGGACGATGAACATGAGGAAGAAGAGGTTGAAGAAGTGCTGCCAGCGCGCCCACGCCGGAATGCCGATCGCGGAGCGCTGCGGACTGCGGAGCGTGCCTGGATGGCGCCGGACGAACGCCTCGATCGCGGGCTGATCGCGAAGACCCTTCGCAACGGCGACGAGGACGATCAGCAGCGCGACCGACAGCGGCACGAGCCACAGCAGGTTCACCCAGCGCGAGCCGAGACGGATCCGCGGCGCGACCCCGTTCGTCTGCGGGATTCCGCCGCCCCAGTCCGCCGGGTCGATCTCGCCGGGCGGGGCACCTGCGCTGAGGGCGATGTGGATCGGATCCCGCTCGTGCGGCCCCTCGTCGGCGACGCGGAGCTGTTCCTGTTCGGACGGCATCACGTCAGCCGTTCGGCCGGGTACCCGAGCTGCGCCATCGTCGCCATGATCTCGTCGCAGTGCGCCGGATCGCGGGTGACGAGCGTCAGCTCGACGCCGGTCTCGGCGACGGGCAGCCCGGCTGCCTCGCGCTGGTGCTCGACCTCGACGACGTTCACGCGCTCCCGGGCGAGCAGCGTCAGGAGCTTCGCGAGCTCGCCCGGCCGGTCGGGCACGCGCGTGCGAAGGACGAGGTAGCGGCCCGCCACCGCGAGGCCGTGCCGCATGACCGAGATGAGCAGCGTCGCGTCGATGTTGCCGCCGGAGAGCACCGGGACGGCGCAGCCCGTCCCGCCGACCTTGCCGGCCAGCAGGGCGGCGACGCCGACGGCGCCCGCGCCCTCGACGACGAGCTTCGTGCGCTCGAGCAGGACGACGATCGCCTCGCTGATCTCCTCGTCGCTGACCGAGACGAGATCGTCGAGCACCCGGTCGAGGATCGACATCGTCAGGTCGCCCGGCTTCTTCACTGCGATCCCGTCGGCGATCGTGTAGCCGGAGCCGCCCGGGAGCGTCCCCTCCGCCTGCACGCCGACGATCCGCACTCCGGGCTTCGCGGCCCGCAGTGCGAGCGCGATGCCGGAGGCGAGGCCGCCGCCCCCAATCGGGATGATCGCCGTCTCGATGTTCGGCACCTGGTCGGCGAGCTCGAGCCCGATCGTCCCCTGGCCGGCGATCACCCGGGGGTCCTCGAACGGATGCACGAACGTCGCGCCGTCCGACTCGACGTAGGCCCGCGCGGCGTCGAGGGCCTCCTCGATCGCCGGGCCGGTCAGCTCGATGTCGGCGCCGTAGTGGCGCGTCGCGTCGACCTTCGCCATCGGAGCGTCCTGCGGCATGAAGATCCGGGCCCGCGCGCCGACCTCGCGCGCCGCCCACGCCACCGCCTGTCCATGGTTGCCCGCGCTTGCCGCGACGACGCCGGCCGCGCGCTCGCGCTCATCGAGCGTCGAGATGCGGTTGTACGCGCCGCGGATCTTGAACGAACCGGTGCGCTGCAGGTTCTCTCCCTTCAGCTGCACTTCCCGCCCCACCGCGCGCGACAGCGTCTCCGAGCCGTAGACGGGCGTCACCCTCGCGACGCCGTCGAGCCGCCTTCGCGCGGCTTCGATGTCGCCGAGCTCAGGCGCTGCGGTCAATCTTGAACACCTTCTCGAGGATCTCACGGACGGCGGTCAGCGGGTCGAGCTCGCGGCTCTGCACGGCGTCGAGCACGCGCCGCAGCTCCGGGTCGTCGGTCACCGCATGCTCGATGTGCTGCTTCGCGCGAGCGGAGGCGACCGAGAAGACCTCGCCGGCAAGGTTGCGGCGGCGACGCTCGTCGAGCTGCCCGGACTCCTCGAGGTACGCGCGGTGGTCGAGGAGCTTCTGCCAGAGCTCGGACACATTCTCGCCGCGCGTCGCGTCGGTGAGCACGATCGGCGGCTGCCAGTCGCGGTCGCGGTCGAGCCTGAGGATCGAGCGCACCTCGGTCAGCATCGTCTTCGCGGCGGGATGATCCATCTTGTTGATCGCGATCACGTCGGGGATCTCCATGATCCCCGCTTTCAGGGCCTGCACCGAGTCGCCGGAGCCCGGCATGAGCACGAGCAGCACGGTGTCGGCGATTCCGATCACCTCGACCTCGCTCTGCCCGGTGCCGACCGTCTCGAGGAAGACGAGCTCCTTCCCGGCTGCGTCGAGCAGGAGCAGCGCCTGCAGCGTCGCCTCCGCCAGGCCGCCGAGGTGCCCGCGCGTCCCCATCGAGCGGATGAAGACCCCGGGGTCGAGGAAGTGGTCTGCAAGCCGGATGCGGTCGCCGAGCAGCGCACCCTGCGAGAACGGGCTCGACGGGTCGACCGAGATGACGCCGACCTGCGTGCCGTCCCGGTCGCGGACGAGCCGGACGAGCGACGAGATCAAGGTCGACTTGCCGACGCCGGGCGGCCCCGTCAGCCCGACGGCGTACGTGTTGCCGGTCTGCGGATAGAGGTCGGCGACGGCGGCGTACGCGAGCTCGTCCCGGTTCTCGACGAGCGTGATCGCACGGGCGAGGGCGCGCCGGTCGCCGTCACGGACGCCGGCGGCGAGCGTCTCCCGGGTCCAGTCGCGCCGTCCGGCCACGGCGCGAAGGCTAGTTACCCGGCAGGCGCGGGGGCGGGTGCACGCGCCGGCTCGCGCGCGAGCCCGTAGCCGACGACCGCCGCGACGAGGAATGACGCTGCGCCTGCGACGAACACCCAGCGGGCGCCGCCGGCCGGCATCAACGCCCCCGCGAGCACGGTCGAGACCGCTTGCACGAGCCGTGTGCCGCTCATCAGGACGGTGAGCGCGCGGCCGCGCACCTCGTCGGCGGCACCGCGCTGCACGAGCAGCGCGTTGCAGACGATCGCGACGCCGTCGCCCAGGCCGCCGACGACGCAGCAGGCAGCGGCGACCCACACGTTCGGACTGACTCCGGCGGCCCCGAACCCAAGGGCCATGACGGCAATCGCGACTCCGTACGTCTTCGCGACGCCGAAGCGGCTCGTGAAGGTGCTGCTCCAGAAACTGCCGAGCACGAGCCCCGTGCCGATGCCGCCGAACAGCAGCCCGTAGCCGAAGTCGCCGGCGCCGAACGTGTTCTTCGCAAGGAAGACCTCGCTGACGCTGATGCTGCCGACGCCGAGACCGGCGATCCCCCACGCGAGCAGCACGGCCAGCAGCGCGCGCGAGCGGACGACCGCGCGAAAGCCGTCCTTCAGATCCGTCCAGTGGCCGCGCGTCAGCGCGATCGCGCTCTGCAGCCGCTCGCGGGGGATGCGCACGATCAGCGCAGCCGAGACGAAGAACGACGCCGCGTTGATCCAATACGCGGTGTGCGGGCTCGTCGCCGCGGTGAGCAGACCGCCGAGCACCGGCCCGATCGCCCAGCTGAGGTTCTCGACCGTCTGGAGCAGGCCGTTCGCCTCCGCCAGCTCCTCGGCTGCCACGAGGTTCGGCAGGCCGGCGTACACGGCGGGCTGGAAAAACCCGTTCGCGAGGCCGACGACGCCGGCGAGCACGACGATCTGCGCGGCGCTCGTCGCGAACGGCAGGCCGCAGAACGCAACCGCGCGGACGAGATCGGCCACGACCATGAGCCTGCGCCGCTCCAGCCGGTCGATCAGCGGCCCCATCGTCAGGCCGACGAGGATCATCGGCACGAACTCGACGACGAGCACGGCACCCACCCAGACGCCGGCGTTCGTGCGGTCCTTGACGTCGATCGCGAGGGCGATCGCAGCGAGCAGCGAGCCGAAGCTCGACGTGAGGGTCGACAGGAAGAGCAGGCGGAAGGCCGGCAGCCGCAACGGCTGCAGCTGTCTCAACGCGGGCACGGCCCGCGGGACGTTAACACGGGGCAGCTGCTATGACGAGACGCCCGAAAGGACGTGTCCGAGCGCGGCGGCGAAGAGCTCGTTCTCCTCGGGGGTGCCGACCGAGATCCGGATCGCAGTGGGCGCCCCGAACCCCGCGAGCGGGCGCACGATGACCCCTTCGCGCAGCAGCCGCTCGAAGACGGCTCGGCCGTCGCCGACCTCGACGTAGATGAAGTTCCCGAGCGCCGGCCCGGCGGGCTCGAGCCCGTGCGAGCGCACGGCGGCCTCGAGAAACGCTCGACCCTCGGCGTTCAGGGCGCGGCGCCGGGCGAGCTCCGCTTCGTCGCCGATGCTCGCCACGGCGGCCGCCTGCGCGCTCGCCGTGACGTCGAACGCCCGGCGGACCTTGCTCGTCGCGACGACGACGTCCTCCGGCGCGACGCCGTAGCCGACGCGGAGGCCGGCGAGCCCGTAGATCTTCGAGAACGTGCGCAGGACGACGACGCGGCGGCCCAGCTTGAAGATCTCCTCGATTCCGTCGGCGTAGCCGGGATCGTCGATGTACTCGAAGTACGCCTGGTCGAGGACGACGAGGACGTGCTCGGGCACGCGATCGAAGAACGCGAGGAGCTCGTCGCGCGGGTTGCCCGTGCCGGTCGGGTTGTTCGGGTGGCAGACGTAGACGAGCTTCGTCCGCGGGCCGATCGCCGCGAGGAGACCGTCGAGGTCGTACGCGTCGTCGCGCAGCGGGACGCGTCGTGCGACGGCACCGAGCTTCGCCGCGTCGAGGACATAGCTCGGGAACGACGGCCAGCCGCAGACGATCTCGTCGCCCGGATCGAGCGCCGCCTGCGAAAGCAGGTCGATGACCGCGTCGGCGCCCGCGCCGACGACGATCTCCTCGAGCCGCACGCCGTGGTGCTCGGCGAGTCGCGACCGCAGCTCCCACGCGCCGCCGTCCGGATAGCGGTTGAGGCCCTCGGTCGCGCGGGCGATCGCCTCGCGCGCCGCCGGGAAGGGCGGGAACGGCCCCTCGTTCGAGGCAAGCTTGACGACCCGCTCGAGTCCGAGCTCCCGCTGCACTTCCTCGACCGGTTTGCCCGGCTCGTACGGGACGAGGTCGGCGATCGCCGGCCGAAAGATGTCGGTCACTCGTCGGTGCTGCCGGAGCGCTTACGCCAGAAGAGGAGTGCGCCGCCGATCGCTGCGAGCGCGCCGGCCGCCGCGCCGCCGGTCTTCGCGCTCGGCGTGACGTCCGCCGCCTTCTTCTTGACGACACGCTTGCTCACCTTGACGACGATCCAGCCGACGACGGCGTTCCGCTTGTTCAGAATCGACATGAATTCACCGTACAAAAAGAAAGCCGCCCCCTGCGGCAGGGGCGGCTTTCGGGAGAAAGGTCCTCCGGAGCCTGCGGGCGGCATGGCTCCGGAGGATCGGGGACGAGGGCACGTCCTATGGATGTAGATGCCCCAGGCCCTGATTCCTTGCGCTCGGCGTTTGTGAAGTCTGTGTAAGGTCGTCCGCCGCCGGCGGCAGGGTGACCGGGAGCGGCGTCGTGACCTCCACGGGTGGCAGCGCAGGCCCGGCGTCCGTCGGCTTGCCGTGCGACTCGCCGTGCCCGCGGGGCTCGGCCGGAGAGCTCGTGGGTTGCGGCGATGCAGGGTGGCTCTTCTGCGTGTGCTCGGTGCCCCCTCGACGGCCGTGGCTCGCCGCCGCGCGCGCGGGCTGCACCTGCGGCCTCGATTGCTTCGCGGCGTGCGCCTGCGCCGGGCGGGCCGGGTGCAGGGGATGAATCGGGTGCACGACAGGCTGCTCGGCCGTCGGCTGCGGCACCACGGAGCGTTGGCGGACGTCGACGTGCATGCGGTGCTTCGGGACGCCCACGACCGATCGGTGCGTCGCGGGCTTCGGGACGGCGACCGCCGCCACGCCTGCCGGCGGCGGCGAAGCAAGCGAAGGCTGGGCGGCCGGATAGCGCGAACGCATGTGCGACGTGTACGGGGGCGACGGGTGCCGGGGCGACGGGTGCCGGGCCGACGGGTGCCGCGGCGGCGTGAGCTGCCGGTGGACGTCGTAGCCGACGCCGCCGGCCAGGCTCGCGGCGAGGGCGACGGCCGCCGCCTTCGTCGCGACCGCCGCTCCTCCGCCGCCGAACAGGCTCGCGAGGGACGACGGGAGCGGGACGGCCCCGAGCGCCTTGAGCGCGGAGCGCTGCGCGCGCTGTCCGCGGGCGAGGCGACGGCAGGTCGCGCACTCGCGCAGGTGGGCGCGCAGCTGCGAGCGCTCCGGCCGCGGCAGCTCCGCGTCGAGCTGGCGGGACAGCGCCTGTTCCGCCTGCCCGCACGTGAGCGTTCCCTCGAGTTGCTCGCGCAGCGCCCGGCGCGCGCGGAAGATGAGCGTCTCGACTGCGCCGACGCTGAGCTCGAGGAGGTCGGCGATCTCGGCATACGAACGTCCCTCGAGCTCCCGCATGACGAGCGCTGCGCGCTGGTTGAAGGCCAGGTGGCCGAGCGCCCGCTTGATGTCCTCGGGTGACGGCGCATCGTCGTCTTCCGGGCGCACGAGGGTATCCGCGACGTCGACGTCGAGTCCAACCTCGTGCACGCGCCGGGACGCCTGGCGAAAGCGCTGGCGGCAGACGTTGTGCGCGATTGCGATCAGCCAGTTGTGGGGTGCCTGTGGCGTCTCGCCCCGCTCGAGCGCCCGGTAGGCGTTCATGAAGGTCGTCTGCGCGACGTCCTCCGCGTCAGCCGGGTTGCGGAGAACGGCGTACGCGTAGCGATACACGTCGGCCGCGTGCTTTCGATAGAGCCGCTCGAAGGCCCGGTCGACGCCGGTCTTCTGCGCCAGGAGGGGCGCCATGCTCTATTTGATGCCGCCAAGCGGCGGAACTTGCGGCACGCTCACGGTGACGGTCGTGGCAGGCACCGTCACCGCAGGCACCGTCACCGCAGGCACCGTCACCGCAGGCGCGGCCGGCAGGTCGGGCACGGGCGTAGGGAGTTGCGCGACCGCGGCGGCGACCGTCGCGGTCACGGCCTGCGCCGAGACGGCCGGGGGCGGCGCGTCCGGGACGGCCGCAGCCGCCGCTCGGGGCGGTGTCGCATCCCGGGCCGACGGAGCCGGGGCCGACGAAGCTTCGACCGGCTGCGGGCTCGCCACGACCTCCGAACGAACCGGGCGCTCGAGCCTGCGAAGCGGCGCGCCGTGCCGGTCGCCCGGCCGTGCGGGAGCCGTCCGGACCGAGATCCGCGGTGCGGCCGGACGCACGCGTGTGACCGCGACAGTCGCGGAAACGACCGCCGTGGCCGCGGCCGCCCGGCGGTGCGGCTCGAGCCGCGCCGGCGCGCTGCGGTCGGCGCGGTGGCCGGCGTCTGCCACCTTCGAGTCGACGCCGGCCCCGCCCGCGACGACGGTTGCGGCCGCGACGACGATCGCCGCCTTGGCCGCGAGGCCGGTACCCGACGCATCCCCGTGCTCGAGCCAGCGGCGGAGCGAGCGCGGCAGCTGCACCCCGGTCAGCCCGCGCAGGGTTGCACGCTGGGCGCGGAGCGTCCGGCGGGCGCGCGCGATCAGGGACTCGACCGCCGGCACGGTGACGCCGAGCGTCTCGGCGATCTCGTCGTAGCTGCGGCCCTCGAGCTCGCGCATCGCAAGCGCCTCGCGCTGGTTGACCGGCAGCTCACCGAGGGCGTGCAGCACGTCGGCCACCTCCGTCCGCTCGGCCGGCGCGACGGCGAGGTTCAGGAGCGCTTCGTCGAAAGGGACCTCCCTGGGCCGCCGGATCGTCCAGCGGTGCCGCGACCGGATCGCGTTGTGGGCGATCGCGATCAGCCAGCTCTGCGGCCGTTCGGGCCGGTCGCCGCGCTTGTACGCGCGGTAGGCGTTGAGGAACGCCGTCTGCGTGACGTCCTCTGCCTCGTGCGGGTTGCGGACGACGGCGAGGACGAACCGATAGACGTCCCGCGCGTGCCGGCGGTAGAGCCGCTCGAAGGCCCGGTCGCGGGAGTCGATCGTCGTGGTGGACATTTCCACCCTGGCAACGAGCCAGGCCTGTCCCCGGTTACGTCCGGCTGAGGCCGACGGCGACGGAGACGAGCGCCGCGGCGGCGGCGACCGACGTCAAGACGAAGAGGAGAGCAAGCGGCACGTCGACGAAACGGTCGACGTGCCGCTTTGGTTACGCAGTGGTCTTCGCCCTGGGCTTGCGGTTCGGGACGTGGATTGCCCGGCCGAGCGCGACGAGCCCGGCTTCCTTGATCGCCTCCGAGAGCGTCGGGTGCGGGGCGACCGCATCCGCGACCGTCTCGACCGTGGACTCCGCCTCGATCGCGACGACGCCGGTTTCGATCATGTCGGTGACGTGCGGTCCCACCATCACCATCCCGAGCAGCTCGCCGTACTTCGTCTCGTGGATCGACTTGACCCAGCCGACCGTCTCGTCCTGCATGACGGCCCGCGCATTCGCGACCCAGGGGAACTGCCCGACCGCGACGTCGTCGCCGTACTGCTCGCGCGCCTCCGCCTCTGTCAGGCCGACGCCGGCGATCTCCGGGTCGGTGTAGATCGGCCGGGGCACGGCGCGCACGTCGACGATCGCGTCGTGGCCGCACGCGTTCTCGGCCGCGACCTCGCCCTCGCGGAACGCCGTGTGGGCGAGCTGCCAGTAACCGGCGCAGTCGCCCACGGCATAGATGTTCGACACGGTCGTCCGGCGGTGCTCGTCGGTCGTGATCCCCTTCCGCTTGTCGAACTCCACGCCGGCGGCCTCCAGGCCGAGGCCCTCGACGAGCGGCCCGCGACCGACGCTCACGAGCATCAGGTCGGCCTGGACGGTCTCGCCGTCACCGAAGGTGACCGTCAGCTGCGAGCCGTCGTCCGAGACCTCCTTGCACTGCTTGCCGAGCTGGAGCGCGATCCCGCGCTTGCCGAACTGCTTCGCGAGCTCCTTCGCCGCATCCGCGTCCTCCTGCGGAATGAGCGTGTCGAGCATCTCGATGATCGTCACCTCGGAGCCGAAGCGGCTGAAGATCGAGGCGAACTCGGAGCCGATGATGCCGCCGCCGAGGATGACGAGGCGCTTCGGAACCTCGGTCTGCGCGAGCAGTCCGGTCGAGTCGACGCAGCGCGGCGAGTCGAGGCCGGGGATCGGCGGCCGCAGCGGGAACGAGCCCGTCGCGACGATCGCGCTCTTGAACGTGACGCCCTCCCCGCCCTCGACCGCGATCGTGTTCGCGTCCTTGAACGTGCCGGTGCCCTTGACCCACTCGACGCCGTTCGCCTTCAGGAGCCCGGCGACGCCGCCGGTCATCTGCTTGACGACGCCGGCCTTCCAGGCGTTCGACGCCTCGAAGTCGAGCGTCGCCTCGCCGACCTTGACGCCGAACTTGCCGAAGCTCTCCTCGGCCTCACGCAGCGCGAACGCGGTCTGCACCCACGCCTTCGTCGGGATGCAGCCCACGCGCAGGCACGTGCCGCCGAGCTCCGGCTCCTTCTCGATGCACGCGACCTTCGCGCCGAGCTGTGCGGCGCGGATCGCAGCGGTGTAGCCGCCGGGGCCGCCCCCGAGAACGGCGACGTCAACGTCCATCAGTTCGTCTCCTCATTCGTCATCTGTCGGTCAACGGTAGTCGCATCGTCACGGCGTACGGCGTCTCACGCACGGCCTCGAAGCCCAGCCGGCCGTAGTACGCGGTCTGCTCGGCGGCGGCACTCAGACTGACGGCGTCGTAGCCGTCGGCGCGGGCCTGCTCGAGGAGCGCGGTGAGCATCTCCCGGCCGACGCCGTGGCCGCGGCGGCTCGGTACGACGGCGACCGTCAGCTCCGGTGTCCGCTCGTCGACGAACCCGAACCCGGGCGCCCGCTCGTCGAAGAGCCGGTACCACGCGGCGCCCGCCGGGTGCGGGCCGTCGAGCGCCACGACGCCCGCGTCGCCCGGCCGCCCCCAGTTCTGGACGTACCTGTAGACGGGCCGCTCGCGATCCTCGTCGAGGCGCCAGTAATACGCGTGCCGCAGCATGTCGCGCAAGAAGCGCACGTCCCGCTGCTCGACGGGCCGGAGCACCTACAGCTCCTGTGCGAGCTGAATCCGGTTTCCGTCGGGGTCGTAGACGTCGAGGAGGCGCATGACGCCCTGCGGGATCTCGACGACGACGCCGACCTCGACGCCGACCTCGCGCAACCGGTCGGCCTCGGCCTTCAGGTCGTCGACGTCGATGTGCGCGACGACGCCGTCGTCGCGCGGGTCGCCCTCGGCGAGCCCGATCTCCATGGCGCCGCGGCGCAGGTGCGACCAGCGCTCCTGGAAGTCGACGGCGGTCTCCTCGAAGTCGAGCGTGTCCCGATAGAAACGACGCGCGTCGTCGAGGCTCTTGACGTGGTACCAGACGGTCGGAGCCATCTAGAGCGCGAGCCCTGGATCCTGCAGCATCGCCTTGATCGTCTTCAGGAACTCGGCCCCCGTCGCGCCGTCGACCGCGCGATGGTCGCAGGTGATCGTCATCGTCATGACCGGCAGGACGTGGATATCGCCGTCGCGCGGAACGACCATCTCGCGCGTCTGGCCGACCGCGAGGATCGAAGCCTGCGGCGGATTGAGGACGGCGGTGAACACGTCGACGTCGTACATCCCGAGGTTCGAGATCGTGAACGTACCGCCCTCGAGATCGTCGGCCTTCAGCTTGTTGTCACGGGCGCGAGACACGAGGTCGCCGCGCACCTGCGCGATCTGGGCGATCGTCAGCTGTTCGGCGTTCTTCACGACCGGGACGACGAGGCCCTGCGGCGCCGCGACTGCGATTCCGACGTTCGCGTTCGGGAACGCGAGCAGCGCGTCGCCGGTGAACTGGACGTTCACGTCGGGATGGCGCGTGAGCGCCTGCGCGCAGATCTTCGTCAGGACGTCGGTGACGGTGATGCGCACGTCGGGATTCAGCTCGCGTTGCTTCGTCACGAGCTCTTGTGTCCGCGTCATGTCGACGTCGACGGTCAGCTGGAACGCCGGCACGGTCCACGCCTCGGTCAGGCGGCGGGCGATCGTACGACGCACGTTCGACAGCGGCCTCGACTCGACTTCCCCCGTCGCGCGTGCAACTGGTGCGGCCGCCGCCGGCGCGCCCGCCTGGGCCCGCTCGACGTCCTCGGCGACGATCCGTCCGTCGGGGCCGGTGCCGCGCAGCCCCGACAGCTCGATGCCGCGCTCGCGGGCGATCCGCCGCGCCAGCGGCGACGCCTTGACACGGCCGTTCGTCGAGCCCGAGGACGGCGCGGGCTGCTCCTCGGCCGCCTGCGCGGCGGCCTCGCGACCCTCCTCGCGCTCGGGCTCGCGCTTCGGCGCCTCGGCCGGCTTCTCCGCAGAGGTGTCCGCGGGTTGCGGCGCCTCTTTCGCCGGTTTGTCGGGAAGCTGATCGCCCGGCTTGCCGATGAAGCCGATCGTCTCACCGACCGGCACCTCGCCCTCGGCGACCGCGATCTTCAGCAAGACGCCGGCCGCCTCGGCCTCGACCTCCTGCGTCACCTTGTCGGTGTCGAGCTCGTAGAGCGGCTCGCCCTTCTCGACGGCGTCGCCCTCGGCCTTCAACCACTTGACGATCGTGCCCGACTCCATCCCCTGCCCGAGCCGGGGGAGCTTGACCTCGGTCGGCATCAGCTCTTACCGACGGTCCGCAGGACTGCCTGCAGCACGTCGTCGGCGTGCGGGACGACGAACTGCTCCATCACCGGCGCGAACGGCAGCGGCGCGAACTTCGCCCCGACCCGCTCGATCGGCGCGTCGAGCCAGTCGAAGGCCTGGTACTGCAGCACCGACGCGACCTCGGCGCCGAAGCCCATGCGCGTCACCGCTTCGTGCGCGACGACGGCGCGGTTCGTCTTCTTCACGGAGGCGACGAGCGTCTCCTCGTCGAGCGGCTGCAGCGTGCGCGGGTCGACGACCTCGACCGAGATGCCCTGCGACTCCGCCTCCTCCGCCGCCTTGAGCGCCTCGTGCACGAGGCGGCCGGTCGCGATCACGGTCACGTCCTCGCCTTCCCGGTGGACGCGGGCCTTTCCAATCGGGATTGCCTCGATCTTCTCCGGCACGCTGCCCTTGATGCCGTACAGCGTGCGGTGCTCGAAGAACACGACCGGGTTGTCGTCGTGGATCGCCGACCACAGCAGGCCGCGGACGTCCTCGGGCGTCGACGCGAAGATCACCTTCAGCCCGGGAATGTGGACGAACCACGACTCGAGCTGCTGCGCGTGCTGCGCGCCCGGCGACCAGCCGGCGCCGCCCTGGGTGCGGAAGACGACGGGGACGGTCAACTGCCCGCCCGACATGTAGCGCACCTTCGCCGCCTGGTTGACGATCTGCTCGGCGGCGAGCGTCAGGAAGTCCTCGTACATGATCTCGGCGATCGGGCGCATCCCCTGCATCGCGGCGCCGATCGCCGCGCCGGCGAGCGCCATCTCGGAGATCGGCGTGTTACGGACGCGCTCCTTGCCGAACTCCTCGAGCAGGCCCTGGGTGACGCCCATCGAGCCGCCCATCTCCGCGATGTCCTCGCCCATGATGAAGACGTCGTCGCTCTCGCGCATCGCGGTCGCGATCGCGTCGCGGACGGCTTCGCGGTACGTGATCTCAGGCATAGATGTTCTTCAAGGCGTCTTCGGGTGCGGGGTCGGTGCCCGCCTTCGCGAACTCGACCGACGCCTCGACGATCTCCGTCACCTCGGTGTCGAGCTCGGCGAACTCGTCGTCGGACAACCCGAGGCGGTCGCGCAGCGTCTCGATCGGGTCGCGCGTCTCGCGCAGCTCCTTCGCCTCGTCCTTCGGGCGGTAGACCTGCGGGTCGCCGATGTAGTGGCCGTGGAAGCGCACGCAGTCGAGATGGATGAACACCGGCCCCTTGCCGGAGCGCGCGTGCTCGAGCGCCTGCCGAGCCGCCTTGAACACCGCCTCGACGTCCTGGCCGTCGGCCTTGATCGCCTTCATGCCGAACGCCTTCGCACGCTCGGAGAGGTCACGGAGCGGCGAGTGCTGCGATTCCGGCGTCGACTCGGCCCACTTGTTGTCCTCGAGCACGAACACGGCCGGCACCTGCCAGAGCTGCGCCATGTTGAGCGCCTCGTGGAACGTGCCGATGTTCGTCGCGCCGTCGCCGAAGAAGCCGACGGCGACGCGCGGCTCGCCGCGCATCTGGAACGTCAGCGCCGCGCCCGTGATGTGCGGCAGGCCGCCGCCGATCACCGCGTTCGCGCCCATGTTGCCGCGCTGCACGTCGAACAGGTGCATCGAGCCGCCGTAGCCGTGCGAGCAGCCCTCGGTCTTGCCGTAGAGCTCCGCCATCAGCTCGTTCGGATGCGTTCCCTTGGCCAGCGTGTGCCCGTGCGCCCGGTGCGTCGAGGAGATGACGTCGCCGTCTTCGAGCGCGCGGCAGACGCCGACGGCCGACGCCTCCTGGCCGATCGCGACATGCAGGAAGCCCGGCAGCTCGCCCGCGCGGAACCGCTCCTCGACCTTCTCCTCGAACCGCCGGATGAGCAGCATTTCGCGCAGGACGTCTTTGAGATCTCCCTTCGGGAGCGTGCTCCGCCTCTCTTCGACCTTGGCCACGGGCGGAGTGTACGGTTCGCCCGATGGGCGTCGTCGCGCAGTGGAACGACATCGAAAACAGCCTGGATCCGAAGTGGCAGGACGCGAGGCTCGAGCTGCGCGTCGTCGATCCGACACGGCTCGCACGGGCCGCTGCAATGCTCGCTCCCGCCTCGCCGGGGCGCATGGGCAGCTCGATCCGTTTCACGACGGCGCGTCGTGGCGGCGGAGTCGGACCCGAAGCGGTCCGGCGAATGTTGCAGCGGATCGACGGCGACGGGATCGCGGCGACACTGACGCTCGTCTCGAGCGGCGAGCCGGCACCCGAGCCGGCGATCTCGCGCGCGTCGCTCGCGGCCGAGTGGGACGCCGCGCTGCAGGTCCTGCCGGGCGACTGGAGCGACCTGCTGTGCGACGTCGAGCTGACGTCGTCCGACCATGTCGACCGCGGCGCGCTGCTGCTTGCGCCGCTGAACCCGATCCAGAGCACCGGCCGGCCGGGCTTCCGGTTCCGCGCCGCGCACACGTTCGGCTACGGCGCGTCGAGCGGGATGGTGCGCCGCTGTCTCTCGCGGCTCGACGACGCGCGCATCCCGGGTGAGGTTCGCGTCCTGCGCGCCGTGTCGGACACACACCCGATCGGCACGCAGGGACCCGTCTGGCGCATCGGCGAGCGCGCGGTTTGAGCGGCCCCGATCCCGTCTCCTGGAAGGTCGTCGAGAAGGGCTGGCGCGTCGTCGACGCCGAGGGCGAGGAGATCGGCCGCGTGCACGAGATCACAGGCGACGAGAATGCGGACATCTTCGACGGGCTCGCGATCAACGAGGGCCTGTTCACCGGCAACCGCTACGTGCCCGCCGAGTCGGTCGGCGAGATCGTGCCGGGCGAGGTGCACCTGACGCTCACGCGTTCGCAGGTCGAGGCGCTCGGAGACTTCACGGAGCCCGCACCCGAGGAAGAGGTGCTCGACGAGTCGTCGACGTGGTACCAGCGCTTCGCGTGGCGCTGGCTCGCAGGCCGCAAACGGTGACGGCGCTCGAGCTCGCCGCGCAGATCCGCGCCGGCGATGTCTCGTGGCAGGAGGTCGCAGCCGAGCAACTCGAGCACATCCGCGCCGACGAGCTGAACGCATTCACCTACGTCGTCGACGAGCCCGAGCCGCCGCGCGACGAGGGCGGCCCGTTCTACGGCGTCCCGATCGCCATCAAAGACCTGAACGACGTCGCCGGCATGCCGACGACGTACTCGTGCAGGGCGTATGCGACGAACGTCGCCGCGTCGGACTCCGCCGTCGTGCGCAACCTCAAGGACGCGGGCTTCGTCGTGCTCGGCAAGACGAACACGCCCGAGTTCGGGACGATCGCGCACACGGAGTCGGAGCTGAACGGCGCGACGAAGAATCCGTGGGACGTGACGCGCACACCGGGCGGCTCGTCGGGCGGAGCCGCGGCGGCGGTCGCCGCGGGACTGCTGGCGGTCGCGCACGCGAGCGACGGCGGCGGCTCGATCCGCGTTCCCGCTTCGTGCTGCGGGCTCGTCGGCATCAAGCCGTCGCGCGGCCGTGTGTCGAACGCGCCGTACGTGTCGGGCTCGCTCGGGCTGTCGACGTCCGGTCCGCTCGGGCGGACGGTGCGCGACGCCGCGGCCTTGCTCGACGTCATGCGCGGCTACGAGCCGGGCGACTCCTACGTCGCGCCCGTGCCGGCGCGCCCGTACCTCGACGAGTGCGACGAGCCCGCCGGCGAGCTGCGCATCGCGGTGACGGCGACGCCGCCGACGTCCGTCCCGGTCGATCCCGAATGCGTCGACGCACTGCGATCGACCGCGGCATTGCTGTCCGACCTCGGGCACGACGTCGTCGATGCGACGCCGCCCTGGAGCGCCGACGAGATGATCCTCGAGTTCATCCGCGTCTGGCAGGTCGGGCCCGCAACGGCGGGCGTCGACGACCTGTCGCTGCTCGAGCCGATCAACCGGGCGCTCGCCGAGCAGGCGTTCGAGACGCCGGCTCCCGCGTACGTCGCCGCGGTCATGCAGTTGCAAGCCCTGACGCGTCGGATTCTCCGCTTCTGGGACGAGTTCGACGTCGTCGTGACGCCGACGCTCGCGCTCACGCCGACGCCGATCGGCTGGACGTTCGACGAGACCGACGGCGACCCGATGGCTGCGTTCTTCCGCCAGACGCTCTGGACGCCCTTCACGCCGCTGATCAACGTGACCGGCCAGCCGGCGACCTCGCTGCCGCTCGCATGGTCGGCGGGCGGGCTGCCGATCGGCGTTCAGTTCATCGGGCGACCGTTCGACGAGGCGACGCTGATCCGGCTCGCCGCCCAGCTGGAGGAGGCACGGCCCTGGGCGGGACGTTTCCCGGATCGGTTCGTCGGCAAGAGGTGAGCCATGTTGCGGAAGATCCTCTGGAGCGGCCTCTACGCAGGGCTCGGCGCCGCCGCAACCGTCGGTGCCAGGCGCGTCGCGTCTTCCGTCTGGCGCCTCGCCACGGGTGAGGAGCCACCCGCAAAACGATGAGTGCACTGGACACGGCAGCCGACAAGCTCCGGGCGAAATCCGAGGAGCTCTCGTCCCAGGGCGGCGTGAAAGCCAAGCTTGGCGAGCTGCTCGCCGAGGACGCAGAGTTTCTCCCCAAGCTCAAGCCGACGCTGATCAAGAAGCGCGCCAAGGGCGAGGC
>JAICLU010000106.1 GCA_025925195.1 Thermoleophilia bacterium
ACGGTCTGCGCGGTCGAGGACCTCCGCGACGCAGGCCAGGCGTACCTGAGCGTGATGGCGCACCCCACGACCGGCGGCGTCCTCGCGAGCTTCGCGACGCTCGGTGACGTCCTGCTCGCCGAGCCGGGAGCGCTCATGTCGTTCGCCGGCCCGCGCGTCGTCCAGCAGATCACGCGCGAGAAGCTGCCGGACGACTTCGGGCTCGCCGAGCAGAACCTGCGCTTCGGCAATATCGACGAGATCGTCCCGCGCCCGCGCCTGCGCGAGCGGCTGGCCACGCTGCTGAGGCTGTTCGAGGCCCCGGTCTGATGCCACCCTCCGAGCACGAGCTGCGGCTCCGCGAACGGCTCAGCCGGCTGCGTTCGATGCCGCTGCTCGGCGGCGCGAAGCTCTCCGGCGACCTGCAGCGCTTCCAGAAGCAGCTCGACCGGTTGCAGCAGGAGGCGACGGACGAGGAGATCTGGCGCTCGGTCGCCCTTGCCCGCCACGACGCGCGGCCGTACACACTCGACTACGTCGAGCGGCTGCTGGACGACTGGTTCGAGCTGCACGGCGACCGCTTCTCGTCCGACGACGGCGCTCTCGTCGCGGGGCTCGGCAAGCTCGACGGGCGCACGGTGGCGCTCGTCGGCCAGCAGAAGGGCCGGGACATCAAGGAGCGCGCCGAGCGCCGCTTCGGGATGCCGAACCCGGAGGGCTACCGCAAGGCGATCCGGGTGATGGAGCTCGCGGACCGGCACGGCTTCCCGGTCGTCTCGCTCGTCGACACGCCGGGCGCCTACCCGGGCGTCGCGGCGGAGCAGCACGGGCAGGGCGGCACGATCGCCGCAGCCCAGGCTGCGATGGCCCGTCTGACCGTGCCGACCGTCGCCTGTGTGATCGGTGAAGGTGGGTCGGGAGGCGCGATCGCGATCGCCCTCGCCGACCGGGTGCTGATGCAGGAGAACGCGATCTACTCGGTCATCTCGCCCGAGGGCTGCGCGATGATCCTCTGGCGCGACGCCGGCGAAGCGAAGAAGGCGGCGGCGGCGTTCAAGCCCGATGCCGTCCACTGCCTCGAGCTCGGCGTCATCGACGCGATCGTCCCGGAGCCGGACGGCGGCGCGCACACGGACGTCGACGAGGCCGCGCGGCTGCTGAAGGAATCGCTCGTCGAAGCGCTCGACGAGCTGGCCGACATCCCGGGCGACGAGCTCCGCCGGCGCCGCCGGGCGAAGTTCCGTTCGCTCGGTGTTTTTGCATAGATTTCGGTAGCTCTACGTAGAACGGGGATTACCCCCGTTACGGTCTCGCGACAGTCTGTCCACAGCGTCCACAGGCTTATCCCCGGCGACTCGTATGGGTCGTAACGACGCCTTATACGACTCGAGGCCGGCAAATGCCGGCCTCGGAGACGACCCCCCGCTGGGTGGAGAAGCGCGTGGAGAAGCGCGGTGGAGAAAACTGCCGTAGATCTTTCACCGGCCCGGGCTATCCAAACGTGAGCGGGGTACGGTCGCTCCGATGAGCGAGAAGCTGCGCGAGTACAACCGCAAGCGCAACCCGAAGCAGACACCCGAGCCGTTCGCCTCGAAGCGCCCCGGGCGGAAGGAGAAGCAGCCGATCTTCGTCGTCCAGCGCCACGACGCCCGGCGGCTCCATTACGACTTCCGGCTCGAGCGGGACGGCGCCCTCGCGTCCTGGGCCGTGCCGAAGGGCGTGCCGCTCGAGCCCGGGCAGCGGGCCCTCGCCGTCCACGTCGAGGACCACCCGATCGGCTACGCGACGTTCGAGGGCGAGATCCCCGCCGGCAACTACGGCGCCGGCACGGTCGAGATCTGGGACAACGGCACGTACGAGCTCGTCGAGCAGAAGCGCGACGGCGGCCTCACCTTCCACCTGCACGGAACCCGGCTCGAAGGGACATGGACGCTCGTCCCGGCGCACCTCGACGGCGACCCGAAGAACTGGCTGCTGATCAAGAAGCACGACGCCGTCGACCTCGCAGTCCGCAACGACTACCGGCCGATGCTCGCGACACTCGCCGAGGCCCTGCCGGACGGCGACGACTGGACGTACGAGGTGAAGTGGGACGGCTACCGCGCGCTCGGCTACGTCCGCAACGGTGCAGCGCGGCTCGTCTCGCGCAACGACAACGACCTGACCGGCCGCTTTCCGGCACTCGCGAAGGCGCTCGAGAAGGCGGTCAGGTCGCCCGAGTGCGTGGTCGACGGCGAAGTCTGCGCGCTCGACGAGCAGGGACGCCCGAGCTTCAGCGCGATGCAGCAGGGCAAGGCGACGACCGCGCTCGTCTACGCCGTGTTCGACGTGCTCGAGATCGACGGCGTGCCGCTCGTCGACCTGCCGTTGCGCGAGCGGCACGAGCGGCTGGAGCAACTGCTCAGCACGAAGACGAAGGGCGCCCAGCAGGTGCAGGTCTCCGCCCTCTTCGACGACGGCGAGGCACTCTTCGAGGCCGCGCAGCAGCAGGGGCTCGAGGGCGTGATGGCGAAGAAGCTCGGCTCGCGCTACTGCGAGGGCAAGCGCAACCGGGACTGGCTGAAGATCAAGACGCACGGCCGGCAGGAGTTCGTGATCGTCGGCTACACGAAGGGGGAAGGCCGGCGGGCGCACAGCTTCGGCTCGCTCGTCCTCGGCGTCAACGAGGGCGGCGAGCTGCGCTGGGTGGGCAACGTCGGCACCGGCTTCAGCGAGCGGACGATCCGCGAGCTGCTCGACGCGCTCGAGCCGCTCCGCGTCGAGCGGTCGCCGCTGGCGGTCGTGCCGAAGATGCCGCGCGTGCGGAAGGCCGACGTCGTCTGGGTGCGACCGAAGCTCGTCGCAGAGGTGAAGTTCGCCGAGTGGACGCACGACGGCCACCTGCGCGCGCCGTCGTTCCAGGGGCTGCGTGAGGACAAGCCCGCGCGCGACGTACGGCCGGAGAAGGCGTCGCGCGTGCAGCTCTCGAACCCCGAGAAGGTCTTCTGGGCCGACGAAGGAATCACCAAGGCCGACCTGTTCGAGTACTACCGGGCGGTCGCGCCGGTCCTGATCCCTCACCTCCGCGACCGGCCGTTCACGATGCGCCGCTATCCCGACGGCGCGGCGGGCAAGGCGTTCTTCCAGAAGGACGCGCCGAAGCACATGCCGGACTGGATCCCGACGTTCCGCGCGCACGTGTCGACGCGCGAGTCGCCGCCGCGCAAGAAGTGGATCGAGGCGCCGGTCGTCAACGACGAGGACGCGCTCCTCTGGATGGTCAACATGGGCTGCATCGACATGAACACGTGGTACTCGCGCGTCGACCGGCCCGACCGGCCGGACTTCGTGCTCTTCGACCTCGACCCCTCACCCGACGTCGGCTTCCCCGAGACGGTCCAGGTGGCCCTGATCGTCAAGGCGGCGCTCGACGCGCTCGGGCTCGCCTCGTTCCCGAAGACGTCGAGCGCCGACGGCATGCACATCCTCGTACCGACCGAGCGGCGCTACACGTTCGACGACACGCGCGAGTTCTCCGAGATCGTCGCGCGCGCGATCGCGCGCGCGCACCACGGTCTCGCGACGAACGAATGGTCGAAGGCGAAACGGCGCGGCGTGCTGATCGACTCGAACCAGAACGGCGAGGGGAAGACAATCGCGTCGGTCTACTCGGTGCGTCCGCGACCCGGCGCGCCCGTCTCGACGCCTCTGCGCTGGGACGAGGTGAACGAGCGACTCGATCCGCTCGCCTTCACGATGGACGTCGTGCTCGAACGCGTCCGTGCGCACGGCGACCTGTTCGAGGGAGTGCTGACGACGCGGCAGCGCCTCGACAAGGCGCTGAACGCGATCAGGTGACGCCGCGCTCGCGGGCCCGCTCGGCGATCGCCCCGGCTCCGTCGCGCCAGGCCGGCCCGTGGCCGGTGAGCACCGTCCCGGCGCCCGTCGCAGCGATGCCGTCGAGCGACTCGAGTGCCCGTTCGGGGTCGGCGGTCGCCGAGCCGGAGACGATCTGAGGTCCGCGGGCCGCCGTGAACGGGTCGAGCATCACGACGGCGTCGCCCACGAGCACCGCATCGCGGTCCGGGAAGTGGAACGCGACGTGGCCCGCCGTGTGCCCCGGCGTGGGGATGACGCGCGGCGAGCCGGGGACGTCGAGCGTGCCGTCCGTGAGACGGTGCACCTCGCCGATCGGCAGCGCCTTCCGTTGCGGCACGAGGTACCGCAGTGGGCCGCGGCGGCCACCGAGCGGCTTCGGGTCCTCCGTCAGCGGCACGTCGTCCTCGTGGACGTACACGGGGATCCCGAGCCGCGAGCGCATCTTCTCGGCGATGCCGATGTGGTCGAAGTGCCCGTGGGTCAGGACGAGGGCGTCGATCCGATCGAGCGAGCCGACCGCCCGCTTCAGCGACGGCCACGAGATCGGCAGCCCGGCGTCGACGACCGTGTAGCGGCCGTCCGCCTCGACGACGTAGAAGTTCGTGTTCCGGTCCTCGATCCGGTGGATGCCCGGAGCCGCCTCGCGCTCGATCACGGAACGGCTCTACCCGTCGTCCTCGAGACCATGCGGATGCCCGAGAATCGAGAGCTCGACGATGTCGCGCCTGAAGAACAGCGCGACCGTCCAGTCGACGACGACGCGCAGCTTCCGCGGCAGCAGCGGCAGCTGGTACAGGTGATACGACCGGGTCACGAACCAGCCGGGAAATCCGCGCAACCGCACGCCGAGCACGTCGGCAATGCCCTTGTAGCGGCCGAGGGTCGCCACCTGGCCGAGCATCCGATAGCCGTACGGCTGCGGGTGGCCGACGATGTTCTTCGCGAGCTGCCGGGCCTGGCGCAGCGCGTGCTGGCACGTCGGCGGATCGGGATGATCGGCGCGCGTGTTCGGGACGCGTGCGCAGTCGCCGAGCGACCAGACGTGCTCGTGGCCGCGCACGCGCAGGAACTCGTCGACCTCGACGCGCCCGCGGTCGTCGAGCGGAACCCCGAGCTCGCGGAGCAGCGGATTCGGGCGCACGCCGGCCGTCCATACGAGCGTCCGCGCCGGAATGCGCGTACCGTCGCCGAGCACGACCTCGCGGTCGGAGACGGATTCGAGCGTCGTCCCCACGTGGATCTCGACGCCCCGACCCGCGAGCTCCTGTGCGGCGTAGTCGCCGAGCCGTGACGGGATCTCCGGCAGGATCTTCGGCGCCGCGTCGACGAGCACCCACCGGCGCGGCACGTCGCGCAGCCGCGGGTAGTAGCGCACGGCGTCGTCGGCGAGGTCGGAGAGCTCGGCGAGCGCCTCCACGCCGGCGTAGCCCGCGCCGACGAAGACGAACGTCAGGCGCTCGCGTCGCGCGCCGTCGTCGAGCTCGGCGTCGGCCGACTCGAGCTCGCGCAGCACGTGGTTGCGGAGATGGATCGCCTCGTCGAGCGTTTTGAACGACAGGCCGTGCTCCGCGAGCCCCGGCACGGGCATCGTCCGCGGAACCGCTCCGAGCGCGAGCACGAGCTCGTCCCAGCGCACGCGGTAGTCGCCTCCGTCGGTCGCGACCGACGCGGTGCGGGCCTCGATGTCGATCGCCGTTGCAGAGCCGAGGAGCAACTCGGCGTGCGGGCACATCGCGCGCAACGGCACGACGGTGTGCCGGGGCTCGAGCGTTCCCGACGCCGCCTCGGGCAGCAGCGGCGTGAACAGCATGAAGTTCTCCGGGCTGACGATCGTGGCGCCGCGTTCGCCGAGCAGGCGCGCGACGTAGGCGCCGGCGAAGCCGCCGCCGAGCACGAGCACGCCTCCGCGCGCGTCACGTTCGACCATGCAGCCGTTCTAGCAGGAAGGCCCGTTCGAGCTCGGACGGTGCCAGCTCGGCAGCCCGCGCGTACTCGGCGGACGCGTCGCGACCGAGGCGGCGCAGGAAGTCCGCCCGCGTGGCGTGCAGAAGGTGGTAGTCGTCGAGCCCGGTGATCTCGGAGACGAGCTCGAGCCCGCGCTCCGGCCCCTCGGCGAACGCGACGGCCACGGCGCGGTTCAGCTCGATCACCGGCGAGGGCGCGAGCTCGAGCAGGCGGCCGTAGAGAAGCGCGATCTGCGCCCAGTCGGTCTCGGGCTCGGTGTGCAGCGCTGCGATCGCCGCCTGCAGCTGGTACGGCCCCGGTGAGCGGAGCGGCAGGGCGCGAGCGAGCGCCGCATGTCCCTGCTCGATCTCCTCCCAGTCCCAGCGGTTGCGGTCCTGGTCGCCGAGCAGCACGATCGCGCCCTCTCGCACGCGCGCGTCCCGCCGTGCATCCTGCAGAAGGAGCAGCGCATGCAGCCCGTGCGCCTCCGCCTCGTCGGGCATCAGCGTGGCGAGCAGCAGCGCCAGGCGCAGCGCTTCCGCGCAGAGCAGCTCGCGCACGGGCGGCCCGTAGCCTGCGTTGAACACGAGATAGACGGTCGCCAGCACGCTCGCGAGGCGGTCCGGCAGCTCGTGCGGCGGCGGCAGCGAGAGCGAGAGGTCGTCCTCGCGGATCCGCCGCTTCGCGCGAACGAGCCGCTGCGCGAGCGTCGTCTCGGGCACGAGGAACGCGCGGGCGATCTCCGGCGCCGATAGCCCCGCGACGAGCGAGAGCGTCAGGCCGATTCGCGCCTCGGGCCCGAGCGCCGGGTGGCAGCACGCGAAGATCAGCGCGAGTCGCTCGTCCGGAACCGACTCGTCCACCGCCTCCGGCAGCTGCTCGAGCAACGCGATCTTGTGCTCGAGCGTCCGCTCGCGGCGGAGCAGGTCGACGGCGCGGTTCCGGGCCGTCGCGATGATCCACGCGCCCGGATTCGCCGGGACCCCGTCGCGCGGCCAGCGCTCGGCGGCGCGGACGAACGCGTCCTGCACCGCGTCCTCGGCGAGCTGCACGTTGCCGAGGACGCGTGCGAGGATCGCGATGCACCGCGCGCGCTCGGCGCGGTATGCGTGGATCAGCTCGTCGACGCCGTCACCGCTCCACGATCGGCCGGATCTCGATCGCGCCGCCCATCTTCGAGAGCGTCGGGATGCGGGTCGCCAGCTCGATCGCGCGCTCTTCGGAATCGGCGTCGACGAGGTACAGGCCGCTGATCACCTCTTTCGTCTCGGTGAACGGGCCGTCGGTGATCACGAGCTCACCGCCCCGCAGGCGCAGCGTCTTCGCGGTCTCACGCGCCTGGAGCTGGACGCCGCCGTACGTCTCCGGCTCGTTCGTGACAGCCATGTAGTCGGCGTGCAGCGAGCCCATCTCCTCCTCGCTGACGCCCGCCCAGTTCTCCGGAGAGTCGTAGAGCAATATCGCGTACTTCACGGTTCCTCCCTCGTCGGTTGACGACTCTACGACGAACGGGTCAGCCCGAAATCGACATCCTCCGCAACATCGTCAGCGCGCCGGACTTGTCCAGGTACTCGTTCAGGTTGCCGCACTTCGGGCTCTGCACGCAGGAGGGACAGCCGTGCTCGCACGGGCAGCCCTCGAGCAGCTGCACGGTGTCGGCGACCCACCCCTCGAACCGGTCGAAGCCCCGCTCGGCGATGCCGACGCCGCCGGCGTGCCCGTCGTAGACGAACACCGTCGGCGCGCCCGTGTCGGGATGGACGTTCGTCGAGAGGCCGCCGATGTCCCAGCGGTCGCACATGGCCCAGAGCGGGAGGAGGGCGATCATCGAGTGCTCCGCCGCATGGAGCGACGAGAGGAGCGTCGGCATCTGCTCGAGCCCACGCAGATGCTCGCCGCTCGGCACGTACCAGACCGCTTCGGTCTCGAACGTCGTCGGCGGCAGATCGAGGGCGACCGTCGCGATCGTCGACTGGTCGCGGATGTGCTTCTTCTGGAACGCCACGACGCGTTCGGTGACCGAGACGCGGCCGAAGGTGAGCTCGAGCCCGAGCCGTCGCTCGACGCGCAGCGGCTCCTCGACGTCGGTCGAGGTCTCCTTCTTCGCCTGCGTGTAGTAGTCGGCGCCGAACGGCTCGACGACCGCGCGACGCGCTCCGAGGTCGAGCTCCCGCACGAGCCACTGCTCGCCGAGATGAAGGTAGACGGCGCCTTCGTGCACCGTCGAGTAGGCGCGCTCGCGCTCGACGAGGCCGAGCAGCGTGCCCGTCGCGGCGTCGATGACCGTGAAGGCGTCGGCGGTCGCCGAGCGCAGCGACATGCGGCCCGCCGGGTAGTCCTTGCCCGCCCACACCCAGCCGTGCTTCGTGTGCCGCAGCTCGGGGACGTGCGGCGCACGCTCGAGCGCCTCGTCGCCGAGCGTGTCTCGGTCGCCGTCGTCGACTGGTGCCTCGAATGCCGCCGCGGCGACGTGGCCGTCGAGGACGCGCGGGTTCGCGTGGTCGAGGATCGCCGCCTCGACGCGGCGTCCGAGCAGCGACTCCGGCTCGCGCATGAAGTACTGGTCGAGCGCGTCCTCGGAGGCGACCATCACGGCGAGTCCGTGGCCGCGCCGCCCGGCCCGGCCCCACTGCTGCCGGAGGCTCGCGACCGTGCCGGGAAACCCGACCGAGATCGCACAGTCGAGCAGGCCGATGTCGATTCCGAGCTCGAGCGCATCGGTCGCCGTGACGCCGAGCAGGTCGCCGTCGACGAGTCGCCGCTCGATCTCGCGTCGCTGGTGCGGCGTGTAGCCCGCCCGGTACGGCGCGAGCCGCGTCCGGCGCTCGCCGTCGAGCCGGTCGCGGGCCATCCGGTGGACGAGCTCGACCGCCTTGCGGCTCTTCGCGAAGCAGATCGTGCGCAGGTCGCGCCGCACGAGCTGTGACAGGAGCAGTGCCGCGTCGCCGAGGGCGCTCGCGCGCAGGCCGAGGTCGGCGTCGAGGAGCGGCGGGTTCCAGAGCGCGATCGTCCGCTCGGCACGTGGTGCCGCGTCGCCGCCGACGACCGTGGCTTCGACGCCGAGCAGTGCGTGCGCGAGCTCGCCCGGGTTCGCGATCGTCGCCGATGCGAGGAGGAACTGCGGCTCGGCCCCGTACACGCGCGCCAGCCGGCGCAGCCGGCGCAGGACGTTCGCGACGTGAGACCCGAACACGCCGCGGTACACGTGCGCCTCGTCGACGACGACGTACCGGAGGTTGTGCAGGACGTCGGACCAGAGGTCGTGCCGCGGGAGCACGCCGAGGTGCAGCATGTCCGGGTTCGTGAGGATGACGTTCGCCCAGCGCCGGATCTGCGGCCGGCGTTCCGCGGGCGTGTCGCCGTCGTAGATCGCCGAACGCACGCGCGGCACCGCCAGCGCGGCGAGCGCGCGCGCCTGGTCCTGGGCGAGCGCTTTCGTCGGATAGAGGTACAGCGCCCGGCTCTTCGGCTCGCGCGCGAGTGCGTCGAGCACCGGCAGGTTGAACGCGAGCGTCTTGCCCGACGCGGTGCCGGTCGTGACGATCAGGTGCTCGCCGCGGCCGGCCGCGGCCCAGGCCTCGGCCTGGTGCGCATAGAGCGCGTCGACGCCGAGCCGTTCGCGAACCTGCGGTGCGAGCCCGGCCGGCAGCGGCGCGAGCGTTGCCTCGCGCGCGGGCTCGGTCGTGAGGTACGCGACCTCCCCGCCCTGCAGGACGTCGTCCCAGATCACTCCTGCATATAAGCGGTGCCGTCCGCGCCGACGAGGATCACCCGGGCGGCGTCGATCCGCTCGAGGTCGGTGCCCGCCGGTGCAACGACGGCGTCGTAGCGTCCCGACGCCGACTCGACGACCGGGCCGGCGCGCTCGACTGCGCGCGGATCGTCGTCGAGCACCTCGACCTCGAAGCCGGCGAGCCGTAGCGGCAGCGCGTGGATCCCGGCGAACCCGAGCTCGAGCACC
>JAICLU010000002.1 GCA_025925195.1 Thermoleophilia bacterium
CTTCGAGTTCGAGCGCGACATGGACATCGTCCGCGACGGCGAGGTCGAGGCGACGAACTACTTCTTCTCGCTCGGCGCGTCGAAGTCGGTGCTCGAGCTGACCTACAACCACGACGGTCGCAGCTACGACCTCGGCACCGGTTACGGGCACATCGCGCTCGCCGTCGACGACCTCGCGGCGTCGCTCGAGACGCTGAAGGGCCAGGGGATCGAGCCGGAGCGCGAGCCGTACCGCGTCCGCGAGGGCGGGTCGCTGCTCTGCTTCGTCCGCGACCCCGACGGCTACAGGATCGAGATCATCGATCGCAGCGGGAACTAGCTGCAAACAGGCATGTCCCCATTTACCGACGTCGCTTCGGGCGCAAGGCTGCTCGGTCAGATCAGCGCGTTCAAAACTCTCGTACCATCAGCAGGCTGTCGCCGTGAACAGGGTCGGTCTCGACGCTGCCCGTCTCGTGGAAACCGAGCTTCTCAAGCACCCGTCGCGACGCGGTATTCCAGTCCCGCACCTTCGCCCACACCCTCGGGTAGCCCGCTTCGCTCGCCCATCTGAGCACGGCATGGCCCGCCTCGGTCGCGTAACCGCAGCCCTGAGCGGCGCGCAGCAACTCGTAGGCCAACTCAGGCTCGTCGGGGCGCGTGTTCTCGTGAAAGACAAGGCCGCAGATCCCGATGACGTCGGCGGTGATCTTGCGCTCCACCGCGAGAATCCCTGGCCGTGACTCCTCGCGCTCTGCGCGTACGAACGCGGCGATGTCCTCGACGGTTGGCCGACCCTCGGGATCTATCTGCCGATGCGGCGGCGCCCGCCGATCGCGTTCGACCCACAACTGTCGATAGATCGCAGCCTCGTCCACTCTGCGACGCCGGAGAATGAGCCGAGCCGTCTCCAAGTCATCCAGACGGCGCACGTGCGGCATCCTCGAATTGTGTCAGCGCCGGCGAGCGAGAGCCGCTGTGGCGGGCATAGAGCCGGCGGGGGCACCGCTAGTGCGCGAACCGCCGCCGGATCGCCGCCACGACCTCGTTGGGACGCGTCATGGTCGGCACGTGCCCCGAGCCTTCGAACTCCAGAAGCTCGACGTCTGAGAGCCGCGCCGCGAGCTCTCTGCTTTCGTCGATCGGGACGATCGCGTCCGCCGTTCCGTGGACGATGAGCGTCGGCGTGGTGATCGCACGCGGGTCGAGCTCGGGCACGGTCTCGTCCGACCACATCTCCACGATCCGTGCCGCCTGCTCCGGCTCTGCGCGCAGGAGGACGTTCGTCGCCCAGCGCTTGACGTGCTCGCAGTCGGGCTCGGGGAAGCACGCTGCGACGAACCGGTCGACGGTTCCGGGATAGTCGGCGCGGCAGGCGTCGGCGAACGCATTTCCGCCCGTCGCCTCCCTGCGTCGAGCAGGCGCCGGCGCAGCGAGGACGAGCCCGACGAACCGCTCGGGCCGGCGGGCTGCGGCGTATTGCGCGATCGCACCTCCCTGGGACTCGCCGGCGAGGACGCACTGTTCGATGCCCATCGCGTCCATCACGGCCGCGACGTCGTCGATCATGTGCTGCACGCTGATCCGGCTCGGCTCGACTGGGGATTCGCCGGCGCCCCGATGGTCGTAGGCGACGCAGCGCCAGCCGGCCGCGCTCAACTGCGCGAGCGGCTCCTCCCAGACCTCCCAGCTTCCCGTCCAGCCGCCGACGGCGAGGAACGTCCGCGGACCCTCGCCGAACGACAATGCGTGGAGCTTGACGTCGCCGATCTGCAGGAACACGCCGCGACCCTATGCGACCGCGCGTGCGCGACGCGAACGCCGTCGCTGCGAGCTGATCGAGGGATCAGTACCGGGGCAGCTCGACCCAGAACGTCGAGCCGCGGCCCTGGCCGGAGTCGATCCCGATGCGGCCCTGCATCCGGCTCACGAGCTCGCGGCAGATGTAGAGGCCGAGGCCCGTCCCCCGCGCGCCCTGCTGCATGTGCGGATCGAGGCGGTAGAACTTCTCGAAGACCCGGCCCTGCTCGTGCCGGGGGATCCCGGGGCCACCGTCGATCACCTCGAAGCGGACGGTGTCGCGAACCTCGCCGACGCGCACGAGGATCGTCGGCGCCGTCGGGTTGACGCCGTACTTGAGCGCGTTCTCGATCAGGTTCGCGAGCACCTGGCGCAACTTCTCGGGATCGGCCGAGACGGGCGCCATGCCTTCCTCGGCCTCGATGCGGATCGACGACTCCTCGCCGGCGGCGACGGCACTCGACACCGCCGCCTGGGCGACGGCGCGCGGGTCGACCTCGGAGCGCGACATGACGACCTTGCCAGAGTCGATCTGACTCGTCATGAGGATCTCGTCGACGAGCGACACGAGTCGCACCGACTCGCCGTCGATGATGTCGAGCAACGCGCGCGAGTTCTCGGCGCCGACGTCGCGGCGCCGCAGCGTCTGTGCCGCGCCGTACACGGCCGCGATGGGCGTGCGTAGCTCGTGCGACACCGTCGCGATCACGTCCGAGCGGATCGAGTCGAGCGTCCGCTGTCCGGTGACGTCACGGAACGCGTAGACCGTCCCGCCGCTGAAGGCGACGCCGTACACCGAGAGCCAGACCTCGCGCCCGTCGAGCGTGTCCAGCGGCAGCGTGGCCGGCGTCGGGATCCCGTCCTGCTCGCCGATCGGCACATCGAGCGCGATTCGCTCCCAACCCGGCACCGCCTCTCCGATCGCACGTCCGAGAACCGCCTCCGCGCGGAGGCCACTGATCGTCTCGGCGGCACGGTTCCAGAGCCGGACGACGCCGTGGTCGTCGACCATGACGACTCCGTCGCCGACGAATTCGAGCGCCGCCGCCGCCGTCGCTCGCGCTTCCGCCTCGGCGCGGGCGGTTCGCTCCGCCTGCAACAGCCGCGCCTTCTCGATCGCGAGGCCGGCATGCGTGGCGATGCTGAGCGCCATCCGCTCGTCGTCCTCCGTGAACCTCCCGGGCTCTTCGTGGCCGAAGAACAACCCGCCCACGACTTCCCCAGATGCGTTGAGCACGGATACGGCGAGGTAGCTGCGCACCGGCAGGTGGCCCGGCGGCATGCCGTAGTACGGCGGTGTGTGCCCGTAGCGCGCGTCGGCGAGGACGTCGTCGATGCGCACCGGGCCGGCTCCCTCGTACGTCGGCCGGAAGATATCGGTGTTGCGCGGCATCGGGAACTTGTCGAAGTGCGACGCCGGGACGCCCGAGATCGTGTAGAGCGAGAACGCCTCGCCGTCGCGTCCGACGACGTTGTAGAAGAACGCGCCGAACTGGGCTCGCGTCAGCTCGGTGGTCTCGTCGGTGACGACCTGGACGATCTCGTGCAGATCGCTCCGCTCGGCAACTGCCTGCGCGACGCGGTAGAGCGTCTCGACGAGCTGCTTCTCCCGCGCCAGCTCGGCCAGACTCGACTCGTGAACGCTCCCCCCTGCCACTCCGGCCAAGTGTCGCAAAGGGCGCTACGCTCTGCCCGATGGCTGAAATCGTCCGTGAGCGGGGCGACCACCGGTGCGACCATCTCGTGCAGGTCTACCGCGAGCCGATCGAGCTCGCCGAATCGGTCGCCACGTTCTTCGCAGCCGGCTTCGACGACGGCGAGCCGGCCGTCGCGGTCGTGTGTGCCGCCCACTGGCCGGAGATCTGCCGCCGGCTGGAGCGTCACGGCCACGACGCCGCCGCACTCCAGGCGACCGGCATGCTGATCATGCGCGACGCGCACGAGACGCTCGAGGCGATCAGCGACGGCTCGGCGCCCGCGTGGCGCCCTTTCAAGGAGATCGGGAACGACCTGCTCGACGTGGCCGCGGCGGTCGTCGCCGACCGCCGCCCGCGTGTGTTCGGCGAGATGGTGGACATCCTCGTCCGGCGCGGCGACCGCGGAGCGGCGGACGCGCTCGAGGGATTCTGGAACGACCTCGCCGCAAAGCGGAGCTTCACGCTGCTCTGCGGCTACCGGGTCGACCTGTTCGACATCGAGGCGCAGCTCTCGCTGCTCCCGCAGGTCTACCGCTCGCACACGCACGTGCTGCCCGGTCTCGACGTGGACCGCATCGAGCTGGCGGTCGGTCGTGCGCTCGCCGAGGTGCTCGGTGAGGCCGACTCGCAAAAGGTCTACGCACAGGTCGCCCGGCAGGAGCAGGCCAAGTCCGCCCCCGCGGCGCACCTGGCCCTGATGTGGGTCAGCGCGCACATGCCGCGAACGGCGGCACGGGTCCTCGCCGCGGCTCGCACGCACTACACCGCGGCCACCGCGGCCTGACGTCTACGGCTCGAGCGCGCCCGCGAGAGCGTCGACGACCCGCGGGTCGAAGTGCGTGCCTGCGCTTCGCTGGAGCTCGGCGAGCGCCTCCTCGTGGCTGCGCGCGCGCCGGTAGGACCGATCGGTCGTCATCGCACTCCACGCGTCGCACGCGCAGACGATGCGCGCCGCGAGCGGAATCCGCTCGCCCGTCAGCCCGTCGGGATAGCCCTTGCCATCCCAGCGCTCGTGGCACGAGCGGACGATCTGACCGACCTCGCCGAGCAGGCCGCCGATCTGCTCGAGCATCTGCTCGCCGAGGATCGTGTGCGTGCGCATCAGCGCCCATTCGTCGTCGTCGAGTGCGCCGGGCTTGTTGATGATGTGCGCGGGAACCTTGACCTTGCCGACGTCGTGCAGCAATGCGGCGAATTCGGCGCGCTGCCGCTCACGGGGGCCCAGGCCGAGGCGGTCGGAGACCGAAACGACGAGATCGACGACGTCGCGGCTGTGGTGGCCGGTGTACTCGTCGTCGGCCTCGATGACGTCGCCGAGCAGCATCGCGGTTCCCCGGTACGCGGTGGAGAGCTCGAGCGCGTTGTCGATGCGGTGCTGCCGTTCCTTCGCGAACGTCGCGAACATGACGAGCACCGGGAGCACGAACAGCAGCGCCCAGGGCCGCCGGTACGCCTCGAAGGCGACGAGCAGGCCGAACGGCGCCAGCATCGCGTCGACGGCATACGCCGGAAGAACGCTGCGCAGGTGCCTGCCCGGCGTGACGCCGATCACGGCGCGGGTGCAGATGAACGAGCTGACGTAGTCGAGAGCGAACTGCGCCGCGAGCGCCGCCGTGTAGACCGGCACGTCGCGCCAGCGTGGCGCGTGCGTGTGCCAGAGGAAGAGCACGACGGCGGGACCGACCGCGTGCCAGCAGGAGAGCACCGACAGCGCCAGACGCTCGAACGGCAGCCGGCGGCGCGCGACGTCCGGCAGCGCGGCCAGGACCATCGCCGCGCAGACCGCGACCGGCAGCAGGCGCGGCGGGAGGATGAACCACATCGCGACGAACACGCCCTGCGTCGGCAGCGCCCAGCCCGTGCCGAACTCGAACTCGACACGGGAGGCGAGCGCGTAGCAGACGATCGACACGACGAGCGCCTCGATCGACAGCGCGCGATGGGCCGGCAGCGCGAATGCCCCGAGCGCCACGGCGAGGAACAGCACCGCCAGCAGCCCCGTCGTCAGCCGCTGCGTCAGGCCGCCGGCCTCATGCGTGCGCCGGACCGCGATCAGGCCGTCGTCGTCGAGCGCCATCGGGGCGGCCGCAGTCACCCTTCGATGATCGGCTCATGCGTGTCGGCGCTTGACAGTTCCCGCGATAACCCCTCGAACGAGTGAACGTCGTACCCCATCGGGGTGATTGCCTGCCCTTGATCCCTGATGAGAGTGAGACCACTTCCCTGCGGACGAACGAAGAGGTGGGCTCGATGAGGGCATTGCTGCGGTTTCTCCCGGTGGCGCTGGTGGCAGCGGCGTTTGCCGCTCCGGCGTCGAACGCCGGACTGCTCGATCCTGTGACACAGCTGCTGCTGCCGTCGTGTGGGAGCAACGTCTATCCCTTCCGGGGCTTCAACGACTCCAACCCGTACTTCAAGTTCTCGAACAACGGCTTCGAGAGCGGCGCGAACGGGTGGGCGCTGGCCGGCGGGGCCACCGTCGGATTCGGCAACGAGCCGTGGTACGTGAACGGCTGGGGCGCCCGCTCGCTCGTCCTGCCTGCGGGCGCGAGCGCGACGAGCCCGTCCTTCTGCATCAACCTGCTCGACCCGGCGGTGCGGATGTTCGCGCGCGGCACGGCGGGTAGCGGGCTGACCATCCAGGTGCTGTTCCACGGGTTGACCGGGAACCTGACCGGGATCCTGAACTACGACGGCGAGACGGGCACCGGCTCCTGGGAGGCGACGAACCGCGCCCCGTCGCTCCTCGCGCTGCCGCTGCTGACGACCTCCGCGCAGATCCGCGTCACGGCGAATACCGGTACCTGGCAGATCGACGACGCCTTCGTCGATCCGTTCAAGGTCGGCCTCGGCTAGCGACACGAAGGAAGCATCGGTGACGGAACGAACGGACTTCGTGTCCGTTCGTTCCGTACCGAAAGGGGTCCCGATGCCTGCCAAACGCACCGAGTCGAAGACGTCGAAAGCTCCTGTCGCGCGCAAGCCCGCCGTCCGGCGGCAGAAGGCCGCGGCCGCGATGACCGTCTCCTACGAGGACATCGCGACGCGCGCGTACTACATCCATCTCGAGGGCGGGCACGACCCGTTCGATAACTGGTTGCGCGCGGAGCGCGAGCTCGTCGCCGTCTAGCGAAAACGTCACGCTTCCGGCGGGGAGGTGGCACAGTTTCGTGACGCTTCCCCGCGTAGCGTCGTGGACATGGCAAAGACGGCGACACCGTGGGGACCGGCGGATCTCGTCGAGGAGCTGATCGTTCGCCAGCAGGCGGGCGACAAGCGCTTCGCATCGGTCGTGCAGCTGCTGGAGACGTCGGGTGGCGAGCGGCTCGTCCGCTTCGCCTACTCGACCGGCGGCACGGCGCGGCGCGGGCCGGTCACGCTCCGTGCCCGAGACGTTGCACGGCTGAGAACCGCTCTGTCACAGCATCCCGCGCTCGCGGCCGCCCTGGGTATCTGATGCTCAGGCGGCCGCGAGGGCGTGGGTGCGCGCAGCGTCCGCGAGCGAGGCCAGGATGAGCGCGCCGTCGGCGCTGCCGAGCAGCGGGTCGACCGCGTGTTCGGGGTGCGGCATCAGGCCCAGCACGTTGCCGGCCTCGTTGCAGACGCCGGCGATGTCGTCGACCGAGCCGTTGCACGCCTCGCCGTAGCGCAGGACGACCTGCGCCGGGTCGAGGCCGGGCGGCGGCGTGTAGCGGCCGTCGCCGTGCTTGACCGGGACGACGATCGTCCGGCCCCTCGTGCAGCGCGTCGTGAACGGCGTGTCGTCGCGCTCGACGACGAGCGGCACGTCGCGGCAGACGAACCGCAGCGACGCGTTGCGTCCGAGCGCGCCCGGCAGCAGGCCCGCCTCGCAGAGGATCTGGAAGCCGTTGCAGATCCCGAGCACGAGCCCGCCCGCGTTCGCGAACTCGACGATCGCCGCCGTCGCGGGCGAGAAGCGTGCGATCGCGCCGCAGCGCAGGTAGTCGCCGTACGAGAACCCGCCCGGGACGACGACTGCGTCGAGATCCGGCAGCTCGCGCTCCTCGTGCCAGACGGCCACCGGCTCGGCGTCGACGGCGGCGAGCGCCCAGAGGGCGTCGCGGTCGTCCTGCGAGCCCGGATACGTCACCACGCCGATCCGCGGCTGCGGGCTAGCCAATCGTCACCTCGAACGACTCGAGCAGCGGGTTCGCGAGCAGCTGCTCGCACATCTTCTCGACCGCCGCCCGCGCGGCACCCTCGTCGGCGGCATCCACTTCGAGGTCGATCACCTTGCCGACCCGCGCGCCCGACACGCTGAAGCCGAGATGGCCGAGTGCGTTCTCGACCGCCGCGCCCTGCGGGTCGAGAATGCCTGCCTTCGGCCGAACGAGAACGGTCGCCCTCACGATCCGTTTCACCCCAGCACGACGTCGGGGTTCTTCACATACTCCTCGAAGGGGATCTTCGTCAGCAGCTCGAACGCCTCGACGTACTTGGCGCGCGTCCGCATGACGACGTCCTCCGGCAGCTCCGGGCCCGGGTACGTCTTGTCCCAGCCGGTCGTCTCGCAGTAGTCGCGGACGTACTGCTTGTCGAAGCTGTCCTGGCCGCGGCCCGGCTCGTACGTCGCGGCCGGCCAGAAGCGCGACGAGTCGGGTGTCAGCGCCTCGTCGCCGAGGACGAGATTGCCCGACTCGTCCAGTCCGAACTCGAACTTCGTGTCGGCGATGACGATGCCCTGGCCGCGCGCATATTCGGCGGCGGTCGAGTAGAGCTGGATCGCGACGCGCTCGACCTCGCGCATCCGGTCGTCGCCGACGAGCTCGGCGGCGCGGTCGCGCGTGATGTTCTCGTCGTGGCCCTCTTCGGCCTTCGTCGACGGAGTGAAGATCGGCTCGGGCAGCTGGTCGGACTCGCGCAGTCCCTCGGGCAGCGTGTGGCCGGAGACAGCCCCGGTCGCCTGGTAGTCCTTCCAACCCGAGCCGGTGATGTAGCCCCGGACGATCACCTCGACCGGCAGCATCTCGAGCTTCTTGCACTCCATCGACCGGCCGTCCTCGCGGATCGCGAGCATGTGGTTCGGCACGACGTCGCGCAGCAGCGTGAACCAGAAGCCGCTGAGACCCGTCAACACGCGGCCCTTGTCCGGGATCTCGGTCGGGAGGATGACGTCGAACGTCGAGATGCGGTCGCTCGCGACGAGCAACAGGCGCGAGTCGTCGAGCGCGTAGATCTCGCGGACCTTTCCGGACGCGACGTGCGTGGCCTCAGACATGGATGGGCTCCTCCCTCGGTGACAGTGCGTGCAGACGGCTGAAGATCGTGTCGACGTGGCGCGTGTACGCGCTCAGGTCGAAGACCTCGTCGAGGTCGATGCGTCCTGCGATCGCGTCGTCGGCGCGCACGAGGTCGCGGAAGTCGAGCTCCTCGTCCCAGGCGCGCATGGCGTTCCGCTGTACGGCGCGATACGCGTCGTCCCGTGAGAGGCCCGACTCGACGAGCGCGAGCAGCACGCGCTGGCTGAAGAAGAGGTAGAAGCTGGCCTCCAGGTTCCGGCGCATGCGCTGCTCCCGGACGACGAGACCGTCCATCAGCCAGGTGAAGCGGTCGAGCATGTAGTCGAGCGCGAGGAACGCATCCGGGACGACGACGCGCTCGGCGGACGAGTGCGAGATGTCGCGCTCGTGCCAGAGCGCCACGTTCTCGAGGCCGACGACGGCGGCCGCGCGGACGACGCGCGCGAGGCCGCAGATCCGTTCGGCGACGACGGGGTTGCGCTTGTGCGGCATCGCGGACGAGCCCTTCTGTCCCTTCCCGAACGGCTCCTGCGCTTCCGCGACCTCGGTGCGAGCGAGGTGGCGGATCTCGAGCGCGAACTTGTCCAGGGACGACGCGACGACGGCGAGCGCCGCGAGGAGCTCGGCATGGCGGTCGCGCTGGAGGATCTGCGTCGACGTCGGAGCGGGCTCGAGCCCGAGGCGGCCGCACGCGATGCGCTCGAGCTCCGGGTCGGTCGCGGCGTACGTGCCGACGGCGCCCGAGAGCTTGCCGACGCGCATGCCCTCGAGCGCGCGCGCCACACGGCGTCGGCTCCGGTCGAGCTCGAATGCCCAACCTGCGAGCTTCAGCCCGAAGGTCGTCGGCTCGGCGTGGACGCCGTGCGTGCGTCCCATCTGGAGCGTGTCGCGGTGCTGCTCGGCGCGGGCGACGACGGTGGCGAAGGCCGCGTCGATTCCCTCGAGGATCAGGCTGCCGGCCTCGCGGATCTGGATCGCGAGCGCGGTGTCGACGACGTCGGAGCTCGTCAGGCCGTAGTGGAACCAGCGGCCCTCGTCGCCCAGCTTTTCCGCGACCGCGTCGACGAACGCGGCGGTGTCGTGATGGAGGGTCGCCTCGATCTCGGCGACCCGCTCGGGCGTCGGAGCGGTCGCGTTCGCCTCGAGTGCCCGGGCGGCGTCGGCGGGGACGACTCCGAGCTCGGCCCAGGCGGCGGTGGCTGCCAGTTCGACCGCGAGCCAGGTGCGCAGCTTCCCCTCGTCCGACCAGATGCTGGCCATGGCCGGGCGGGAGTAGCGGGCGATCACTCATTGCAGTGTAAAGCCCGCCCCCGTCGGCGCCTCCGACCCCGAACTCACCCTTTGGGGGGACAGCAGCCGTCCGGAGGCCGCGGTACTTTCGGGAGATAAATGCTATGCGAAACTCATAAAGACATGGTTTTCAAGGGCGCGATGCGCCTGCTCGTCCTCGGCGGGGTCGCGCTCGTCGCGACCGGCGGCGTGGCGTCGCGACTGCCCGGCCACGCGGCGCCGCTCACGGCGCAGAGCGCCACCGATCTGAGCAGGCCGGCCGCCTACACGGCGTTCGGCCGAGCGCTGCGCGGCGTGGCCGTTCACGAGTCGAAGAAGTCGGCCGTCCGGCACCTCGCGAAGCCGGCGCCCCCGCGGCCGCACGCGCAGACACCCCACACGGCGCACCCACGGACGGCGCACCCACAGACGGCGCACCCACAGACGGCCGCCCAGCTACAGACAGGGCAGCTCGCGCAGGCGCAGACCGTGTCCGCTTCGACGGCGCGCGCGACGATCTCGCTCTACGAGCACACGACGTCGCAGGCGGCGCTGCGCGACCAGGGGTGCGAGGCGGCCAAGCGCGGCGTCGGCGGCATCGTGATCCTCGACTTCGGCCAGCCTGCCTACAACGGCCACACGTACGGCACGTATCTCTTCTCCGGTCGCTTCGCGGGCAACGCGAAGATCACGGGGGCGATGCTCGCCTACGCCCTCGGCTACCGCAGTTGCCTGCCGCAAGGGTCGACGCTCTCGATCTCGCTCGCCCGTGGGACGAGCAACTACCACCCGCAGGTGCCGAACGCGTACCAGGCGGGAAGTCGCTGGGCGCGCGAGACGCAGAAGCTCGAGCGGCTCCTCGGTGAGCGCGGTCTCGCGCGGCACGTCACCTCCGCTGCGGCCGACGATGTCGAGCCGTCGTGGGACAGGTCGTTCCATCGCACGCGCGACTTCTTCCGCGGCTACAGGGCGGCGGGGACGGGGCACGTCCTCTACAACTTCGGCTCGCTCGACGGCGGCGTCGGCAGCGTCTGGAACGCCAAGCAGATCTTCTACGTCGCGTCGGGGATGAAGTACGTCGCCGCGATTCCGGAGATCTACAACCACGCGATGGCGCAACAGTGGGCCGAGCTCGCGCACATCGCCAAGCACCGGTACCACCGGCCGCTCAAGTTCGCGGGCGTCATGACGCAGCACACCTCTCGCAACCACGCGATGAAGCCGCGTGATGCGCACAAGGTGCTCGTCCGCGCGCTCGCGAGCGTCGGCTCGGGTGTCGCCGAGGTCCCGCCGGCGCTGACGAACATCCGCTCGGCCGAATAGCCCCGTCCCGAACGGACAGGGCCCGAACGGACAGGGCCCGGTGTCAGACACGGCGGTTTCGTGACGAAGTCGTTACACGCAACCATGCGGGTTTGCGCCGATTTCGTGTCACGAAAGTGTGACGGATCGCCCTACGTGCGTGTCAGACACCGGTTTTAGGCGCCGAGGATGCGGGCGGCGAGGTGGCCCGCGTTCTTCGCGTTGTCGACGCCGACGGTGGCGACCGGGACGCCGGGGGGCATCTGCGCGATCGCGAGCAGCGCGTCGAGCCCGTCGAGCACGCTGAGGCTCGACTTGAGCGGGACGCCGATCACCGGCAGGTCGGTGTGCGCCGCAACGGCTCCCGGCAGGGCGGCGGCCAGGCCGGCGCCGCAGATCAGCACGCGCAGGCCGCGCTCGCGCGCGGTGCGCGCGTACTCGGCGACGGCATCCGGAGTCCGGTGCGCCGACCGGACGTCGAACTCGTAGCCGATCCCCTTCTCGTCGAGGACGTCGATCGCGCCCTGCATCCGCTCGCGGTCGGACTCGGAGCCGACGAGGATGCCGACCTTGACGTCAGCCATTCGCGATGTCCCGGCGGAATTGCATGCCGCCGAAATGTATGCGGTCGACGGCCCGGTACGCGGCGGTTCGGGCGACCTCGACGGTGTCGCCCGTCCCGACGACGTTCAGCACGCGACCGCCGTTCGTGACGAGCCGGCCGTCGTGCAGCGCCGTCCCGGCATGGAAGACGTGCGCGCCGGTCGCGGTGGCGTCGGCGACCCCCTCGATCGGAGTGCCGATGTCGCCGCGCTCCGGGTAGCCGCGGCCCGCGAGCACGACCGTCACGGCTGCCCCCGCCGACACACCGATCGGCGCCGGGCCGCCCGCGAGGATCGGCAGCAGGTCGGTCTCGAGTCGCGGCAGCAGCGACTGCGTCTCCGGATCGCCGAAGCGACAGTTGAACTCGATCACGCGCAGCCCGTCCGGCGTTCGCATCAGGCCCGCGTAGAGGAGCCCCTGGAACGGCATCCCGCGCTTCGCGAGCTCGCGGAGCACGGGCCGGTGCACGGTGTCGAGGATCTCGTCGGCCTCGTCGTCGGCGACATCCGGCAGCGGCGAGAACGAGCCCATGCCGCCCGTGTTCGGGCCGGCGTCGCCGTCGCCGATCCGCTTGTAATCGCGCGCGGCCGGAAACGCGCACGCTTGCTCGCCCGCCGCGACCGCGAAGAGCGACAGCTCCGGCCCTTCGAGCAGCTCCTCGACGTGAAAGGGCGGCGACACCGCCGCCAGCGCCTCGTCGAGCTCCGACTGCGTGTGGCAGACCCAGACGCCCTTGCCCGCGGCGAGCCCGTCGGCCTTCACGACGCACGGAGGCTCGGCCGCCGCCAGCGTGCGTGCGTTCGCGACACCCGCCGCGTCCATGACGTCCTTCGCAAACGCCTTCGAGCCCTCGATCCGTGCGGCGGCGGCGCTCGGCCCGAACACGGCCAGCCCTCGATGCCGCAGCTCGTCCGCGAGGCCGGCGACGAGCGGTCCCTCCGGGCCGACGACGACGAGGTCGACGCGCAGCTCCGCGGCGAGCGAGGCCGCGTCGTCCGCGCGCACCGGGTGGCAGTGCGCGAGCTCGGCGATCCCGGGGTTCCCCGGCGCCGCGTGCAGCTCTGTGAGGGACGGGCTCTGCGAGATCGACCAGGCGAGTGCGTGCTCGCGACCGCCCGATCCGACGACGAGCACCTTCACGGTACGAGTGTTTCAGGTTCGACGGGCGGGCGCACACTCGAAGCTATGTACGAACCAGGCCTCGACAGGCACGAGTGGGAGAGCGAGATGCAGGCGCTCGAGGACCAGCTCGGCGAGAACCCGGCGGAGGCGCTGCCGGAGCTCGACCGGCTGCTGGAGCGGATGCTGCTCGAGACCGGCTACGACATCACCGACCCGGTCGTGCGTGAGGGGGACGAGCGCGAGGTCGTGTCCGAGTTCCTCGCCGCGCGTGAGATCACGATGCTCGCCGAGAAGGACGAGGGCGACGTCGGGCCGGGTGACGTGGCTGCGGCGATCAACGGCTACCGCGCCGTGTTCGACCATCTCGTCTCGAGCCGCAGTGCGTCCGATCCGGACCTCGGCGCAGCCGACGACGCGTAACCTCCGCGCCATGGAGGCGCCGCCCTACGCGAGTGCGGCCGTGGACGTCGTCCGGCTCCCGGCGGGCGCGTGCGAGCGCGATGCGGTCGCGGTCGAGGAGCCGCTCGAGATCCGGATCGGCGGCCGGCCGGTCGCCGTGACGATGCGGACGCCCGGGCACGACGAGGAGCTCGCGCTCGGCTTCTGCCTCTCGGAGGGCCTGCGGCCGACCGCCGCCCGCGTCCCCGACGACCTCGCCGCCAACGCGATCGACGTCGACGCGCCCGGATTCGACCCGCACCGGCTGCAACGCAGCTTCTACACGTCGTCGTCATGCGGCGTGTGTGGCAAGGGCGCACTCGAGGCGGTCTCGGTCGAGGCCGCCCGCGTCGACTCGCAGCTGCGGGTGCCGCTCGCGCTCGTCTCGGCCCTGCCGGACCGGCTGCGCGACGCGCAGGCGACGTTCGCGGCGACGGGTGGCCTGCACGCGACGGGTCTGTTCAATGCCGACGGAGACCTGCTCTGCGCCCGGGAGGACGTCGGCCGCCACAACGCTTTCGACAAGGTGGTCGGCCGCGCGTTCCTCGACGGCGGCCTGCCGCTCGCCGGCTGCGTCATCTGCGTCAGTGGACGGCTCTCGTTCGAGCTGGTGCAGAAGGCGGCCGTCGCCGGGTGCCCGATCGTCGTGGCGGTCGGCGCGCCGTCGTCGCTCGCCGTCGACCTCGCCCGCGACCGCGGCATCACGTTGTGCGGCTTCGTCCGCGACGGCCGCGCGAACGTCTACAGCGAGCCGTGGCGCATCGAGGGCTGACGGGCGTCCTGCTTGCGGGCGGCGAGAGCCGCCGCTTCGGCTCGCCGAAGGCGGACGCGCGTTTCCAAGGTGAGACGCTCGCCGCGCGCGCCTGGCGGCTGCTCGGGGAGGCGTGCGACGAGCGGCTGCTCGTCGGGCCGGGAGGCCTCCCTGATCCCGGTACGGGACCGGTGGCCGCGATCGCCGCAGGCCTGCGCGCGGCGACGCACGACGTCTGCGTCGTCGTCCCGGTCGACATGCCGCTGCTCACCGTCGCCGCGCTCCACGTCCTCGCCGACGCCTGCCGCGACGCGGCGGTCGCACAACACGGGCCGCTGCCGTGCGCCGTCCGCCGCGACGCGTTCCCGGCCACGGACGAACGCCGACTGCGCGCTGTCCTCGCCGGTCTCGACACGGCGCAGGTCGAACTGGACGAGAATGTGCTCGTGAACGTCAACACACCAGAGGAGCTGACGAGCCTATGAGCGGCGTCTTCCACATCTCGGGCGACGCGTACGACGCGTTCATGGGCCGGTACTCGGTTCGCCTGGCGCCGCTCTTCGCGGACTTCGCCGGGGTCGAGGCCGGTCAGCGGGTGCTCGACGTGGGTGCCGGTACCGGCGCGCTGACAGCGGAGCTCGCACGCCGCCGGGCGGACGTCGCCGCCGCCGAGCCCTCGCCGGAGTTCTGCGCGGTGCTCCAGAGCCGGTTTCCGGACGTCGACGTCCACCAGGCCGCCGCCGAGCAGCTGCCGTTCGCCGGGGACTCGTTCGACGTCGCGCTCGCCCAGCTCGTGGTCGCGTTCATGGCGGACGCGCCCGCGGCGATCGAGGAGCTGAGCAGGGTCGCCCGCACGGTGGCGGTGTGCATGTGGGGGACGACCGAGGTCGAGCTGTTCGCCGCCATCAACCGCACCGCGTCGATCGTCGGCGGCGGTGGGGAGACGACGGCGCGCCGCTATCGCACCAGCGAAGAGCTCGCGGAGCTCCTCGCCTCGGTGGGCGACGTCGAGACCGCCGAGCTCGACGTGTCGGCCGGCTACGAGGACTACGACGACTTCTGGCGTGCGCTCGCCGGCGAGGTCGGACCGGCCGGCGCCTGGCTGAACGGCCTCGACGACGAACAACGGGTGCGGGTGCGCGAGGAGATGCACCGGCAGCTCGGCAGTCCGAGCGGCGCGTTCGAGCTGACCGGCCGGTGCTACGCGGCGAAGGTCACGCGCGCGTGAGCACCGAGGCGCGGTCGGCCCCGGTGCCGACGAGCGTCACCTCGACGTCGAGCTCCCGCTCGACGAACTCCACATAGCCTCGCGCCGCTTCGGGCAGCTCGCCCGCGGATGCGCAGCCGTCGAGCGGCTCGCTCCAGCCGGGCAGCACGTCGTACACCGGCTCGGCAGCGTGGAAATCGCTCTGGTGCGCCGGAAAGTCGCGCGTCTCGCCGCCGTCGGGCGTGCGGTAGCGCACGCAGACCGGGAGCTCGTCGAAGTGCGACAGGACGTCGAGCTTCGTCAGGGCGAGCTGGTCGATCCCGTTGACCCGCACGGCATACCGCAGCGCGACGAGGTCGAGCCAGCCGCAGCGCCGGCTGCGCCCGGTGACCGTTCCGTACTCGTGGCCGAGCTCCCGCATGCGCTCCTGGTCGGCCCCCTCGATCTCGGACGGGAACGGGCCTTCGCCGACGCGCGTGACGTACGCCTTCGCGACGCCGATCACGCGGTCGATCCGCTGGGGGCCGATGCCGACACCGGTCGCCGCGTTCGAGGCGACGGGGTTCGACGAGGTGACGAACGGATACGTCCCGTGGTCGAGGTCGAGCAGTGTCGCCTGCGCCCCCTCGAACAGAACGTCCTTGCCTGCGCGCAGCGCGTTGTCGACGTAGAGCGACGTGTCGGCGACGTACCGGCGCAGCCGCTGTGCATGCCCCTCGTACTGCGCGGCGACCGTCTCGAGGTCGAACGGCTCGCTGTCGTAGACGCGCTGCAGCCAGAGGTTCTTCTCCGCGAGCGCGACCTCGATCTTCTGGCGCAGGATCTTCGGATCGAGGATGTCCTGGACGCGGATGCCGAGGCGCATCGCCTTGTCGGCGTAGCAGGGCCCGATGCCGCGCTTCGTCGTGCCGATCGCGAGCTTGCCGAGCCGGCGCTCACTCGCCTGGTCGATCGCCAGATGCCACGGCATGATCAGGTGCGCGTTACCCGACACGTAGACCTCGTCCGTCGAGCGCCCGCGCGACTCGAAGTCGTCGAGCTCGCCGATCAGCACCTCGAGGTCGACGACGCAGCCGTTGCCGATCACGCACGGCTTGCCGCGCACGATGCCGCTCGGCAGCGCGCGGATCTTGTACGTCTCGCCGTCGACGACGATCGTGTGCCCGGCGTTCGGGCCGCCCTGGTAGCGGCAGACGACGTCCGAATCCTGCGCGAGCAGGTCGACGATCTTGCCCTTCCCCTCGTCGCCCCACTGCGCCCCGACGATGACGGTCGCAGGCACGGCCCGAAGTGTAGGCGGCGGCCCGGCTACGCGGCGGAGGCCGTGGCCGGCGCTGCCCCTGCCGGCGGCTCGCGCCGCTCGATGCGGATCGGATGACCGCCGCGGCAGAGGAACACGCCCTCGTCGAGATCGCCGTCGAGCCGTCCCGCAAACGTCGTCCCGCACGTGTCGCAGGTCGCGGAGAACGTCGTCTCGATCGGGCCGATCGGGACGACCTGCGTCACGCGGCGAGATCCGCGAACTTCGCGTAGCGCTTGAGGAACGAGAGCTTGAGCGCGTCGGTCGGGCCATTGCGGTGCTTCGCGACGATCACCTCGGCAAGGCCCTGCTGGTCGGACTCGTCGTTGTAGTACTCGTCGCGGTAGATGAACGCGACGAGGTCGGCGTCCTGCTCGATCGAGCCCGACTCGCGCAGGTCGGAGAGGATCGGGCGCTTGTCGGTGCGCTGCTCGACGGCGCGCGAGAGCTGCGACAGCGCGATGATCGGCACCTCGAGGTCGCGGGCGAGGATCTTGAGCGAGCGGGAGATCTGCGACACCTCCTGCACGCGGTTCTCGGAGCTGCCCGCGGACGACATCAGCTGCAGGTAGTCGATGATCAGCAGCCCGAGGTTCGGATGGCGGGACTTGAGCCGCCGCGCCTTCGACCGGATCTCCATCATGTTGATCGAGCCGGTGTCGTCGACGTAGATGTCGGCCTTCGCGAGCTTGTCGCAGGCGGCGGTCAGCCGCGGCCAGTCGTCGGGCGCGAGCTTGCCACTGCGCAGCCGCTGGGATTCCACCTTCGCCTCCGAGCACATCAAACGCTGCGTGACCTCCGACTTCGACATCTCGAGGCTGAAGATGCCGACCGGCAGGTTGTGGCGGACCGCGATGTTGACCGCCATGCAGAGGGCGAGCGCCGACTTCCCCATCGACGGCCGGGCCGCGAGGATGATCAGGTTGCCCGGCTGGAACCCGGACGTGATCCGGTCGAGATCACGATAGCCGGACGGCGTGCCGGTGATGTCGGCGCCGGCCTCGTACAGGCTCGTGATCCGCTCGAAGCTGTCCTTCAGCAGGCCGTCGATGTGGTCGAGCTCGCCGCTGACCCGCTGCTGGGAGAGGTCGAAGACGATCTGCTCGGCCTGGTCGACGAGGTCGCCGGCCTCGCCCGGCCGCTCCCAGCCGAGGCGCGAGATCTCGCCGCCGGCGCGGATCAGCCCGCGCAGCGTCGCGGTCTCGTGGACGATCCGCGCGTAGTGCGCCGCGTTCGCCGCCGCGGGGACGAGCGCCGCGAGCTCGTGCAGCCGGACGCGACCGCCGACGTCCTCGAGCTCGCCCCGCTCCTCGAGCTGGTCGGTGAGCGTGATCGCGTCGACCGGCTCGCCCTTCGCGTACAGCGCGAGCGCCGCGCGGTAGATCTTCGCGTGCGACTCGCGGTAGAAGTCGCCCGCGTCGAGGATCTCGCTGACGGCGCCGATCGCGCCCGGCGAGAGCATCATCGCTCCGAGGACGCTCTCCTCCGCTTCCAGGTTCTGCGGCGGGACGAGGGCTGCAGCATTCGGACCGGCGGGCGACTGGGCGAGTGCGACCATGCCGGGGGATTCCAGCAGGCGCGGGCCGCCGGCGCCAGGGGGCCTGCCTGGTGTCGACAGGTCGGTTGTGAACAGGTCGTTTCTCGCCATTTGCAGGGGAATCGACCAGTGTCGCAGGCGCGTCGGACGGCGCGGACTGTGGACAGAAAGAGCCGTCTGAGCGGGAAGTTCCGCGCGAGATCCACAGGCCGGCGACCGGCCTGTGGATCCCGGCGCGGCAGGCCTACTCCTCGGCGAGCGCCGCGTCGGCGTCGGCGCGCCAGTCCGGCTCCGCCTCGGCCTCGGCGGCCGGCGTCGGCGTCTCGTCGAGCAGGTCCTCGATCTCGCCGATCCCCTCGGCCTCGGCGGGCGCCGGAGCCTCGGGCTGCTCGGCGGCGGCCATCGCCGCGAGCTCCTCGTCGGAGGGCAGCTCGCCGCCCTCCGGGATCACGAGCGTCGCCACCTCGACGGTGACGCCCTGGAACAGGTCGATCGGCACCTGGTAGCGGCCGATCCGCTTGATCGTCTCGACACCGATCTTGCGGCGGTCGACGCGCACCTTCTGCGTCTCCCACAGCTGGTCGGCGATGTCGGTCGGCGTCACCGAGCCGAAGAGGGAGCCGGTCGGGCCGGCCTTCACCTCGAAGCGCAGCTCCGCAGAGCCGAGCTTCTTCGCGAGCGCCTGCGCCTCGTCGGAGCTCTTCGCCTCGTGCCGGGCCCGTTGCGCGTCGCGCTTCTGCAGTTCGGCCACGCGCGCCTTCGTCGCCTCCTCGGCGAGGTTGCGCGGGAACAGGAAGTTCCGGGCGTAGCCGCGGGCGACCGAGACCACCTCGCCGCGCAGGCCGACCTGGTCGACGTCTCTGAGCAGGATGACCTCCATCAGCGGTCGTCCCTGTCCCGCCGGCGACCGCCGCCGCCGCCGCTGCGCTCCTCGACGCCCTCGGCCACGTACGGCAGCAGCGCCATTTCGCGGGCCCGCTTCACGGCCGTCGCGACCTGCACCTGGTGCCGGCGGCAGGCGCCCGTGATGCGGCGGCTGCGGATCTTCCCCTTCTCGGAGATGTACCGCCGCAACTGGCTGACGTTCTTGTAGTCGATCTCGTCGATCTTGTCCTTGCAGAAGAAGCAGTTCCGGCGCTTGACCTGGCCTGCAGGCCCGCCGGGCCGCTTGCGCTGCTGGGTGCTCGTCTTCTCGCGTGCCATCAGTCTCCTAGAACGGAATGTCGTCGTCGGCCGCGGCGGGGAAGTCGGCGCTTTCCGACCCCGCCCCCGGCGGCACGAACTGGTTGCCGCCGCCGCCGAACCCGCCGCCGCCCTCGCCGCCGTCCCGCGACCCGAGGAACTGCACGCTGTCGGCGACGACCTCGACGGCCTCGCGCTTGCTGCCGTCCTGCTGCTGCCACTCGCGCCACTCGAGCCGGCCGTCGATCGCGACCGGACGGCCCTTGCTCAGGTACTGCGCGCACGACTCGGCCTGGTTGCCGAAGACGCTGACGCTGAAGTAGTTCGGCTTGTCGGCCCACTGGCCGGTCTCGTCCTTGCGCCGCGTGTTGACGGCGATGCGGAGCGAGGTGACCGCCGTCCCGCCGGGCGTGTGCTTCAGCTCGGGATCGCGGGTCAGGTTGCCCACGAGGACGACGCGGTTGATGTTGGCTGCCATCGCTTACTCCTCCTCGTCCGTCTCGACGGCCTCGGGGACGCTGTCGGGTTCCGGTTCGGTCTCGGATACGGCTTCCGGCTCCGCTTCGAGCGGGGGAGCCGTGTACTGCTCGACGGGCGGGGCGGGCGCCGGGACCGGCGTCTCGTCGCGCGGCGCGCTCGTCTTCGAGCCCTCGATGTGCTTCGTCGCCATGTGGCGCAGGACGGTGTCGTCGATCTTCAGCACGCGCGAGATCTCGTCGAGCGTCTCCGCGGCTGCCTCGAAGACGACGAGGTGGTAGACGCCCTCGGCCTTCTTCGCGATCGGGTACGCGAGGCGCCTGCGGCCCCACGCGTCGTGGCTGCGCCAGGTGCCGGCGCCCTTCTCGACGAGGTCGCGCACGCGCGCGAGCAGGTCGTCCTGGTGCGCCTCGGCGCCCTCAGGGTCCAGCATGAGCAGAACCTCATATGTCGTCAAAGTCCCGATGACCTCCCTTGCTGTTCGGCCTTGCTGTCAGGCTCCCCACGGTCTGAATCGGCCCCGACTGCTGGTGCCGCTCGGGACGGAACGGCACGATGACGGGGCAGGAAGCGGCAGCCACTGTAGCATCGGTCACGTGAAGCGAGTCCTGGCGGCGCTGGCCGGAATCCTCGGAATCGCCTGGTTGCGGCGCCGCACGACGACGCCGGCGCCCGCGGGCGCCGATCCGGCCGCCGACCTGCGCGCCAAGCTCGCGCAGGCGCGCGAGGCCGAGGACGACCGCGAGCAGTTCGAGGCGGGCGAGACGCCGGTCGACGAGGCGCCGGACGTCGCCGACCGCCGCCGCGACGTCCACGACCGCGCCCGCGCCGCGATCGACGACCTGTCGTCCGACGACTGATCGACACTCCGAGCGTGCGGGCCGTCGACCTGACGCACGCGTTCGACAACGGGATGCCCGTGTTCCCGGGCCTGCCCGACCCGTCGTTCGAGCACATCGCCCAGGTCGAGCAGGACGGGTATGCGATGACGCGCTACTCGATGCTCAACCACGTCGGGACGCACGTCGACGCGCCGGCGCACCAGATCGCCGGCGGCGACACGCTCGACGAGATCGGCCTCGAGCGGCTCGTCACCGACGCGGTGCGGATCGACGTCTCGCAGCGCGACCCGCACGGCGCGATCCCACTCGAGGAGCTCCGCGGCGAGCTCGAGCGCGTCCGGCGCGGCGACATCGTCCTCTTCTATTCGAACAACGCCCGCAACTACGGCACCGACGCGTACTGGACCGGCTGGTCGTATCCGGATCCGGACGCGTCGCGGGCGCTGATCGAGCGCGGCGTGTCGGCCGTCGGCTTCGACGGCCCGAGCGCCGACCCGGTCGACTCGACCACGATGGACCTGCACCGGATCTGGCTGTCGGCGGGCCGGATGATCCTCGAGAACGTCAACAACCTCGACCTGTTGCCGGACCGCGCGCAGATCGTCGTCGCACCGATGAAGGTCGCCCGCGCGAACGGCGCGCCCACTCGCATCTTCGCTCTGCTTCCCGACTAGGAGGAGAAGGATGGAAGGCAGGATCGGTGAACTCCGGCACGGCATCCTCAGCATGGTCGACTCGCTCGCCCAGTCGGTCGCGCTGCTCTCCCTCGCGCTCGGCGTCGCATTCGCGTCGTCGGCCGCGGCGGGCGAGGCGGGGATCGCCGCGCCGTTCGCGTATCTGATCGCGGGCGTCGGCAGCCTCTGCCTCGGCTCGGTGATCATCCGTTTCACGCGCCGTATGGCGAGCGCCGGCGGCCTCTACACGTACATCTCGCGCGGGCTCAACCCGAGCGCCGGCTTCCTCGGCGGCTGGTTGTACGGCGGGGCGTTCGCAGTCGGGATCTCGTTCGTGCTCGTGATCGGCTCGTTCTTCATGTCGACCGCCTTCACCGCGCACACGAGCCTGCACTGGGGCTGGTACCCGTGGTTCTTCATCATGCTCGCTGCGCTGGCGGCGATCTCGTTCCTCGACGTCCGCATCTCGTCGCGCATCCAGTTGATCGCCGCGGCGGTCGGGGTCGGCGCGATCCTCGTGCTCGCGTTCGCGATCCTGTTCCAGGGTGGGGACTCCGGCCTGACGCTCGCGCCCCTCAACCCGGCGAACGCGGTCTCGACGAGCGACCTCTTCCTCGCCGTCGTGCTGACGTTCACCGGCTTCATCGGGTTCGAGGCGGCCGCCGCGTTCGGCGAGGAGACCGCCGACCCGCTGCGCGCGATCCCGAAGGCGATCCTCACCGCCGTGATCGTGGCCGTCGTCTACTACGTCTTCGTCACCTGGATGATGGGCGTCGGGTTCGGCGACGCCTCGAAGTGGGCGAAGGATCCGGCGGCGCTCGACACGCTCGCGACTCGGTACGTCGGCAACTGGCTGGCCGTGATCATCGACTTCGCCGTCGCCGCCTCCGGCTTCATCGCGGCGCTCGCAGGCACGAACCTCACGTCGCGCACCGCCTATGCGATGGGACGCGAGGGCGGCCTGCCGCGGCTCTTCGCGTGGACGCACCCGCGCTTCCGCACGCCGTGGGTCGGCATCGCGTTCTCGCTCGTCGTGACGCTGCTGCTCGGCGTCTTCTTCGCGCATCGCTACGACCCGATCACGTACTTCATCTGGATGGCGACGTGCGCGACGATCGGGATCCTGATCACGTACATCCTGATCGCGATCGCCGGCATCTCGTACTTCGCCCGTGACAGGACCGGCTGGAACCCGCTGCTCGACCTCGTGATCCCGGCCGGCGCGATTGCGATCTGCGGTTACACGCTCTACAAGTCGATCCACCCGACGCCCGGTTACACGGGCATCTTCAGGTGGGCGCCGTGGGTGGCGCTCATCTGGCTCGGCGCGGGCGTCTTGATCGACGTCGTGCTCACGATCTCGAGGCCCGAGCGCGTGCGCGCGTTCGGCACGATTCTCGGCGCGTCCGAAGGGGCGGAGGCGGCGCCCGAGGCGCCGCCCGTCATGAATCCGTAGCGGGGTGCCGTAACCGGGGCGCAGCATTGGACGTTTCCAGGACGGACAATGCCGCGCCCCGTTCCCGCCGACCTCGAAGACGCCCTCGCCGCGAGCCCCGCCGCGCGCGAGCGCTTCTGGGCGCTTCCGCCCGACCAGCTCGACCGCTGGGTCGCCTACGTCGAGCGTTCGCGATTCCCGGGCGCGCGGCGGCGCCGAGTGGCCGAGACCGTGCGCCGGCTCGGCGGCGCTCCCGTCGCGACGGAGACGGCGGAGCCCCGCGCGGCCGCGGTGCCGCTGCCGCGCGACGACTGGGCCGTCTGGCTGATCGGGCTCGCGCTCCTGGCCGGGCTCGCGGCCTTCCTCGTCTGGCTGACCGTCTACCGGCACCACGACAACCAGGCGGCGCCGGCCGCCGTCGTCGTGACCGCGAAGACGGACGTGCCCAAGGTGGTCGGCATCCGCCAGCAGGCCGCGGAGTTCCAGCTGAAGGAGGCGAAGCTCGGCGCCAAGGTGATCCAGCGCGAGGCGAAGAAGCCGAAAGGGATCGTGCTCTCGCAGGCGCCGCAGTCCGGCACGCGCGTCGTCCAGGGATCGGTCGTCACGCTCGTCGTGTCGAAGGGCCATCCGGGCGTCGCGGTCCCGAAGGTGGTCGGGCTCGCTGCTGCCGACGCCGCCAAGCAGCTGCAGGCGAAGGGCTTCGGCGTGACCTTGAAGCAGACGCCCGCGAAGGCCGCGCCGGGCACCGTCGTGCAGCAATCGCCGCAGGCCGGCAAGCGCGCCAAGCGCGGCACGGCGGTCACCCTCGCCGTCGCGAAGGGAGCCGCCGCGGTCGCCGTGCCCGACCTGACCGGTCAGACGCAGCAGGACGCCGTCGCGGCGCTGCAGCAGCAGGGCCTGAACGCCCACGTCGTCGACGTCGCGTCCGTGAAGCCGGCGGGCACGGTCGTCGCGCAGAATCCGGCACCGAACAGCAAGGTGCAGCAGGGCGGCACTGTGCGGCTGAACGTCGCACGGCGCGCTCCCGCGACGACCTCCGCGACCACGACGACCCAGGCCACGACGACCCGGGCCACGACGACGCAGGCGACGACCACGACGCCGACGCAGCAGTCGTCCGGCGGCAACGACTACCGCGGCATGCGACTGAGCGCCGCCGTGCAGCGCATCGTCGAGGGCCGGCAGGAAGTCGTCGTGCAGTACGTGACCTCGACGCGGCCGGCCGGTGTCGTCGTCGCGAACTCGAGGGACGGCAGCCGCGTCCGGCTGCAGGTCTCGGCGGGTGCGCATCCGCAGCCCTCCACGAGCGTCCCCGACACGACCGGTGAGGATTCGTCGACCGCGCAGGACGACCTGACGGGCGCCGGATTCTCCGTCATCACCGCCCAGTGGCCGGTCGGCGACCAGGCGAGCGACGGGGTCGTCGTCTTCCAGACGCCGACGGGGAGCGCACCCAGGGGGTCGACGATCGTCGTGTACGTCGGCGCAGCGGGATAGTTCGGACCGCGAGGTGTATGGTCGCAGCGGTGAGCACCCGCGCGCAGCGTGCCGCCGAGAACGAGAACCTCTTCAGACGGATCAACGAACGCGTCGAGCACTTGACGCCGGCCGGCAGGAGCCTGTCGATCGTGTGCGAGTGCGCCGACGCGACCTGCGTGCGACGGATCTCGGGCGTGCCCGCGGCGGCGTACGAGGAGGTCCGGCGCCACCCCGACCGGTTCTTCGTCTCGCGCGGACACGAGCAGACTGACGTCGAAACCGTCGTCGCGGAGCACGGTGCGTATCTCATCGTCGCGAAACGGGGCGAGGCGGGAGCGGTCGCCCGGCACGACGCCCCAGGATCGGACTAGGAAGTCGAGGAATCGGGAACCCGAGCCGCCGATGCAGGGCACGTCGAGGAGCGAGCTCGCGGCAGAGCTCGAGCGGTGCGCGCGGCTGGCCGAGGACACGGCCGAGCAGTACGCGGACCGCGACGGCGATCGCATGCGGAGCGACGTCGTTTCAGGCCTCCTGCTCGCCGCGGCAGCGCTCGACACCGCCGTCCGCGTCGTGGACGAGGGGACGCGGATCCGCGCGACCGGGCTGATGATCGCGCGGACGCTCGTCGGCGACGCGATCGACGCCGCGGAGCGGCGCGGCCTCGACGAGCTGCTGCTCGGCTGTGTCGCGTCGCTGCGACGGGTGGCGGAGCGGCTCGACGGGGAGCTGTCGTAGTGCCGGCGCGGTACCTGCCGATCTACCTGAACGACCATCTCGCAGCGCTGACGCTCGGCGTTCTCGTCGCGCAGCGCGTCCGCGCCGCGAACGGCGGCGAGCTCGGCGAGCTCCTCGAGTGGCTGCACGGTCAGCTCGAGGAGGACCGGCAGTGGCTCCTCGCGCTGATGCGACGGCTCGGGATCGCGCCGTCGGCGGCGAAGGTGGCCGGCGCGCACGTCGCGGAGCGGCTCGGCCGTCTGAAGCCGAACGGCCACGTGACCTCCTACTCGCCGCTCTCGCGGCTGGTCGAGCTCGACGCGCTCGCGGCGTCGCTCGCGGCGAAGGCCGCATTCTGGGGCTCGTTGCAGCAGGTTCCGGAAGAGCGGATCGACGCCCAGGAGCTCGAACGGCTCGGCGAGCGGGCGCGGGAGCAACGCGAGCGGCTCGAGCCGCATCGCGTCGCGGCGGCGGCGACCGCCCTCGGCCCGGATCGGTAGCGCGTCTACGGGAGCTCGTGGGCCTGGCGCCAGGGCCAGCCGAGGAGGCCGATCCCGGCGACGACGCAGAGGCCGCCGACGGCGGCCCAGAAGGCGCTCCCGGTCATCGACGATCCCTGGATCACGTTCAGCCCCTGCCCGAGCCACACCGCGCCGGTCAGGACGAGCAGCGTTCCGATCACACGTCTGGCGATGGTCATGCGTGTTCTTACGGCGAGCGTGGTCGCGCGGTTTCGACGGAGCGGCGCCGGAGTCGAACCGACCCAGCGACGGGTTACGCCGCCTGACGCGTTTTGAAGACGCGCTGGGCCACCGGGCCCTGCCGCTCCGCGCCGGACACTAGCGGTGCGCCGTCGCGACCTCCCCGTGTGTGAGAGTCAGGGAGTGGTCGCACTCGTCGCAGCCGTCGCGCTCGGATACGTCGTCGACGGCGACACGATCCGGTTGCGCAACCGGCAGTACGTGCGGCTCGTGCAGATCGACACGCCGGAGCGCGACGAGTGCTTCGGCGCGCGGGCGACGCGCGCGCTGAAGCGCCTCCTGCCGCCCGGCACCGCGATCCGCCTCGTCGCCGACTCGCGGCTCGACCACGTCGACCGGTACGGCCGCCTGCTGCGGTACGTCGTCCGCGCGCGCGACGGGCTCGACCTCAACGTCGAGCTGGTGCGCGAGGGAGCGGCGGCGCCCTACTTCTACGACGGCGACCGCGGCCGGTACGCGCGGCTGCTGCAGAAGCTCGCGCTGCGCGCGCGGGCGCGACACCTCGGGCTCTGGGGCGCCTGCCCGGGGACGGGCGTCGACTTCTTCCGCGGCGTCGACACCGGCCGGCGGCGGTAGCGCGTGCGTCGCGGAGTTCGCGTGGCGCTGCCGCTGTTTCCGGCGGTGGCGGCTCTCGGCGCGTCGTTCGGGGTGCTCGCGCGCACCGCGCACGTCGGCGCAGTCGAGGCGGTCGTCATGTCGGCGACGACGTTCGCCGGCTCGTCGCAGGTCGCAGCCATCTCCGTGCTCGGCGCGGGCGGGAGCGTTGCGGCCGCGGTCGTCGCCGCGCTGCTGCTCAACGCGCGCTACGTGCCGATCGGGATCAGCGTCGCGCAGGGCTTCCGGGGCCGCATTCTGACCCGGCTCGCCGAGGCGCAGCTCGTCGTCGACGAGTCGTGGGCGCTCAGCGGCGGCGGCACGCCGCGATTCGACAAGCCGATGCTGCTCGGAGTCGGGGCGATGCTGTGGATCGGCTGGGTCGGCGGCACGGCCGTCGGCTCGGTCGCCGGCCAGGCGATCGGCGACACGTCCGCCTTCGGGCTCGACGGCGCCTTCGCGGCGCTCTTCCTCGCGCTGCTCGCGACGCAGGTGCGCGGGCGCTCGCGGATCCAGGTCGCCGTCGCAGGCGCCGCGATCGCCGCGATCCTGATCCCGCTGACACCGGCCGGCGTCCCGATCATCGCCGCAACCGCGGCCGTCGCCGCAGGGTGGCGTCGCGCGTGAGCGCGGGCTGGGTGACGGTCGCGGCGGTCGGCGTCGGCACGGTGCTCCTCAAGGCGGTTGGGCCGGTCGGCGTTGCGGGCCGACAGCTGCCGCCGGCCGCGGAACGCGTCCTCGAGCTCGTCGCGCCGGCGATCCTCGCGGCGCTCGTCGTCACCGAGACGTTCGCGAGCGGCCGCCACCTCGTCGCCGACGCACGGCTTGCGGGGGTGGGCGCGGGGCTCGTGTGTGTGCTGCTACGCGCGCCGTTCTGGGTCGTCGTGCTGTGCGGCGCGCTCGCGACCGCCGCCGTCCGCGCGCTGCAGTAGCTCCGCGGGCGGCAGGTCGGCGAGCGACTCGAGGACGAGGTCGGCCTCCTCGAGGCCGTACTCCCGCGTCACGTCGTTCGGGATGCCGACGACGAAGATGCCGGCGGCCTTGCCCGCGCGGATCCCGTTCGGCGAGTCCTCGAAGACGATCGCCTCGGCGGCCGAGACGCCGAGCACCTCGAGCGCCTCCAGGTACATCGTCGGGTTCGGCTTGGCCCGCGCCGAGTCGCGGTCGGCCGTGATGATCGCGTCCCAGCCGACCGTCTGCTCGAGCCGCTCGAGGTGCATGTCGATCCAGCGACGCGACGCGCTCGAGACGATCGCCCGCTTCAGCCGCCGCTCCTGCGCGAACGCGAGGTAGTCGAGGATGCCGGGCCGCAGCTCCTCGGTCTCGAGGAGCGTCAGCTCGTGCGCGTAGCGGCGCTCGTTCCACGACTCGCGGTCGATCGGCTCGCCGACGAGCTGCTCGAGGTGATCCATGACGTTCCACGAGCCGTGCGTGCCGACGACGGTCGACCAGAGGTCGTCCGGCAGCTGCTGGCCGTGCTGTTCGTAGAGCCAGCGCCAGCCGGCGCGGGAAGCCGTCTCGGTATCGAGGATCAGCCCGTCGAAGTCGAAGAGGAAGGCGCGGATCGGCACGGCGATGCAGAGTACGGATCGTGGCGATCCTGGGCGTCGACGTCGGCGGCACGTTCACCGACGCGGTGCTGGTCGACGGCGGCACGGTGCGAACGGCGAAGGTGCCCACGGCCGCGCGGCAGGAGGAGTCGGTGCTCGCGGCGGTGCGGGCGGTGGGGGCGACGGACGTCGAGCGGTTCGCGCACGGCACGACGGTCGCGACGAATGCGTTGCTCGAGCGGCGCGGCGCGCGGACGGCGTTCGTCTCGAACGATGGCTTCGAGCATCTGCTGCACACGCGGCGGCAGACCCGCGCGCACCTCTACCGCCCGTGCGCGGATCACGCGCCGCCGCTCGTCCCGCTCGAGCGCTGCCACGGCGTGCGCGGCCGTCTCGGGCCGGACGGCGAGCTCGAGCCGCTCGACCTCTCGACGCTGCCCGACGTCGGCGACGTCGAAGCGGTCGCCGTCTGCCTGCTTTTCGCGTTTCGCGATCCGTCGCACGAGATCGCGGTCGCCGCAGAGCTGCGCGCGCGCCATCCGGCCGTGCACGTCGTCGCATCGCACGAGGTGGCGCCCGAGTTTCGCGAGTACGAGCGCGCGTCGACGACAGCAGCCGATGCATATCTCGCGCCGGTCGCCGCGCGCTACTTGCATGCGCTGGGTGTGGGCGCGCGCGACGCGGGTTTACCGGAGCCGCTCGTGATGCTGTCCTCCGGCGGCGTCGCGACCGTGGCGGAGGCGGCTGCGCACCCGGCGACGATTCTCGTCTCCGGCCCCGCCGGGGGTGTCGTCGGCGCCGGACTGCTCGCGCAGCGCGCCGGCTTCGAGGACGCGATCGCCTTCGACATGGGCGGCACCTCGACCGACGTCTGCCTGCTGCCGGGCGGCCGCGCCGTGCGTGTCGCGGAGCGTGAAGTCGGCGGTTTTCCGATCCGGCTGTCGACGGTCGACCTGCACACTGTGGGCGCGGGCGGCGGCTCGCTCGTCCGGCGGGATGCCGGCGGTGCGATTCGCGTCGGGCCGGAGTCGGCCGGGGCAGATCCGGGTCCCGCCTGTTACGGCCGCGGCGGCGGCGCCACCGTTACCGACGCGAACCTGCTGCTCGGACGACTGCCGGACGAGCTGCCGGGCGGGCTCGTGCTCGACCGGGAGGCGGCGGCGCGCGCCCTCGACGGCATCGACCCGGCGGCGGTGATCGACGTCGTGAACGCCGAGATGCTGCGCGCCCTCCGCGTCGTCTCGGTCGAGCGTGGCCACGATCCGCGCGACTTCGCGCTCGTCGCCTTCGGCGGCGCAGGGCCGCTGCACGCGTGCGCGCTCGCGGAGGAGCTCGGGATCGGGGCCGTGCTCGTCCCGGCGGCCGCCGGCGTCCTGTCGGCGCTCGGCCTCGTCGCGAGCGACGAGCGCCGCGACGGCGTCGTCTCGTACGTGCGTCCGCTCGACAAAGTTCGTGACGATTTGCCACAAGCGGGGGAGGCGGACGTTCGCTATCGCGGGCAGTCGTTCGAGCTGACCGTGCCGCTCGGCGGCGACCTCGCGGACGCCTTTCACCGGGCCCACGAGGAGCGGTACGGCTACGCCGACCGCGCGCGCGAGCTCGAGCTGGTCGCCGTCCGCACCGTCGAGGCGGTGCCCGGGCCGGACATCTCCTTGCTCGTGACGAATCGTCACAAGGTTGTCGGACCGACGTTGCTGGAGCTCGACGGAGCGACGTGCTGGGTGCCCGGCGGGTGGCACGGCGAGACGAACGACGAGGGAACGCTGGTGCTCCGCCGATGAATGTCGAGCTGCAGGTGATCGGCAGCGCGCTGCGCGCGGTCGCCGAGGAGATGGGCGCGGTGTTGATCCGCTCGGCGTTCTCCGCGAACATCAAGGAGCGGCGCGACTGCTCGACGGCGATCTTCGACGAGCGCGGGCGGATGACCGCGCAGGCCGAGCACATCCCCGTCCACCTCGGGGCCATGCCGGACGCGGTCGCCGCGGCCATGTCCTTGTGTCTGACACCGGGACAGGTCTGCATTCTCAACGACCCGTACACGGGGGGCACGCACCTTCCGGACGTGACGCTCGTCTCGCGGACGGAGCTCGGCTACGCCGTGTCGCGTGCGCACCACGCCGACGTGGGCGGCATGGAGCCCGCGAGCCTGCCGGCCTTCTCGCACGAGCTCTACCAGGAGGGGCTGATCATTCCGCCGACGCTGCTGACCGACGAGGTCATGTCGCTCTTCGTCGCGAACGCGCGCAACCCGGACGAGCGGCGCGGCGACCTCCGCGCGCAGATCGCCGCGCACCGGCTCGCCGAGCGGCGGATCGCCGAGCTCTGCGAGCGCCGCGGCCGCGACACGGTCGCCGCGGCGATGGACGAGCTCTACGGCTACTCCGAGCGCATGGTGCGCGCCGCGATCGAGCGCCTGCCCGACGGGACGTGGTCCGCGGAGGACGTCGTCGAGGCGGTCGAAGGGGAGCTCGCGATCCGAGCGACGGTGACCGTCGCGGGTGACGAGATCGTCATCGACTTCGCAGGCACGGATCCACAGCACCGCGGCAACCTCAACTGTCCCCTGTCGGTGACGAAGAGCGCCTGCTACTTCGTCGTCCGCTGCCTGACCGAGCCGGACCTGCCCGCCTCGGGCGGTGCGTTCGCGCCGGTGACAGTCGCTGCGCCGCCGGGCTGTCTCGTCAACGCACGTTCGCCGGCGGCGGTGGTCGCGGGCAACACGGAGACGTCGTCGCGCATCGTCGACGTCGTGCTCGCTGCGCTGGGCGGCCGCACCCCTCTCATGGCGCAGGGTCAGGGAACGATGAACAACGTCGCGCTCGGCAACGACGAGTTCACGTACTACGAGACGATCGGCGGCGGCCAGGGCGCCTGCCCGGAAGCCGACGGCCCCTCCGGTGTGCACGTCGCGATGTCGAACACGCTCATCACGCCGGTCGAGGCGCTCGAGCTCTCGTACCCGTTGCGCGTCGAGCGGTGGCACCTGCGCGAGGGATCGGGCGGCGCCGGCGCGCATCGCGGCGGCAACGGAGTCGTCCGCGAGCTGCGCGTGCTCGAGGACTGCCGCCTCTCGGTGCTCGCGGAGCGAAGAGGCCGCGCACCGCGAGGTGCCGCCGGCGGCGGCGACGGTGCACCGGGCCGGACGCTCGTCAACGGTGAGGAGCAGCCGGCGAAGACGACGCAACAGCTGCGCGCCGGCGACGTCGTGCGGATCGAGACGCCCGGCGGCGGCGGCTACGGTGCCGCATCGTGATCGACCATGTCGGCTACCTCGTGCGCGACCTCGAAGCGGGCATCGAGCTCGTCACCGAGTCGTACGCGGCCGAGGTGACGCGCGAGATCGACCGGCCGCAGTGGTCGCTCCACGGCTACTACGTCGGCGCGATCGAGGTCTTCACGTTCACCGATCCGGCGCTGCTCGACGAGCGGCTCGGCGGCCAGGAAGCACAGCTCGACCACCTCGCGCGCGCCGTCGACGACATCGAGGCGGAGATGGAGACCCTGCGCGGGCTCGGCGCGCGTTTCAGCGGCCCTGACCTGCGGGGCGAGGTCGAGGAGCCCTTCGACCTCGGCTCGCTGCACGTGTGGACGCGACCCGAGACGACGAACGGGCTCTGTCTGCAGCTGATCGAGTATCGCTAGCGCCTTCGGCGCAGGACGCGCGCGTCGCCGACGCGGCGGGTGATGCCGTCGGCGTCGAACCGTTCGAGGTAGAGCTGCGCCGTCTTGCGGCCGACGCCGAGCAGGTCGCGGAACTGCGCGAGGGTGATCCCGTCGACGAGGACGTCGACCGCCTGCCGGTACGCCTCCGGCGAGACGGCGTAGCCGGCACCGAGCCGGACGAGCCGGCCCTGCTCCTCGAGATGCCGCGCGAGAGCTGCGTCCTCCACCTTGACCGGCTCGAGGCCGAGCGACGACTCGAGCGCGCGCGCAGCCTCCTCGCGCGCGCCGAGCTCCGCGGTCGCGCCGGGGCGATACAGCTTCGCGCCGCGCCGCTCGAACCCGAGCAACGGCACGATCGCGTCGGCCCAGAGCTCGGAGGGCGGCGACACGCCGGGGTCGAGCGGATCCGCCGCGTCGATCGCGCGCTCGAGCTCGGCCCGCAGCTCGTCCACCCACGCCTGTGAGTACGCCCAGTCGCCGTCGACCTCGACGCCGATGCGTCGCAGCTCGCCCGCGCGCACCGGTGCGTGCACGACCGGCTCGCCGCGCTCGACCGCCGCCATCCGCTCGGCATCGGCGTGCCTGGGCGGCGCCGGATCGATCACGCGCCCGCCGCCGACGGTGGTTCCGGCGCGCAGGACGACCCGGTCGTCGCGCGCCGCGACGATCGGCTCGTCGAGCCGCAGCTGAGCCCAGCGCTCGCCGACCCGCGCGACCCGCGCGACCGCGGTCGCCGTGCCGTGGTGCACCTGGACGCGCGCCGGGATCTCGAGCAGCTCGTCGAGCGCCACGTCGAGGCGGTAGCTCGGCCGGAACGACCCGGCCGCGACGAGCGCATCGCCCCGGTGCAGCTCGCTGCGCTCGACGCCGGGCAGCGAGACGGCCACGCGCTGACCCGCGTCGGCCCGCTCGGCCGGCGTGTCGTGTACCTGCACGCCCCGCACCCGCACCTCGCGACCGCCGGGCTCGACGCGCAGCACGTCGCCCTCGCCGATCGAGCCGGACCACAGCGTCCCGGTGACGACCGTGCCGACGCCGCGCAGCGAGAAGACGCGGTCGACGTAGAGCCGCGTGGCGGAGCAGTCCGGAGAGCGCTCCTGCGCGACCGTCCCGAGCGCTGCCCGCAGCTCGTCGAGCCCCGCGCCGGTGCGGGCGCTGACCGCGACGACCGGTACGCCGGGCACGAGCTCCTCCGCCTCGAGCCGCGCGAGCTCGAGTATCTCGCCGTCGACGAGGTCGGACTTCGTCAGCGCGACGACGCCACGTTCGACGCCGAGCAGCCGCAGGATCGCGAGGTGCTCGTGCGTCTGCGGCCGCGCGCCCTCGTTGGCGTCGATCACGAGCAGGAACGCGTCGATGCCTGTCGCGCCGGCCACCATCGTACGGACGAACCGCTCGTGCCCCGGCACGTCGACGACCGACGCCCGCCGCCCGTCCGGCAGGTCCAGCGGCGCGTAGCCGAGGTCGATCGAGATCCCGCGCTCGCGCTCCTGCGGCAGCCGGTCGGTGTTCTTGCCGGTCAAGGCCTCGACGAGCGTCGTCTTGCCGTGGTCGATGTGCCCCGCCGTGCCGATCGTCAGCGGCATGCGGCGACGGAGTGTGCGACGTCGTCGATCTCGTCGTCCGCGAGCGCGAGGCAGTCGAGCAGGAGCTTCCCGTCACGGACGATCCCCAGCACCGGCGGATCGCCGTCACGCAGCGGCGCTGCGAGCGACTCCTCGAGCGCGCAGGCGAAGCTCGGCAGCTCCGCGAGCGGCAGCGCGCCGCCGCCGACGCGACCGACCGTCTCCTCGACCGTGCCGCCGCACGCCGCCGCGAGCCGCTCTGCCCGCGCGCGCAAGACCCCCGCTTCCTGCCGCAGCATGCGCAGCACCGGGATCCGCTCCGGCGCGTCCAGGTAGAGCCGCAGCGTTCCCTCGAGCGCTGCCAGCGAGAGCTTGTCCACGCGCAGCGCGCGCTGCAGCGGATGGCGGCGAAGGCGGTCGACGAGATCGGCGCGCCCTACGACGATGCCGGCCTGGGGGCCGCCGAGCAGCTTGTCGCCGGAGAAGCAGACGAGGTCGGCCGGCGATTCGCGTACGAGCGGCTCGCCGGGCAGCTCGACGAGCGCGCCGCTGCCGAGGTCGTCGAGGAGCGGCAGTCCGTGTCGCGTGGCGGTCGCCGCCAGCTCCTCGACACGCGGCTGCTCGGTGAAGCCGACGACGCGGAAGTTCGACTGGTGCACGCGCAGCAACAACGCCGTGTCGGGGCCGATGGCCCGCTCGTAGTCGGCGGCGCGGGTGCGGTTCGTCGTCCCGACCTCGACGAGCCGAGCGCCGGAGCGCGCGAGCACGTCCGGGATGCGGAAGCCGTCGCCGATCTCGATCAGCTCGCCGCGCGAGACGACGACTTCGCGGCCCTCTGCGAGCGCCGCGAGGGCGAGCAGCATCGCGCCGGCGTTGTTGTTCACGACGAGCGCAGCCTCCGCGCCGGTCAGCCGACGCAGCAGACTCGCTGCGTGGTCCTGGCGCGAGCCGCGCGTCCCGCTCGAGAGGTCGAGCTCGAGGTTCGAATAGCCGCGCGCAGCATCGACGACCTGCGCGATCGCCTCCTCGGCGAGTGGAGCCCGTCCGAGGTTCGTATGCACGAGCACGCCCGTCGCATTGAGGACGCGACGGAGCGACGGCGCGCGCAGCGCAACGAGCTCGGCGTGCAGTCGCGCGGCGAGGTCGCCCGGCTCGGCGCCGGCTCGGATCTCCTCTCGGGCCCGAGCGAGCACCGTGCGCGCGGCGTCGACCGCGAGCGGGTCGTCGACGCCGCGGGCGAGCTCGTCCACCGACGGGAGGTCGCGCAGCTCCACGCCGGAAACCTATGCGCTCAGTCGATGTCCAGCAGGAAGCCCTGGAGGAACAGCGGCTTCCCGTGCTCGTCGCTGACGGGGATCGTCTCGTCGAGCAGCGTCACGACGTGACCGTCGGCGTGGATCATCCGGTACGTCCCGCGGAACGGCTCGCCCGCCTCGTGCGTCCGCCGCGCGCCCGCGACCACGCGGTCGCGGTCGTCGGGATGGAGGCCGGTCACCCAGAAGTCGTCCTCGTCGAGCCAGCGCGCGACGGGGTAGCCCAGGAGCTTTTCGATGTACGGGCTGATGTAGCTCGTGCGAATCGGTAGACCGAGCGGATTGACGTACGTGCAGATCGGGAGCCGCTCGACGAGGGTGCGGAAGCGTGCCTCGGATTCGACGAGCGCCTGCTCGGCCAGCCGCCGCTTCGACACGTCGACCGCGATGCCGCCGGCGCCGACGATCTCATCGCCGTCGCGCAGCGGCTCGACGTGGACGTCGAATGCCCAGCGTTGGCCGCCCTCGGTGAACATGACCGACTCGCCCGCGAGCGCGCGGCGGTGGGCGTCGACGATCACTGCGCCCCCGTCCGTCGTGTCGGCGACGACCGATGCGAGCTCGCGGCCGACGACGTCGTCGGCACTCGTGACGCCGAGCATCGGGAGCGCTGCGCCGGCGAGCGACGTGAGCCGCAGGTCCCCGTCGGCGGTCCACACGAACGACGACGGGAGCTGGTCCATGAGCAGCGCGAGCTGGTGCTGTGAGGGGCGGCGGCCTCGAAGCATGCGAGACGCAGCATCGGCACGGCGCCGGGCAGACTTGAGTCGGCTACTGCGCGTCGGCCTTGCGCGTCGTGTGCGGCATGTCCGCACACCGGCGGTCGTAGCACTCGAGCACGCACTCCACCGCCTCGTCGACGTCGTCGGTCACAGTGAGCAGCTCGACATCCGCCGGCGACACCGTGCCCGCCGGGATCGCCTGCTCGCGAACCCAGGCAACGAGCGGCGCCCAGTACGAGCTCCCGAACAGCACGACCGGGAAGTGGAGGATCTTGCCGGTCTGGATCAGCGTCAGCGACTCGAACAGCTCGTCGACGGTGCCGAAGCCGCCGGGGAAGACGACGAAGCCCTCGGCGGCCTTCACGAACATCGTCTTACGCGCGTAGAAGTGCGAGAACGTGAGGTCGATGTCGAGGTACGGGTTCGCGGCCTGCTCGTGCGGCAGCTTGATGTTGAAGCCGACGGACAGCCCGCCGCCCTCCTTGCAGCCACGGTTCGCCGCCTCCATGACGCCGGGGCCGCCGCCGGTGACGACCGCCCACCCGGACTCGCCGAAGCGTTTCGCAGCCGCGCGCGCCTCGTCGTACGGCGCCGAGCCCTCGCGTACCCGCGCCGAGCCGAAGATCGACACTGCCGGGCGGTCGATCCGGTCGACCGCCTCGAAGCCGGCGAGGAACTCGTCCGCGATCCGCGCCGTGTGCGCGCGGAGCTCCTCCGTCGCCTCGTGCGCCTGATCGAGGAGCTGCCGGTCGTCGGTCACAGCGCGCCGTTGATCCTCGTCGCGAGCATCCCGATCACGAGCAGCGCCGCCAGGCCGAGGTACAGCGCCCAGATCGCCGTCGCACGCGACCGGTCGGGCGCAAACGCCTGAACGGGCACGCCGCCTTCGAAGCGGATCACCGGCATCCGCCATGCCTCGCGCGCCGCACGCAGGGTCTGGCCGCCGTCGAGGAAGCCGATCGGGAGCAGGTTGAACGCGTTGAGCAGGAAGCCCATGTTCGCGAGCACGAGCAGCATCTCCGACTCGCGCGCATGCCCGAACACCCATACGACCGCCGCCGCCGCGCCGCCGAACAGCGGCCCGGCGAGCGAGATCAGTGCGTTCCGCCACGGCGTCAGGCCCGCCTTCTCGATCATCACGTACGCGCCGATGAACGGGATGAACGTCGGCATCGACACCTTCAGCCCCTGCCGGCGCGCCTCGAAGACGTGCCCGAGCTCGTGGATCGCGATCAGCAGCACGAACCCGAACGCGAACGACCAGCTGTGGAACCAGAACGAGAACGCGGCGACCGAGATGAAGAACGAGAAGAACTTCGCGAAGACGAAGCCGTACTTGATCGCCGCGAGCCCGATCGCCAGCGCGACCGACCCGATCCGTTCGAGCGAGTGGCGGATGCGTCCCTGGTTCACGACCCTCTCCCGATCCATTCCTCGCCGCCGGCGTACACCTCTTTCTTCCAGAGCGGGATCGTCTCCTTGAGCGTGTCGATCGCCTCGCGGCACGCGTCGAGCGCGGCGGCGCGGTGGGCGGCCGAGACCGCGATCACGACGCTCGGCTCGCCGATCTCGACCCGGCCGGTGCGGTGGTGGATTGCGACCGCCGCGAGGCCGTGCTTCCCGGTCAGCTCGGCGCCGAGCCGGATGAGCATCGGCTCGGCCATCTCCTCGAACGCCTCGTACTCGAGATACATGACGTCTCGGCCCCGCGACGACTGCCGCACCGTGCCGACGAACGAGGCGATCGCGCCGGCCTCGTCGCGCTCGACCTCGGCGATGACGCGTGACACGTCGAGCGGCTCGCCGGTGATCACGAAGTCGCCGCCCGACACGGGCGGGATCAGCGCCACCTCGTCACCGTCCTGCAAGGCGTGCGACCGGTCCACGTACTCGCGGTTCAGGGCGTAGAGCAGGCCGCCGGGCTCGTCGCCGAGCTCGAGCCGGGCCCAGACGTCGCCGACGACGGCGACGTCGTCGAGCTCGAGACGTGAGACGCCGGCGCGCTCGCGCAGGCCGGCGAAGAGACGAACGGAAATCCGCACGACCTGGATCTTGCCCGACGGCATACCCTGAACCGATGCCGGGTCATCGCTGGGGACCTGTCGAAGAGCCGCCGGAGCGCCCGGCCGACCCCGCGGTGCGCAGGGCGAATCTGCGCCGCGTGGTCGCGTTGTTCCGGCCGTACGGCGCCCGGCTCAGCGGCCTGCTCTCGCTGATCGTGGTCTCGGCCGCGCTCGGCGTCGTGCCGGCGTTCCTGCTGCGCGGCGTGATCGAGGCGATCCAGCACCGCGAGTCGCACAAGCTGTCGTGGTTCGCCGGCGGGATGATCGCGATCGCGATCGTCAGCGGCATCCTCGGCGTCCTCCAGACGCTGCTCTCGAACCAGGTCGGCCAGCGGGTGATGCACGACCTCCGCACGAAGGTGTTCCGCCACCTGCAGCGGCTCTCGCTGGCGTTCTTCACCCGCACCCGCACGGGTGAGGTGCAGTCGCGCATCTCGAACGACATCGGCGGCGTGCAGAGCGTCGTCACGAACACCGCCACCTCGATCGCGTCGAACGTCACGTCGGTGATCGCAACGATGATCGGCATGCTCGCGCTGAGCTGGCAGCTCGCGCTGTTCGCCTTCGCGCTCATCCCGCTGTTCGTCTTCCTGACCCGTCGCGTCGGCAACGAGCGCCGGAAGATCGCGAAGACGACGCAGGAGACGCTCGCCGACATCTCCAGCCTCGTCCAGGAGTCGCTCTCGGTCAGCGGCATCCTGCTCGGCAAGACGATGGGTCGTACGGACGAGCTCGCCGACCGGTTCGACCGCGACTCGCTGCGGCTGTCCGAGCTCGAGGTGCGCCAGCGGATGGCCGGCCGCTGGGTGATGGCGACGATCCAGACGAGCTTCTCGATCATGCCGGCCGCGATCTACTGGTTCGGCGGGCTGACGCACGTCGTCTCGATCGCGACGATCATCGCGTTCACGACGCTGCAGACGCGGCTGTTCTTTCCCGTCGGATCGCTGCTCGGCGTCAGCCTCGACGTGCAGACGTCGCTCGCGCTCTTCGACCGGATCTTCGAGTACCTCGACGAGCGCGTCGACATCGACGAGCAGCCCGACGCGCGGTCGACCGCGGTTGCCGGGGACGTCGTCTTCGACGGCGTCTGGTTCCGCTACGGCACTGAATGGACGCTGCGCGACGTCTCGTTCGTCGTGCCGGAGGGGACGACGACGGCTCTCGTCGGAGAGACGGGCTCGGGCAAGACGACGCTCGCGTACCTCGCTGCTCGCCTGTACGACGTGGAGCGCGGCAGCGTGTCGATCGGCGTAGTCGACGTGCGCGACCTCTCATTCCGCGCGCTGGCGAGCCTCGTCGGCGTCGTCTCGCAGGAGACGTATCTCTTCCATGCCTCCGTGCGCGAGAACCTGCGCTTCGCGAAGCCCGACGCGACCGACGTCGAGATCGAGCGCGCCGCGGCGGCCGCGCGCATCCACCACGTGATCGCCGCGCTCCCCGAGGGCTACGACACCGTCGTCGGCGAGCGCGGCTATCGCTTCTCGGGCGGCGAGAAGCAGCGGATCGCGATCGCCCGCACCGTGCTCCGGAACCCGCCGATCCTCGTGCTCGACGAGGCGACGAGCTCGCTCGACACCGAGACGGAGCGGCTTGTGCAGGAGGCGCTCGACGGGCTCTCCGCCGGGCGGACGACGATCGCGATCGCGCACAGGCTCTCGACCGTCCGCGACGCCGACCAGATCGTCGTCCTCGACCACGGCGAGGTGGTCGAGCGCGGGACGCACGACGAGCTGATCGTCGCCGGGGGGCGTTACACGACGCTCGCCGCGCGCGACGCGGACGCGATGCTCGTTGACTGATCGTTCAGTCGCTTTTTGACCGACGATTCAGTCGAACATTCGTCGAGCGATTCCCGTTTCGGGAGGAAATGGGACGGCAAAGAAGGGCCGTCTCATTTCATCCTTCGATCCCCCAGGGAGGGACTCGATGCCAGCAGGTCTCCGTCGCCCATGGCACCGGCGCGCACAGCTCGCGCTCGCGGCCATGGGCGTCCTCGCACTGGTCGGAGCGGCCGGCCAGGCCCGCGCCGGCGGCGCCACGTCGCCGGTCGCCAGCGCCGCCGTCCGCAACCTCGGACTCGCGACGCTCGTCGGTCCGGTCCCGGCCTCGCAGCCGCTGACCGTCGGCGTGTACCTGAAGAACCCGAACCAGGCCGCCGAAGATGCGTACGCGAAGCAGCTCTACGACCCGGCAAGCGCGAACTACCAGAACTTCCTCGACCCGGACACGTTCAACAGCGAGTTCGGCGTGCCCGCCGCGACGACCGACGCCGCGACCGCGTGGCTCTCGGGCGCAGGGCTGGCCGTCAGCCGGCCCGAGGGCGCGACGAACTACCTGCTCGCGACCGGCACGGCCGGTCAGATCGAGTCGGCGTTCGGCACGCAGCTCAACCGGTACACCGCCAACGGGCGCGCGTTCTACGCGAACGCGACCGTGCCGTCGGCCCCGAGCTCGCTCGGCGTCGGGCACGTGCTCGGGCTGAACGACGTGAACCAGCTGTTCACGCCGCGCGTGGCCGCGACCGGAACGTCAACGACGTCCGTCGCCGGCATTCCGACGAACGGCTCGACGCCGAAGACCGGGCTGCTCAGCCCGCAGGACCTGTGGTCGATCTACGACCTGCCGTCCACGAACCGCGGCGCCGGCCAGTCGATGGCGATCTTCGGCTGGGGCGTCACCGACCCGGTCGTCCCCGACCTGCGCTCGTTCGAGGCGGAGTGGGGGCTGCCCGGCGTGCCGGTGACGGTGAAGATGTACGGCGACACGTCGACACCCGACACGAGTGGCGACGGCGCCACCGGCGAGTGGGAGCTCGACACGCAGGCGTCGACCGGCATGGCGCCCGACGTCGTCTCCGAGACGCTCTACTTCGCACACCACAACTCCGAGACCGATTCGCTCGCGGCGTTCGTCGGTTGGGCGAACGACAAGAAGGGCCCGCTGCAGGGGAGCGCGTCGTTCGGCGAGTGCGAGAACGTCGGCAACGCGAACGCGGTGCTGACCGACGGGATGGAAGTGCCCGGAGACGCGATCCTCGAGCAGGCGGCGGTCGAGGGACGCACGCTCTTCGCGTCGACCGGCGACACGGGATCGTCGTGCCCGATCGCGCCCGAGAGCACGAACGGGCTCGCGACGCAGGGCTACCCGGGTCTCGAGTGGCCGTCGGTGAGCCCGTGGGCGGTCGCCGTCGGCGGCACCGTGCTGCAGGGTGACGGGGACACGCCGGAGAAGCGCTTCGCCGAGTCGGCGTGGGCGTACACCGGCGGCGGCAACTCGACCGGCGAGGCAGCCGGCAGCTACCAGCAGGGCGTCGCTCCGACGAGCTGCATCTTCGATCCGGACGGCAATCCATACGTCCCGGTCCTCGGCGCGGCCGCGCCGCTCTGCCGCTCGACGCCGGATGTCGCCTCGATCTCCGGCGACGTCGCAACCGGCAACGGCCTGTCGATCACGAACGACAGCGGCTCGGACGAGCAGGGCGCAGGGACGAGCCTCTCGTCGCCGCTCTGGCTCGGCTTCTGGACACGCATTCAGGCTGCCGCGAAGGGCAAGGGACTCGGATTTGCCAACTACTCGATCTACAAGCTGGCGAAGTCGTCCGGCGGCCGCGACTTCTACGACATCACGATCGGCGACAACCAGCCGTATCCCGCGAAGCCCGGCTACGACAACGCGAGCGGCTGGGGCACGCCGGAGGTCACGCAGATCATGCAGGACCTGACGGGCCGCCTCACGCCGTCGCACGACGTCGCGCCGGCTCCGGTCGTCACGACCGCGACGACGACGTGCTCGCCCGTCTTCTCCGACGTCGCGGGTGACGACTCGTACTCGGTGGAGGGCCAGTCCCTCGCCGCGCAGGGCACGAGCCCGCAGCTCGACATCACCGGCGGGCAGATGCAGCTCTCGCCCGACGGACAGACGTTGCGCACGATCATCACGGTGAAGGATCTGTCGACGACGGTGCCGACCGGCGGCGTCGAGAACGACTACAACTTCATCTGGACGTTCGGCGGCACGCAGTACTTCACGCAGCTCGCGGTCGAGCCGGGTGGCGTCGTCAATGCGTACGACGGCCAGCTCGTGCATCTCTCGCTCGAGAGCCGCTACCAGCAGCTGCACGTCGACACCGGTGTGCTCACACCGGGGCCGAACGGGACGGTCGAGGTCGACGTCCCGCTCGCGAACGTGCCGGGCATCGTCGCGGGCTCGGAGCTCGTGCGTCCGTCCGCCGCGTCGTACGTGCGTGAGGGGCTGCTCGCCGCCCCGCTCGAGCCGGTCGACTCGGCCGGCCCGACCGACGACTACCTCGTCGGGGGGTGCTGACGATGAAGAAGCTCGCCGTCTTCGCAGCCCTGGCTGCGATCGCCGCCGGTGTCGCCGCGTCTGCGGGCGACGCCGGCGGCCCCGTCCTCCAGCCGTTCTGCACGGTGGGGCCGATCCGCTGCATGTCGTCGCTCCGCCTCGACCTGCCGATCGTCGCGCAGGCGACGGCGGCGCACAGCGGGCTCGGCGCCCACGACCTGCAGCAGGCGTACAACCTGGTGTCCGCCGCCGCGACGCGCGGCGGCACGCAGACGGTCGCGCTCGTCGACGCGTACGACGACCCGACGATCGAGTCGGACCTCGCGACGTACCGGGCGTACTACGGCCTGCCGCCGTGCACGACCGCGAACGGCTGCTTCAGGAAGGTGAACCAGGACGGCGAGCAGGGCAACTACCCGCTCGCGAACCCGGACTGGGACCCGGAGATCGCACTCGACACGGAAATGGTGTCGGCGATCTGCCCGCTCTGTCGCATCCTGCTCGTCGAGGCGAACTCGGCCGATGAGACGACGGTCATGTCCAACCCGGTACAGCACTCCGATCTCGGAGCCTCGGTCGACACGGCGGTCAACCTCGGCGCGACCGAGGTCTCGAACAGCTACGGCAGCGCGGGCCCGGAGCCGGACCAGACGTTCTGGGACCACTACTACGACCATCCCGGCGTCGCGATCACCGCGAGCTCGGGCGACGAGGACTACGGGACGATCTGGCCCGCCGCCTCGCCGTACGTCACCGCCGTCGGCGGCACGGAGCTCGTCGCCGCCCCGGCGACGGCGCGCGGGTGGAGCGAGAGCGTCTGGGGCAGCGCCCTGCCGGGGACGCTGCCGAACGAGGCGCAGGGCGGCGGCAGCGGCTGCTCGCTCTGGGAGCCGAAGCCGGCGTGGCAGCACGACGCCGGCTGCTCGGGCCGCACGGTCGCCGACGTGTCGGCGGTCGCGGACAACGTCGCGATCTACGACTCGTCGCTCGAGATCGGCGGCTGGGGCGTCGTCGCAGGGACGAGCGTCAGCTCGCCGATCATCGCGAGCGTGTATGCGCTCGCCGGCAACGCGAAGTCGGTCGTCTACGGCTCGTATCCGTACGGCCACACGAGCCACCTCAACGACGTCGTCGAGGGCTCGAACTTCACGCCGTCGTCCGTGTGCGGGTATCTCTGCACGGCCGAGCCGGGGTACGACGGGCCGACCGGCAACGGCACGCCGAACGGCATCGGCGGGTTCTAGGCGAGCGGAGGGGTCGCGTGCGCGCGGCCCCTCCGTCACCACCGTACGATTGGCCGCGTGGATCCGAAGCCCGTCTACACCGCGGCCGACGCGCCGCGCGAGCTCGAGGCGCCGGGCGAGTATCCGTTCACACGCGGGCCGTACCGCGACATGTATCGCGGCCGGCCGTGGACGATCCGCCAGTACGCGGGGTTTGCTTCGGCCGAGGAGTCCAACGAGCGCTACCGGTACCTGCTGGCGGCGGGGCAGACGGGCCTGTCGATCGCGTTCGACCTGCCCACGCAGCTCGGCTACGACTCGGACGACCCGCGCGCGCTCGGCGAGGTCGGCCGCACCGGCGTCGCGATCGACTCGCTCGCCGACATGCGCGTCCTGCTCGACGGCATCCCGCTCGACACCGTGTCGACGTCGATGACGATCAACGCGCCGGCGTCGTTGCTCCTGCTGCTGTACGAGCTCGTCGCCGAGGAGCAGGGCGTCGCGTCGGCCGAGTTGCGCGGCACGGTGCAGAACGACATCCTCAAGGAGTACGTCGCGCGCGGGAACTACATCTTCCCGCCGCGGCCCTCGATGCGCCTGACGACGGATCTGTTCGCCTATTGCGCCGAGCGGATCCCGAGGTGGAACACGATCTCGATTTCCGGGTACCACATCCGCGAGGCGGGGTCTTCGGCGGTGCAGGAGCTCGCGTTCACGCTCGCGAACGGCATCGCGTACTGCGCGGCGGCCGTCGAGGCCGGGTTGTCGCCCGACGAGTTCGGGACGCGTCTCTCCTTCTTCTTCAACGCGCACAACGACTTCTTCGTCGAGGTGGCGAAGTTCCGCGCGGCGCGGCGCCTCTGGGCGCGGATCATGAAGGAGCGGTTCGGCGCGACGAACCCGAAGGCGCTCGCTCTGCGCTTTCACGCACAGACGGGCGGCTCGACGCTCACGGCGCAGCAGCCTGAGAACAACATCGTCCGGGTTGCGATCCAGGCGTTCGCCGCAGTCTGCGGCGGCACGCAGTCGTTGCACACGAACGGCTTCGACGAGGCGCTTGCGCTGCCGACGCAGCACTCGGCGACGCTCGCGCTGCGCACGCAGCAGGTGCTCGCGGCGGAGGCGGGCGCGACGAACACGGCCGACCCGCTCGGCGGCTCGTACTACGTCGAGGCCCTGACCGACGAGCTCGAGGCCGGCGCATGGGAGCTGATCGGCCGCGTCGACGAGCTCGGTGGGGCCGTCGCGGCGATCGAGGCCGGCTTCGTCCAGGAGGAGATCGAGCAGTCGGCCTTCGAGTGGCAGCAGCAGGTCGAGCACGGCGAGCGCGTGATCGTCGGCGTCAACAAGTACGCGGAGGACGCCGCGGAGCGCGTCGAGCTGCACCGCATCGACCCCGCCGCCGAGCGGCGCCAGCTCGAGCGAACTGCGCGTGTCCGCGCCGAGCGCGACGCTGATGCCGCGGCCGCGGCTCTCGACGCCGTCCGCGAGGCCGCCCGCGTCGAGACGAATCTCCTGCCGCCGATGCGCGGGGCCCTGCGGGCTCTCTGCACGGTCGGCGAGATCTGCGAGGTTCTGCGGGCGGAATGGGGCATGTACGACCAGGTTCGACTCCGCCCGTAGCCGGGTAGCGGACCACCGTCGTCAGTCCGCAACAGGGGGAGGACCCATGCAGAGGAAGACCGCGCTGATGGCGCTGCTGATCGCTGCGCTGACGCTCGTGGCGGTGCAGTCGAGCTCGGCGAAGCCGAAGCCGAAGCACCCGAAGCCGCACCACCCGAAATTGAAGACGGCGGCGCCGCCGGTGAAGCACTTCTTCGTGATCATGCTCGAGAACCACTCGAAGTCGAGCGTGCTCGGCGACGCAAACGCGCCGTACATGAACCAGCTCGCTCAGACCGGGGCGGTCGCCGCCAACTACTTCGGCGTCACGCACCCGAGCGAGCCGAATTACGTCGCGGCGATCTCCGGCTCCAACTGGTTCGTCAACGACGACAATCCGGCGAACCGGTTCGACCACACGAACATCGTCGACCAGCTCGAGGCGAAGAAGCTGAGCTGGGGCGCATACATGGAGTCGATGCCGAGCGTCGGCTTCACCGGCGACTACTGGCCGAGCACGAGCCAGCAGCTCTACGCGTCGAAGCACAACCCGTTCGTGCTCTTCACCGACATCCGCAACAACCCGGCGCGGCTCGCCCACGACAAGCCGTACTCCGCGCTGGCGACGGATCTCCAGAAGGAGTCGACGACGCCGAACTTCGTCTGGATCTCACCGAACCAGTGCCACGACATGCACGGCGGCGTGTACACGACGGTTGCGGCGGACGGCTCGGACGGGACTCCGTGTCCCTACGGCTCGACCAAGGACGACGCAAACGACGCAGCGCTGAAGCAGAAGGCGGATGCGTTCGTGAAGGGCGCGGTGACGACGATCGAGGCCAGCCCGGCCTGGAAGGCCGGCAACTCGGCGATCTTCATCGTCACGGACGAGAACGACTTCACCGGCAACAAGACGACCGACGGCTGGGAGTCGGCGGACGGCTGCTGTGACTCGCCGATCCTGCCGCCCGGCTACCAGTTCCTCGGCTCGAACGGTCAGCCGGACGGGACCGTGTGGGGTGGGGGCATGTACGGCGGCGGCCTCATCCCGGCCGTCATCGTCACGAGCAAGGGCAAGAGCGGCGGTTACACGAGCAACGTCTCGTACAACCACTACTCGTTGCTCGCGACGATCGAGTCCGAGTTCGGGCTCGGCTACCTCGGGAACGCGGCCGACCGGCAGCAGGTGCCGCTGATGACCGAGTTCCTCACGAAGTAGCGGACATGCTCCGGCGCGGGCACTATGCGCCCGCGCCGGAGTGGCCGCCGCGCTGCCGAGCGGCCGCGAGCAGCACCCTCGTCGGCCCGCCGAAGACGTGGTGCTCACCGGCGCCGAGCCAGACGACTGTCTCCTCGCCGAGCACGTAGACGAGCGTCTCGTCGTCCGCCGAGACCGCCTCGACCGTGGCGAAACGAGCGTGCATCCGCTCGACCTCCACGCCGTCACGCGCGACGTTCTCGATCACCCGCGCCATGAACTCAGGCGCCCCGTTCCCACGTTCATATGTCGTCGTCGCGGATCCAGACCGTGTCGACCGGAAACGGCGCCCAGTACTCGACGAAGACGAAGTCCTCCTCGGTGTCGTTCTCGAACCAGTGCACCTCGCGCTCCTCGACGGTCGCCGCCATGCCCGCCGCAAGTCGCCAGGTGTCCTCCCCGGCATGGAACAGCCCGCTGCCCTCGAGCACGACGAAGACGTGGTCGCAGCCGACGTGGTAGTGCGGCGCCGCCGAGTCCCCGGGGTGGTACCGGATCCGGTCGGCGCGGAGCCGCGAAGCAGGCACGGGGACGTTCTCGGTGACGAGGTCGAGCCGGTCGCGCGTGTCGCGCGACGACCGCCAGTGCGGCAGCTCGGCTTTCGTGAAGATCACGCGCTCGCTCCCGAGTACTTCGTGACGCCGAAACGCCAGAACCGGCGTGCGACGAGGAACACGACGATCGCGAATGCGACCGCGACGAGCACGGTCGTCCACGCGAGCCGGTGCGTCAGTGCCTGCGCCGGCACCGTGACCGCGAACCCGATCGGAACGAGGTAGGTCATCGAGTACCGCAGCCAGCCCGGGTACACGCCGATCGGCCAGCGCCCGACCTGGTAGATGCCTTCGAAGAGGTCGGACAGGAACCACATGCTGACGACCCAGAACGAGCCGGTCGCGAGGATCAGCCAGAAGCAGTAGAGAAGCGACGCGCCGATCACGAGCAGCGCGAGGAACGCGAACGCGTGCCCGACGCCGACGGAGCGGCCGAGGCGCGAGACGCCGACCGCGATCACGATCCCGCCGGACATGACGTCGACGAGCTGCCACAGCCGCAGCTCGCGCAGCGAGATGAGCAGCTGCGAGTCGGCCGGCTTCGACAGCGCGAAGTCGAGCTTGCCGTCCTGCACCTCCTGCGTCAGCCGCTCCATGTTCGGCTGCACCGTGGCGTGGATGACGCCGCCGAGCAGGATCTGAACGCCGAGCACGACGAGCAGCTCGGACTGCGTCCAGCCGTTCAGCGCGTTCGTCTTCGAGTAGACGAGCGCGAGCACGGCGATCGCGACGGCGACGCCGAGCAGCGACTGCACGATCGCGACGAAGAAGTTGGCGCGGTACTGCATCTCGTTCAGCACGCCGAGCCGCAGGTAGGTCCACGCGAGCTTCATCAGTTCCCCACCGCCGAGTAGTGGCGAATCGCGACCTTGAACGACGCCCAGACGAGCACGCAGCCGACTCCCGTCCAGAAGCACTGCCAGAGGAGGCCGGTCAGCAGCGCGTGCGTCGGCATCCCGCCGACGAGGGCCTCGATCGGGAAGTAGAACGTCCATTTGAACGGCAGCCACGCCGCGATCGATTGCGCCCACGGCGGCATGAACGTCAGCGGCACGAGCCGCCCCGAGACGAGCAGCTCCCCGAGGAACCAGATCTGGAAGATCGACGTCGCGCGGGTCGTCAGCAGCGTCAGCATCCCGAGCACGAAGTGGTTGAGCGAGCGTATGACGTATGCGCCCCAGATCGCGACGATGAAGACGACGACCTCGATCGGTCGCGGGTCGAGCGTCGGATGGAAGACGAGCGAGAGCGCCACCGCGATCGGTGCATACATGACGAGCCACGGGATCTTGTGCCCCGCGAAGGTCGCCATGTCGTAGTGCACGGGGTGCAGGGGCCGCAGCAGCTGCGACGACAGCTGTCCCTCGCGGATGCGCTCCTCCCAGCCGAACGGCGTGAAGACGATGTTGAACGTGCGGACGAGCGTCCAGACGATGTAGTACGCGGCGATCTGTCCCGCGCCCGTGCCGTCGACGGTGCCGCCGTGCTGGTTCGCGATCGTCCGCCAGACGACGAGGTAGATGACCGGCTCGGTGACCATCCCGAGCGTGTACATGTAGGTCGCCGCGCGGTACTGGAACTGCGTCGCGATCTGCGTCCGCATGCCGGTCGCGTAGAAGTCGACGTACGACCGGAGCGCCGAGGGCTGGGAGCTCATGACGCGAAGACCTGTTCGATCACGTCCTCGATCGGTGGATCCTCGACCGTCAGGTCGCTCACGTCGTTCTCGGCGAGCAGCCGCGCCGTCGCCGACGACGTCTCGTTCCGCGGCACCTGCATGCTGATCGTCTCGCCGTCGGCGAGCACCGCCTCGATCGTCTTGTAGGCGCCGAACCGGTCGGCGAGCGCCTCGAGCTTGCCGTCGAACAGCATCTGGCCGTGGTGGATGACGACGACGCGCTTGCAGAGCGCCTCGACGTCCGCCATGTAGTGGCTCGTCAGCAGCACCGTCGCGCCGTAGCGCTCGTTGTAGGCCGCGACGAAGTTGCGGATGCGCTTTTGCATCGTCACGTCGAGCCCGATCGTCGGCTCGTCGAGGAACAGCACCTGCGGTAGGTGCAGGAGGGACCCGACGACCTCGACCTTCATCCGCTCGCCGAGCGAGAGCTGCCGCACCGGCTTGCGAACGAGGTCCTCGATGTCGAGCAGCTCGATCAGCTCGTCACGGGTCTCGGTGAACTGCTGCCGCGGCAGGCGGTAGATCGCACGATTCAGCTCGAACGAGTCGAGCGCCGGGAGATCCCATTGCAGCTGGTTCCGGTTGCCCATGACGAGCGTGATCCGGCGCAGGTAGTCGCGCTCGCGCCGCCACGGCACGTGTCCGAGCACCGTCACCTCGCCGCCGGTCGGGTGCAGGAGGCCGGAGAGCATCTTCAGCGTCGTCGTCTTGCCGGCGCCGTTCGGCCCGAGGAAGCCGACGACCTCGCCCGGCTCGAGGTCGAACGAGACGCCGTCGACCGCGCGCACGTCCCGCCAGCGGCGCGCGTACAGGCTGCGCACGGACGCGCGCAGGCCGGCTTCGCGCTCCGGCACCCTGAACACCTTTTCGAGCCCTGCAACGTGGACGACCGCGGTCACGGGCGGCATCGTACGCTGCCCGGGTGCGGATCCTCCTCGTCTCGCAGATGTACCCGGGCCCCGACGCGCCCGACCTCGGGACGTTCGTCGCGCAGGTCGAGCGTGCGCTCGTCGAGCGCGGCAACGAGGTCGAGCTCGCGGTGCTCGACACGCGCGCCGGCGGGAAGCTGCGCTATCTGGAGCTCGCAAAGCGCGCCGCGCGCGCAGCGCGGCCCGACGTCGTGTACGCCCACTTCCTCGTCCCGAGCGGGCTGATCGCGGCGCTCGCCGGCCGCGCGCCGCTCGTCGTCACCGCGCACGGGCGCGACGTGCGGAACGTCGGTGAGCTACCCGGCGTGGCGGCCGCAACCCGGCTCGTCGTGCGTCGCGCTGCGACGGTCGTCTGCGTGTCGGAGTACCTGCGGCGCGAGCTCGAGGCAAAGCTTCCAGCGTGTCGAGGCAAGACCGAAGTGATCTCGAGCGGCGTCGATCTCGAGCGCTTCGCCGTCGAGCCCGCTCCCGAAGGGCCGACGCGGTATCTCTGCGCCGGCGCGCTGAGCGAGCGGAAGAACGTCGTCCGTCTCGCCGATGCGTTCGCGCGGCTCGGCGGCGAGGCGACGCTGACGTTCGCCGGCGACGGGCCCTTGCGCAACCGGCTCGAGGGCAGGCCCAACGTGCGGCTGCTCGGACGCGTTCCGCACGACGCGATCCCGTCGCTGCTCGCGGACAGCCACGTCCTGTGCCAGCCGAGCCTGCTCGAGCCGCTCGGCCAGGCGCTGCTCGAGGGCATGGCGGCGGGGCGGCCCGTCGTCGCGACGCGCATCGGCGGCCCGCCCGAGTTCGTGCCGCCGGGCGCCGGCCTCCTCGTCGACCCGCTCGACGTCGGCGAGCTCGCCCGGGCGCTCGAGTCGGCCGCCGCGCTGCCGGTGCCGAACGAGGCGGCCCGGGCCGCCGCGGCCGAGCACGACGTCAGGCGTCAGGCGGAGCGGATCGAGGCGGTTCTGCGTCGGGCTGCGGCAGGTCGGCGAGCCTGACCTCGACGAGCGGCCGCACCGCATCCTCGAGGCCGGCTTCGCGGGCGACTGCAAGCGCCTGCTCCCAGCTCTCGCGCGCCTTGTGCGGGTCGACGCCCTGCTTCAACCGGTTGTCCCCGGTGACGAGGAGCTTCTGGATCCGATCACGCGCGTCGCTCTCGCCCTTCACAAAACGACCGTAACAAGGCAGATTTCATCCCGGTCGAGAGATGGCTTCTATTCGCGTGCTCATAGCCGACGATCATCGCCTCTTCGCCGAGGCCCTCGAGGTGATCCTCGCCGGCGACGAGCGGATCGCCGTCGTCGGACACGCGAGCGACGGAGGCGAGGCCGTCCGGCTCGCGAACGACCTGCATCCCGACGTCGTCCTGATGGACATCTCGATGCCGGTGATGGACGGGATCGAGGCCGCGCAGGCGATCCGGAAGACCGACGGCGACACCTGCATCCTGATGCTGACCGGCTCCAACTCGCGCACGGACGTCGACCGCGCGCGCCAGGCCGGTGCCGCCGGCTACGTCACGAAAGACCGGATCGCCTCCGAGCTGATCGACGCGATCGTCGAGATCGCCGCCCGATAGCGGCTAGCGATAGCGGCTACCCTGGGGTCTCGATGATCAGTGTTCTCGCAGTCATCCAGGTGCTGCTCGTCTTCGTCCTCGTCGCGCTCGTGCTCATGCACAGCGGCCGCGACGCGGGCATGGGCGGCATGGGCTTCACGCCGGCCTCACAGGGCGGCACGCACATCGTCGAGCGGAACCTGACGCGGTTCACCGCCGTGTTCGGCGTGCTGTTCTTCATCAACAGCATCGTCCTGTTCCGGTACCTGCGGTAGGACGCGTGCCTCGCTACACTGGCGCGGCTCTCGCGCGCTGGTGGCGGAATTGGTAGACGCGCTAGGTTGAGGGCCTAGTCCTGGAAACAGGGTGGAGGTTCAAGTCCTCTCCAGCGCATGAGCTTCGCTCCGAAGGCCGCCTGCGGGCGGCCTTCGGTCTCTTGCGGAGCTGCGCACGATACGGCTCGTCGTGCGGACGATCGTGCCTTCGGCAGGATCGTCCTGATCGGCGCTCGCGAAGCCGCTATGCGTCTTCGCTCGCTTTGCCACTGCGGCGCCTGAGTCACCAGTTCAACAGGATGACGGCGATCGCTTCGCCGAAGAAGAACAGCCCGACCGCCAGGCCGTACAAGGTCAGTGGCAAGCGCCATAAGGAACGCAGCTCCAGTGCGATGCGCATCCCGATCCAGGCGCTCGCCGCCGCGATGAGGCAGCCGAGTCCGGCGAGCAGGACGCCGCCATGCGACGCGCGGTGCGCCTTTGGACTGCTGACGGCTGCGAGCGCGAACAGGGCAACGAGGGAGGCGGTGGGAAGCGCACTCGCGAGCCTC
>JAICLU010000017.1 GCA_025925195.1 Thermoleophilia bacterium
CGCCTCCCGGCAGCACGGCGCTCTTCGTGGCCGACGACGAGGCGACGGTCTCGAGGGTCCTCGGCGGCCTGCGGCTCCATCTTGCGCGCGAGCTCGACCTCGCAGAGACCGGCGAGCAGCTGTTCCACTGGATCGTCGACTTCCCGCTCTTCGAACGCGACGAGGACACGGGTCGGTGGACGTTCCTGCACCACCCGTTCACTGCGCCGATGCCGGGCCACGAGGACTTCGAAGGCGATCCGGGGGCCGCGCTCAGCCAGCACTACGACCTGATCTGGAACGGGTGGGAGCTCGGGTCCGGCTCGATCCGGATCCACGACGTCGAGATGCAGCAGGCCGTCTTCGGCGTCATGGGCATGGGCGAGGAGGAGCAGCAGGCGAAGTTCGGCTTCCTGCTCGAGGCGCTCGCCATGGGGGCGCCGCCGCACGGCGGCTTCGCGATGGGCATCGACCGGTTCGTCGCCCGCATGGCCGGCGAGCCCGACCTGCGCCAGGTGATCGCCTTCCCGAAGGTGGCGAGCGGCTCCGACCCGTTGACGGGCGGGCCGACGTCGATGCCGGACTCGGTGCTGAAGGAGCTCGGAATCCGATCGATCGTCGATCCGGATCAAGCGTAGGCATCCGACCGCCGATGAAGAAGTCATACTTGGCAGCGCGCGCACCGCGCGCCCACGCGTAGGCGATAGGAGGAACGGAGAACGATGGCGACCGAGGGTCCCGGACGGGCGGGAGTTCCTGCTCTGACGTCCCTGCCGCGGTACGAGGATCTGCCCCGCGCCGGGGACGGCCTCGACGCGGACCGCGTTCGCGAGGCGTTCGACGCCTTCCGCCGCCACGCGGCCCAGCTGCAGGCGCAGCTCCGCGTCCTCCAGGCCGCAGGCACCCGGCCCGGCCCGAACGTCGAGCCGACCGGTCATGCGGTGCGCATGGACGCGCTGCACCTGATCCGTGCCGCTGCGGAGTTCGCCGACACGATCGAGCGCGACGCGCAGAATGCGTCGGCCGCGCAGCTCGGAAAGACCGAGGAAGAGGTCCGCCGCCGCCAGGAGGAGCTCCAGGCGCGCGAAGCCGACGTGGAGCGGTACCGCCAGGAGAGCGAGCGCCAGCGCAACGAGTTGATGAACGCGGCCCGCAACGAGGCGCGCGAGCTCGTCGCGAAGGCCCATGCCGACGCGACGCGCGAGCTGCAGGAGGCCGAGGCCCGCGGCAACCGTCTCCTCGAGCAGTCGCGCCATCAGGCCACCGAGCTGACGAACGCCGCGCGCGCCGAGGTCGAGCAGACGCTCGAATGGGCCCGTGCACAGGGTGCCACGATCCTCGCCCGCGCCCAGCACGGCGCCGAGCAGCTGCTCGCCGCCGCCGGCCTCGGCCAGGACGCGATCGGGCAGGTCGCCTCCGCGATCGTCCGAGCGGCAGAGCAGGTCAGCGAGCGCCAGGCGGCGCCGCATGCCCAGTCTCCCGCGGCTGCGTTCTCCGGCCCCGCGGCGGTCCCGCCGCCGGTCGCCGATCCAGAGCCGCAGGCCGAAGACGACCAGGCGGAGGAGCCGGAGCAACCGGAGCAGGAGGACACGCCGCCGCCTCCGCCGCCTCAGGCCGCGCCGCCGCCGCCGATCTCAGCGCCGCCGTCTGAACCGGACACCGAGTCCTAGGCCACCACATGCGCCGCGTGTTCGGTCCGAGGACAGCCGTCGAGGCCGTGTTCCTCGTCGCGGTGCCGGTCGTCGCGCTCGTCGCCGGTCAGAGCCCGGCGGTGATCATCGCGAGCGCGGGCATCGGCTACCTGCTCGTCATCCTCTTTGAGGTCGGGCTGTGGCGCGTGCGTCCCGAGCGGGAAACGGCCGAGGCGACCCCGGAATCGGCGCACTCGGAGTTGGCGCCCCCGGAAGTGGCGACGGCGGAGCTGCCGCACACGGTGCGCGTGCTGCCCGGCGCCGCGCCCGAAGCGACGGCCGAGCCGACGGCCGAGCCGGAGCCCGAGCCGGCGCCTGTGGCCGAGCCGGCGCCTGCGGCCGAGCCGGAGGCCGAGCCCGATCCCGAGCCCGAGCCCGTTCCCGAACCGGAACCCGTGCGCGTGCTGCGGCCCGCCCCGGAGCTCGAGCCGGAGCCGGAGCCGGAACCGGAACCGGAGCCGGAGCCGGCGACCGTCGTCCCGATCGGCGTCTCGGCCGGTCCGCGGCAGTGGAATCTCTGGGATCTCGAGCGGCTGAGCCGCGAGCACGCCGGCCGCGACGACGCGCGCGACGAGGAGCGGTCGTTCCTGCTCATGTACCTCCGCGACTTCGCCGGTCCGGACGGGCTCCTGCCGATCGACTTCGACGGGCTCGTCCGCGACAGCTTCGGCGACCTCGTGGGCGCGCGGTGACGTCGACGACCGGCCTGCGGGCGGCGATGCTCGCCGGAGTCGCGCTCGTCGCGCTCGCCGTGGCGCTCGCTCTGTCGCAGCACGGCGGCAAGCACAACAGCCTGCCGGCGCCAGCCGGCCAGTACTACACGGCGCTCGCCGCCCCGTACACGCCGTCCGCCAAGACCGCCAAGAGTGCGTGCGGCGTCGCGATCGGGCCGAAGACCGAAGGCGTCGCGCATCCCGTGCTTCCGTGCGGCGTCAAGATCTACGTCAAGTTCGGCGGCAAGCAGGTCCTGACGCAGGTGATCGACCGCGGCCACATCGTGCCCGGTCGGGAGTTCGACGTGACGCAGGCGCTCGCCAAGCTGCTCGGTCTGCAGGGGACGCAGACGATCCAGTGGCGCTTCGCGCGATAAGCGATACCCTGGTGCCAGCTCGACCCTGTGCGAGCTCCCGGGCGTCTATGTAGATCCAACGCCTACATAAAGGGAGCCGACGTCCCGCTCAAACGGGCTAGGCACCCACCTGGGAGACCAGGATCACATCGTTCGGGAGCAAACGGCAGGGTGGAGCTACCTTCTTGAGATGACCGTCGAGACCTTCGGAGACTCGACGCGTGACGGCGAGTGGGCTGCCGTCCGCCTGCTCGTCGACGGCGACCGGATCGTCGAGGCCGACGCGCCGGGCCTCGAACGCAGCCTGGCCGGCCTGACGCTGATCGAGGCAGCCGCCGTCGGCGGCGAGACGCTCGCGGTCGACGCGCTCGCGAATGCGCTCGGGCCGGTCTTTCGTGCGGAGCCGCTGCCGGGGCGGACAGCCGTCGCGATGAGCGGCGGCGTCGACAGTGCCGTCGCGCTTCTCCGTGCCGCGCCGGCGGCGATCGGCGTCACGCTCCGCCTCTGGCTCGACCCGGACGGCCCGACCGCCGACCGGGCGTGCTGCTCGCCCGAGGCGGTGATCGCGGCGCGCGAAACGTGTCACCGGCTCGGCCTCCCGCACGTGACGCTCGACCTGCGTGAGGAGTTCCGCCGCGCGGTCGTCGCGCCCTTCGTGCGCGGCTACGCGCGCGGTGACACACCGAATCCATGCATCCGCTGCAACGGCGGCTTCCGCTTCGGCGAACTGCTGGCCTTCGCTGCGCGAGCGGGATGCGACCGGCTCGCGACCGGTCACTACGCGCGCGTCGCCGAGCATCGCGGACGGCTGCTGCTGCACCGCGGTGCCGACCCGCAGAAAGATCAGTCGTACATGCTCGCGCGCGTCGACCCGCGCACGCTCGACCGCGTGTGGTTCCCGCTCGGTGAGCAGGACAAGTCGCAGACGCGCGACGAGGCCGAACGGGCCGGTCTCGCGGTTGCGCACCGTGCCGAGAGCCAGGAGGCGTGCTTCCTCGCGGGCGACGACTATCGCAGCTTTCTCGCGCGGCACGGTGTCGAGCCGCGACGGGGCGACATCGTCGATCTCGCGGGCGCTCGGCTCGGCGGGCACGACGGCCACTGGGCGTTCACGCCCGGGCAGCGCAAGGGGATCGGCGTGTCGGCGGCGAAGCCCTTGTACGTGCTCGACTCCGACCCCCGCACGAACACCGTCGTCGTCGGCGAGCGCGACGCCCTCGCGCGGACGCATGTCGCGGCGGCCGGCGCGCTCTATGTCGACGTCGAGCGCGCGAGCGCGAAGCTGCGGTATCGCTCGCCGGTCGTCGGCGCGTCGGTGACGCGGACGCAGCGCGGATTCGAGCTCGCGCTCGACGAGCCGTCGTACGGAGTCGCACGTGGCCAGGCCGCCGTTCTCTACGAGGGCGACGCCGTCGTCGGGTGCGGCGTCGTCTCGTCCGCCGACTGCAACTAAGATCGGCCCCGGATGCTGGTCGCATTCACGTGGGGGGACCTCTGGAGGCTGGCGCTCGCCGTCTGCCTGCTCGCCGTCGGGCTCTCGACGGCGTACCTGCTCGTGCGCCTGGCCGGAACCGTTGCGCGCCTTTCGGCGTTCATCTCGGGGGCACAGCGTGAGGTGCTGCCCGTCATCGGCAAGGTCGGAGGCAGTGTGGATCGCGTGAACGGGCAGCTGGACAAGGTCGATCGGATCACCGACAGCGCGGTCGATGCGGCCGACAGCGTCGACACGGCCGTGCGCGCCGTCAGCATGGCCGTGACACGCCCCGTGCAGAAGGTCTCCGGTTTCGCAGCGGGCGTCGGTCACGGTGCGGCCGACTTCAAATCGAAGCGCGACTGGCGGCACGCCGTGCAGGCCGGCAAGCAGGCGGCCGCGCGCCGCGAGCAGGAGCTCGGCGAAGAGTTGCGGGAGGCGGGTGAATGATCGACGAGGTTCGGCTCGCCCTGCCTGCGCAGGAGGACTTCCGGCCGGTGGCGCACCTCGTCGTCGGTGGTCTCGCCGCACGCCGCGAGCTGACGTATGACGTTCTCGAGGATTTGCAGGTCGCGTTCGACGCGCTGCTCGCCTGCCGTGACGACGAAGGCGAGATCGTCGTGTCGCTCAGCGTCGACGACGGCGAGCTCCGCGCTTCCGTCGGCCCCTTCACGGCCCACGCGGTCGCCCAGCTCGATCGCGGCCCCGGTGAGCTCCCGCTGCGGCGCGTGCTCGAGACGGTGTGCGACAGCGTCACCGTCGCCGAGCGCGACGGCGCGTCGTGGGTCGACCTGAGGAAGCAGGTCTCCGGCTGATGCCGAGAATCGACGACAAGATCCTGCTGCGCCGGTACCACGAGCAGGGCGACCTCCAGGCGCGGGAGCAGCTGATCGAGCAGTACATGTCGCTCGTCCGCTCGCTCGCGCGGCGGTACTCGTATCGCGGCGAGCAGCTGGAGGATCTCGTTCAGATCGGCGCGATCGGCCTGATCAAGGCGATCGACCGCTTCGACCTCGAGCGCGGCGTCGAGCTGACGACGTACGCGACGCCGAACATCATCGGCGAGATCAAGCGCCACTTCAGAGACAAGGGTTGGTCGGTGCGCGTGCCGCGCGGCCTGCAGGAGCTGAACGTGCAGCTGTCGCGGCTGATGGAGCAGCTGACCGTGCAGCTCGGCCGCTCGCCGACGATCCCCGAGCTCGCGAAGGCCGCGGGCGCGCAGGAGGAGGAGGTGCTCGAGGCGCTCGAGTCCGGCCGCGCGTATTCGTCGCTGTCCCTCTCGCAGGGCAGCGGCGGCGACGGCGAGGACGATCTCGACCCGCTCGAGTCGATCGGGACCGAGGAGCATCAGTACGAGGTGTCGGAGGATCGCGCGGTGCTTGCGCCGGGGTTCCGCGTGCTCGACGAGCGCGAGCGGAAGATCCTGCAGCTCCGGTTCTTCGATGGCCTGACGCAATCGCAGATCGCACAGCAAGTCGGCATCTCGCAGATGCACGTGTCGCGGCTGATCCGCCGCTCGCTCGAGAAGATCCGCGACGAGATCGCAGCGGACGAGCAAGCTCCTTCGCCGCGTGGCTGAGCAAGACGACCCTGAGGTCGTCAGGAACGAGTACGCAGACCCGGCACGCTTCGCCGCCCGCTGGACGCTCTGGTCGCGGCGGACCGGCCCCAAGGCGTACGACGTCGCGTTCGACGCGCTGACCGGGCTCGCGCCCGCGCGCGTTCTCGAGGTCGGGTGCGGCCGCGGCGAGTTCGCTGCGCGGATGCAGGGGCACGGGATCGAGGTCGTGGCTCTCGACCAGTCGGAGCAGATGGTCCAGCTCGCATCCGCACGCGGGGTCGATGCCCGTGTCGGCGGCGTCCACGAGCTCCCGTTCGCAGACGATTCGTTCGACGCTGTGGTCGCGAACTTCATGCTCTACCACCTCGCAGAGCTCGATCAGGCGCTTGGCGAGCTGGCCCGCGTCGCACCGGCGCTTGTCGCGGCGACGATGGGCTACGACCAGCTGCGGGAGATGTGGGATCTCGTGGGGCGGGACCTCAGCAAGCGCAAGGGGCTCTTCATGCGCGAGACGGGCGAAGAGATCCTGCGTGCCCACTACGACGCGGTGCGGATGATCGACCTGCCGGCGACGGTCGAGATGAGTGCGGACGACATGCGCACCTACATCGAGAACTCCGTTGCGCATCGACACCTCGCCGACCGCGTGCCGGACTTCGAGGAGACCCGCACCTTGACGGCCTCGACCGCCGTGTTCGTCGCTAGCCGATCGACCTGAAGCCGAAGTCGAGCAACCGCTTCGCGTCGGTGTACATGTCGGGCGAGTCGAGCACGACGGCGATCAGCGAGACGCCGCCGCGCGTTGCCGACGCGACGAGGCAGGGCCCGGCCTTGTGGGTGTAGCCCGTCTTGACGCCGTTCGCGCCGGGATACGAGGTGAGCAGGCGGTTGTTGTTGACGTAGATCTTCGAGAACGTCGGCGCCGACCACGCGACCTGCATCCGTGGCGTCTTCACGATGTGGCGGAAGCGCGGGCTGCGCATCGCGACCCGCGTCAGCGCGGCGAGATCCCATGCACTCGAGTAGTTGCCGACGTCGACCACGCCGCTCGGCGAGACGAAGTGCGTGTCGCGCAGGCCGAGGATCCGGGCCTCGACGTTCATCTGGTGGACGAAGTGCCATTTCGTGCCGCCCGCGGCGATCGCCAGCGCGAGCGCGTCGTCGTTCCCCGAGTACAGGAGCATCGAGTAGAAGAGCTTCCACGCCTGTACCTGCTCGCCCGCGCGCAGCCCCTCGCGAACAAGCGGGACGCGCGGGACGGACTTGTCGACCGTGACGACGTCGTGCGGCCCGAGCTTCCGCATTGCGAGCAGCGCCGTCATGATCTTCGTCGTCGAGGCGACCTGCCGATGCTGATGCGCGTGCAGCGACCACAGCACCCGCCCGTCGGAGGCGTCGACGAGGATCGCCGCCCGGCCGAGCAGTGCGGGCTCGAACGTGTGGGCGAGCGGCGCGCCGGCGCTCAACAGCCGCTCCGGCGCGGCCGCACGGTGGACGGCCTTCGGTGCCGACGGCTTGAGCGCCACGACCGGGCCGGGTGCCGCCGCCAGGGTCGCGGCCGGCTCCTGGTGCACGCGCGACCCGAGCCACGCGCCCCCGACACCGGCGAGCAGCACGACGGCCCCGACGGGGATCAGCCGGCGCAGCCGGTAGCGGTAGCGCTTCCGCGGAGCCACGCGACGATCCTACGAGGTGGATCGGCCTACCTACAATGCGACTCCGCGATGCGCACGCTCAACGAGATCCGTGAGGGCTATCTGTCCTTCTTCGAGGAGAAGGGGCATCTGCGCGTTCCCTCGGCGTCGCTCGTCCCGCGCGCGGACGACCGTTCGACGCTCTACACGTCGGCCGGGATGCAGCCGCAGATGCCGTACTTCCTCGGCCGCGAGACGCCGCCCGCGCCGCTGACGACGACCGCACAGAAGTGCTTCCGCACGCCCGACATCGACGAGGTCGGCCTCGACACCTACCACCTGACGTTCTTCGAGATGCTCGGCAACTTCTCGTTCGGCCAGTACTTCAAGGAGGGCGCGATCGAGTTCGCCACGGAGTTCATCCGCGACCGCCTGCAACTGCCGTGGGAGCGGATCTGGGTGAGCGTCCACGCCGGCGACCCGGAGCTGAAGCTCGGCCCCGACCAGGTCGCGATCGACCTCTGGGAGCAGATCGGAATGCCGCCCGAGCGGATCGTCCCGCTGCCGTCGTCGGAGAACTTCTGGTCGGTCGGCGGTCCCGGACCGTGCGGGCCGGACTCGGAGATCTACTACGACTGGGGCGAGGAGGCCGGCTGCGGGGAGCCGGACTGCAAGCCCGGCTGCGACCGTTGCGAGCGCTTTCTCGAGTTCTGGAACCTCGTCTTCATGTCGTACGAGTTGCACGGCGATGCGACGCTGACGCCGCTGCCGAGCCAGAACATCGACACCGGCCTCGGGCTCGAGCGCACCGCGCGAATCGTGCAACAGGTGCCGTCCGTCTACGACACCGACGGCTACCAGACGATCATGCAGTGGGTCGCTGCGAATTCCGACGCCGCATACGGCGACTCACCCGACGCGACGAAGGCGCACCGCGTGCTTGCCGACCACGGTCGCGGCATGACGTTCATCGTCGCCGAGGGCGTGACGCCGTCGAACGAGGGGCGCGGCTACGTCCTCCGCCGGATCGTCCGCCGTGCCGCGCAGCACGGCCTCCGCATCGGCATGGAAGCGCCGTTCCTCGCCGGGCTCGCCGGCGCGGTGATCGAGCAGATGGGCGAGGCCTACCCGGAGCTCGTCGAGCATCGTGCGTCGATCGCGGAGGTGCTGACCGCCGAGGAGGAGCAGTTCGCGAAGACCCTCGAGCGCGGCATGAAGCACTTCGAGGAGGCCGCAGCGAAGGGCGACATCACCGGAGAGGATGCGTTTACGCTGCAGGCGACGTACGGCTTCCCGATCGAGCTGACGCAGGAGCTCGCGCGCGAGCGTGGTCTCGGCATCAACGACGAGGAGTACACGCGGCAGATGGAGCAGCATCGCGAGATCTCGCGGCGCGGCGGCTCCTCGTACCAGCCCCGGTTCCAGGGCGTGCGCCGCACGGACTTCGTCGGCTACGAGCGCACCGACGTCCTCACGGCGATCACGGCGTTCGCCGACCTGGGCGACGGCCGTTTCCAGGTGAAGCTCGAGGAGTCGCCGTTCTACGCGGCGGGCGGCGGCCAGGTGACCGACGCGGGCTTCATCGAGAAGGACGACGGCGCGCGCGCGGAACTCGTCGAGGCCCTGCGGCTCGACAACGACCAGGAGCTCGTCTTCGAGGGCAGCGGCTTCGCAGACGGAGATCGCGTACGGGCGGTCGTCCCGTGGGCGGTGCGCTATCCGACGATGGCGAACCACACGGCGACGCACCTGCTGCACAAGGCGCTGCAGGAGGTGCTCGGTGACCACGTCCGCCAGGCCGGCTCCGCTGTGCGCCCCGACAAGCTCCGCTTCGATTTCACGCACCCGCAGGCGCTGACCGCCGACGAGCGCGCGCGCGTCGAGGAGATCGTCAACCAGAACGTGTTCGCGAACCGGCCGGTGCGCATCTACGAGACGACGCAGGACGAGGCCAAGAAGCTCGGCGCGATGATGCTGTTCGGCGAGAAGTACGGCGACGTCGTCCGCCTCGTCGACGTCGACGGCTGGTCGCGCGAGCTCTGCGGCGGCACGCACGTCGGGTCGACCGCCGAGGTCGGCCCGTTCGTCATCACGACGGAGAGCTCGGTGGGGGCGGGCGCGCGCCGCATCGAAGCCGTCACCGCCGGTGAGGCGTTCGCGTATCTCCGCGAGCAGGCGCGCGAAGCCGACACGCTGCGGCACGAGCTCGAACGCGCACGCAAGGAGAAGCCGAAGCAGAAGACGGACGCGGCAGCGGCGGTCGAACGGGTCGGCGATCTCGTCCTGGCGACGACGAACGGCGTCAAGGGCGGCGAGCTGCGCGACCTCTCCGACCGGCTGCGGCAGCAGGAGAAGGCGGCCGGTTCGATCGTCTTCTCGCATGACGACGGCCGCGCCTATCTCGTCGTCAACTTCGACCAGGCGCTCGTCGATCGGGGCCTCGACGCCGTGCAGGTCGTACGGGAGCTCGGGAAGCACATCGGCGGCGGCGGCGGCGGCAAGTCGACGCTGGCCGAGGCCGGCGGCAAGAACCCCGGGGGCATCGACGAGGCGCTGACGGCCGCGAAGGCGCTCGTCGCGTGAAGGTGATGGCGCTCGACTACGGATCTGCGCGTACCGGCGTCGCCGTCTCGGACCCGACCGGCACGATCGCGCGGCCGCTCTGCGTCGTCGAGCGCGCGCACAGCGACGCGGGACTCGGCAAGCTCGCCGAGCTCGTCGTCGACGAGGTCGTCGAGCAGGTCGTCGTCGGCCTGCCGCTGACGTTGCGCGGCGAGCGGGGCGAGCAGGCGCGGGCGAGCGAGGAGTTCGCAGCCCGGCTGCGCAAGCACGTCGACGTGCCCGTCGTGCTCTTCGACGAACGGTTCACGACCGATCTCGCGCAGCAGGCGCCGTCGTCGGATGCCGATCTGGACGCGCGTGCGGCCGCGCATCTCCTCTCGGGCTTCCTCGCGTGGTCGAACGCCGGCAGCACGGCTTGAGCAGGGGCGTGATGCCCCCGAAGCCGGGCCCGCCGCCGCAGCAGGTGCCGCGGCGCCGGATCATCGTCAGGCGGCTCGTCGCGCTCGGGGCTCTGCTCGTGGCGGTCGCCGTCGTCGCCGCGATCGTGCTCGCCACGCATGGCGGCGGCACCTCCGCGCCGACGACCGTCGCCGTCCCGCCGCCGAAGCCGTTCCGCATCATCTTCCCGGAGGGCTTCACGCGCGAGGAAATGTCGCACCGCGTCGCGGTCGTCGCGAAGATCGCCGAACGGAAGTCGCGCAAGCACGTGCAATTGTCGGCCCACGGCTACCTGCACTGGTCGCAGCCGCGTGCGGTGCCGGGCTTCGGCAGCGCCAAGCGGAAGCTCGAGGGATTTCTGTTTCCCGCGACGTACGACTTCCTGCGCAACACGACGTCGCGACAGCTCGTGCAGGACCAGCTCGACGCGTTCGTGACGAATTGGCACAAGGTCGACCTCTCGTACGCGCGCAAGAAGAACCTGACGCCGTACGACGTGCTCATCATCGCCTCGATGGTCGAGGGTGAGGCACTCGCCCCCGACGAGCGGCCGCTCGTCGCCGCCGTGATCTACAACCGGCTGCACGATCGGATGCCGCTCGGAATCGACGCGACGATCCGCTACGGCCTGCACGTGCCGGGGACGGAGCCGCTCCACGAGTCGCAGTTGCAGAGCGACAGCCCGTACAACACCCGCAAGTTCCTCGGGCTGCCTCCGACGCCGATCGGGAACCCCGGGCTCGCGTCGATGCAGGCGGCGGCCCATCCTGCGAAGGTCGACTACCTGTACTTCGTCCGCAAGCCCGACAGGGTGCACCACTACTTCACCGCGAGCTTCCAGGACTTCCAGAACCACGAGATCGAGTACGGCTTCGTGAAATGACGCAGGTCGTGGCGCTGCTCGGCCACCCGGTGGCGCAATCCCTGTCGCCGCGGATGCACAACGCGGCGTTCGCCGTCCGCGGCCTCGACTGGACGTACGTCGCGCTCGACGTCCTGCCGGAGCGGCTCGAGGATGGCGTCCGCGGGCTCGAGGCGCTCGGCTTCGCGGGTGCGAACGTGACGGCTCCCCACAAGGTCGAGGTCGCCCGCATCGTCGGCTCCGACCTGCCGTCGGTGAACACACTCGTGGCCGGCGGAGCCGCGTACTCGACCGACACCGCGATCCTCGAGCTTGTGACGAAGTGTCACAAGCCGGCGATCATCGGCGACGGTGGCGCGGCGGCGGCGTTCCGGCACGCGCTGCCGGCGGCGCGAGTCTTCTCGCGCAAGAGCGAGTGGCCGCCGGACGTGTCCGGCGCCGACGTCGTGATCAACGCGACGCCGGTGCGCGACGACGTCCTCGTCGAGCTCGAAGCCGGGCAGATCTTGATCGACCTGCCGTATCCGCGCACGGCGACCGCGGACGCCGCCGCGAGGGCGGGGGCGACCGTGTACGACGGCCTCGACGTGCTCGTCGCGCAGGGCGCGCAGAGCTTCGAGCTCTGGACGGGCGTCCCGGCGCCGGTGGAGGTCATGCGCCGCGCTCTAGGGTTGGGTGCGTGACGCTCGAACTTGCAACGGCGGGTGAGTCGCACGGGCCCGCCCTCGTGGCGATCCTCTCCGGTCTCCCCGCGGGCCTGACGGTCGACCGCGACGCGGTCAACGCCGACCTGCGCCGCCGCCAGCAGGGCTACGGGCGCTCGCCGCGGCAGCAGATCGAGACGGACGAGGTCGAGGTGCTCGCCGGGCTGCGCCAGGGGCGGACCCTCGGGACGCCGCTCGCGCTCGTCGTCCGCAACCGCGACCACAAGAACTGGACGTGGGGGATGAGCCCCTGGCCGCCCGAGGGCGAGCCGCAGGGCAAGGGGACGAAGGAGGTGACGCTGCCGCGCCCGGGGCACGCCGACCTGGCCGGGGTGCAGAAGTACGGCCTCTCCGACGTCCGAGACGCGCTCGAGCGCGCCTCGGCCCGCCACACGGCCGCACACGTCGCCGCCGGCGCCGTCGCGAAGGCCCTGCTTGCTGCGATCGGGATCGACGTGCACGGCTCGGTGATCGACGGCGACGACCCGGCGCGCGTCGACGCTGCACGGAAGGATCGCGACACGCTCGGAGGCACCGTCGAGGTGCGCGCAGCCGGCGTCCCGCCGGGTTTCGGCTCGTACGCCCGCAAGGAGGATCGTCTCGACGCGCGCTTCGCCGCGACGCTGATGGGGATCCAGGCGGTGAAGAGCGTCGAGATCGGCGACGGCAAGGAGCTCGCCTCGCTGCGCGGCTCGCAGGCGCACGACGAGATCAACCCGGACCGCACGAGGAAGACGAACCGGGCCGGCGGCCTCGAAGGCGGCATGTCGAACGGCGAGGAGATCGTGGCACGCTGCTCGATGAAGCCGCTTCCGACGCTGATGCAGCCGCTCCAATCCGTCGACCTTGCGACCGGCGAGGCCGCGCAGGCGCTCGTCGAGCGAAGCGACACGTCCGCGGTCGCGGCTCTCGCAGTCGTCGCCGAGGCGGCGGTGGCGTTCGAGCTTGCCCGAGCAGCCCGCGAGAAGTTCGGCGGCGACGCCCTCGGCGACTTCGTCGCCGCCCACCGCGCCTACGTCGAGCGGATCGATTGGCAGCCCCGCTGAAGCGCCACGTCGCGCTCGTGGGGTTCATGGGCGCGGGCAAGACGACGGCGGCGCGGTCGCTCGGGCTGCCCGTCCGGGAAACGGACGCCGACGTCCCGATCGAGCTCTTCGCGGAAAGCGAGGCCGCCTTCCGCGCACGCGAGGCCGAGGTCGTCGAAGCCGTGCTCGGCGAGGCCCCCGCGATCCTCGACCTCGGCGGCGGCGCCGTCACGACGCCGCGCGTCGGCGAGCTCCTGCGCGAGCACGCGACGGTCGTGTGGCTCGACGCCGACGCCGACACCTGTTGGGAGCGCGTGCGCGGCAGCGACCGCCCGCTTGCTCAGGACGAAGCCGAGTTCAGGCGGCTGTACGCCGATCGGCGTCCGGTCTACGAACGGGCCGCCGACGTCGTCGCACGGGACGTCCACGACGTCGCGCTCGCGGCGGCCGGGATCCACGTCGAGCCCGGCGCCCTGCAACGCCTCGGCGAGCTTGTTCCCGGCGTCGGCACGGTCGAGCTCGTCAGCGACCCGAACGTCGCCGGCATCCACGGCATGGACGCGCAGCTCGCGCTCGGCGAGCGCGTGCGCGCGATGCACGAGCTGCCGGCAGGCGAAGAAGCCAAGACACTCGTCGCGCTCGACCGGCTCTGGCAGGCGCTCCGCCTCGACCGGGGCGGCACGCTCGTCGCGCTCGGGGGCGGCTGCACGACCGATGCAGCCGGCTTTGCCGCCTCGGCGTACCTGCGCGGGATCGACTGGGTTCCCGTGCCGACGAGCCTCGTCGCTCAGGTCGATGCCGCGATCGGCGGCAAGACGGGCGTCGACCTGCCACAGGGCAAGAACCTCGTCGGCGCCTTTCACTGGCCGGCGGCGACGATCGTCGACGCGAACGTCCTGCAGACGCTGCCCGAGCAGCAGCGCCGCGAAGGGATGGCGGAAGTCGTGAAGACGGGGCTGCTCGCGGGGGAGCCGCTCTGGGAGCTGCCCGACGGCGAGCTCGTCCGCCGCTGCGCCGCGTTCAAGGCCGCGATCTGCCTCCGCGATCCGCATGACCACGACGAGCGGAAGCAGCTCAACCTCGGGCATACGTTCGCGCATGCGCTCGAGGCCGCCGCGCAGTACCGGGACGTGACGCACGGGCAGGCGGTCGCGCTCGGGCTGCAAGCCGCGCTGCGTCTCTCCGGTCGCGACACGAGCGCCGTCGACGAGCTGCTGAAGCCGAGGCCGGTGCACGTCGACCGCGAGCGTGCGTGGGAGGCGATGCGCCGCGACAAGAAGAACGTCGACGGTGAGCTGCGCCTCGTCCTGCTCGACGACGACGGGCCACGCTGGGACGTCCCCGTTCCCGAGGCCGACGTGCGTGCCGCCCTCGACGCATTGATCGCGGGTTAGAGTCCGCAGCCGTGCGCGTCACCGTCCTCAACGGCGTCAACCTCAACATCCTCGGCCGGCGCGACCCGGAGCTGTACGGCGGCATCTCGATCGGCGAGCTCGAGAACCGGATCTACGAGTGGGCGCGGTCGCTCGAGATGATGGTCCAGTGCCGCCAGACGAACGACGAGGGCGAGTACATCCACTGGTGCCACGACGCCCACAACAACGCTGACGGTCTCGTCGTCAACCCGGGCGCGTGGTCGCACTATGCCTGGTCGATCCGCGACGCGCTCGAACCGCTGACGATCCCGATCGTCGAGGTGCACCTGTCGAACATCGACGAGCGTGAGGACTGGCGGCGCGTCTCGGTCACCTCCGACGTAGTCTCGACGCGCATCGTCGGGCAGGGGCCGGACGGCTACAAGCAGGCGCTCGAATACCTGAAGGCGCACGAATGAGCGGCCGCGTCCGGCGTCTGCAGGAGCAGCTCGAGCAGCCGCTTCTCGTCACGAACCCCGTCAACGTCAAGTACCTCGTCGGCTTCGACAGCTCGAACTGTGCGCTGATCGTCGAGCGGAACCGCATCCGCCTGCTCACCGACTTCCGCTACATCCAGGCCGCGCGAGCCATCGAGGACGTCGAGGTGGTCGAGACCCGCCGCGACACGATCGGCGCCATCGGCGAGACGCTCGCGCGACAGCAGGTGTCCTTCGAAGGCGTGATCCCGTGGTCGCTGCATCAGCGGCTCGAGACCGCGGGCGTCCGGCTCACCCCGGCCGACGGGAAGATCGAGCAGCTGCGTGCGGTGAAGGACGAGCAGGAGCTCGAGACGATCCGCCGGGCGTGCGCGATCACCGATCGTGCGTACGAGCGGCTTGCCGCGCTGCAGTTCAGCGGCCGGACGGAGCGCGACGTCGCATGGGAGCTCCTGCAGATCTTCCACGAGGAAGGCGCCGACGACCAGGCGTTCGAGTTCATCGTCGGGGCCGGGCCGACCGGCTCGCAGCCGCACGGGCGGGCGGGCGACCGCGTGATCGCCGAGGGCGAGCTCGTCGTCGTCGACGCGGGCTGCATCGTCGACGGTTATGCCTCCGACTACACCCGCACCTTCGCGGTCGGCCGGGTCGAGGGCGAGCTGCGCGAGGCGTACGACGTCGTGCTTGCGGCGCAACAGGCGGCACTCGACGGCATCCGCGCCGGCATCACCGGTGTCGAGGCCGATGCGCTCGCGCGGGACGTGATCGACGCGAGCGATTTCGCGGGCAAGCTCGGGCACGGCCTCGGACACGGGATCGGGCTTGACGTCCACGAGGCGCCACGCCTGTCGACGGAGTCGCCCGACACGCTCGAGCCGGGCAACGTCGTCACCGTCGAGCCCGGCGTCTACGTCGACGGGCGGTTCGGGATCCGGATCGAGGACGACGTCGTCGTCACGGCGGGCGGGATCGAGAACCTGACGAAGCTCACGAAGGACTGGACCGAGGTCTCGTAGCTACTCTTCTGCGCCGTGGCCGACCAGGTAGACACGAACAGCTTCAAGAACGGGATGCACATCGAGCTCGACGGCAAGGTGTGGCGCATCCTCGAGTTCCAGCACGTGAAGCCCGGCAAGGGCGGCGCGTTCGTCCGCACGAAGCTGCGCGGGCTCGAGAGCAACGCCGTCGTCGACAAGACGTTCCGCGCCGGCGAGAAGTTCCCGCGCGTCCACACCGAGGTGAAGAACGTCCAGTACCTCTACGAGGACGGCACCGAGGCGCACTTCATGGACGGCGAGACGTACGAGCAGTTCACGGTTCCGACCTCGGACCTCGAGGACGAGCTGACGTTCATGCAGCCGAACGCGACCGTGCAGGTCCTCGCGGTGAACGGGAAGCCGTCGAGCGTGCAGCTGCCCGCATCGGTCGAGCTGACTGTCGTCGAGACCGAGCCCGGCGTGAAGGGCGACACCGTGAGCAACGTCACGAAGCCTGCGACGCTCGAGACCGGAGCCGTCGTCCAGGTGCCGCTCTTCGTGAACGTCGGTGACAAGCTCAAGGTGGACCCGAAAGAGAAGCGATACATCTCGCGCGCCTAGCCGCGGCCGGCGCTGCGCTCGGCGCGGCTGGGGGCGCGCTGTTCTGCGCGATTCACGGCGAGACGACGTACCACCGGTCGATCGCGTACGGCTGGTGGATTGCGGCGGCGGTGTTCCTGCTGCTGATGCCGATCGCGGGCTCGAAGCGCGTCTACCGGCACACGAGCGTGGCGCTCCCGGAGGGGTGGATGTTCGTCGGGGTCGCCGTCGCCCTCTGCGTCGCCGGAGCCCTGCTGGACGCCGTCGGAACCTAGCGGCGCCCAGTCCGTCACCGCCCTTTAAACCGGGGATCATCCCCGTTCGACCGCCCGACGGTGGCGTTTCCGCGCAAGTGACGGCACACAACGCGGCGGCGCAACAGGAACACCGCCTATGACGGTGCACGGTGCGCAACGCCTCTGTGCCGGCTTCTACAACGGGGATAATCCCCGGTTGGTCGCTCGAGAGCCGAGGGACGTGTTCTTAGGAGACGTGGGAGAACATCAGCACGCCCATCGCCGCGAGCGAGGCGACGAACGCGAGCACGAGCCGGAGCACGATGACCATTGAGTGCATATCGGCACCGGCAACGACGGACTTGATCGGCGATAAGGTCTCGACGTGCCGACCCTCGCGGACACGACCATTCGGCTGCTCGGACAGGACCCGCTCGCGGGCGCGATGCCGACGGCGGCACAGCTCCAGCTGGCGGAAGTCCTCGACCGAGCCGGCTTCTCGTACCTCGAGGTCTCGGGCGGCGGCTGCTTCGAATCGGCCGTCAAGCGCGGCGTCGAGAGCCCGTGGGAGCGCATCCGCGCGCTGAAGGCGCGTGTCAAGACGCCGCTCGGGCTGGCGCTCCGCGGCCGATTCCTCGTCGGCTCCCGGCCGGTCGACGCCGACTTCGCGCGCCGGTTCGTCGCCTCGGCGGCCGAGAACGGGATCGACGTCTTCCGTCTCCACGATCCCCTCAACGACGTGTCGAACCTCCGTGAGGCGGCCGAGGCGATCGTTGCGGCGGAGCGGGACTTCGAGGCCGGCCTCGTCTACAGCCCCGGCCCGACCGGCGACGTCGCATCGCTCATCGAGCGGGCGAAGGCGCTGCCGGAGCTCGGGGCCGTCCGCGTGCTCCTGCACGACCCGACCGGGTCGCTGCAGCCGCACAAGGCCGAGGACCTCGTCCGTGCGCTCGCCGAGGCGAGCGGCCTGCCGATCGGGATCTACATCCAGGGCTCGGGTGGCAGCGCTCTCGCCGCGAGCCTCGCGGCCGCCCGCGCGGGGGCCCAGCTGATCGCCTGCACCGTGTTCCCGCTCGCGCTCAGCCTGCACCGCGTCTCGGGCGAGGCGCTTGCCGAGGCGCTCGCCGGCATGGGGCTCGACCCGGGGGTCGACGTCGCGACGCTCTGGCAGGCGACCGACATCGTCGACGAGCACCTCGGCGACGAGCCGGTCGCGCCGCTCGCACCGCGGATCGCCGTCCGCGCCGCCCAGCACGACGTGCCGGCCGGCCTCGTCGCGGGCGTCGACGGGACGCTTCGCGCCCAGGGGGCGGGCGACCGCCTCGAAGAGGTTCTCGAGGAGCTCGATCACATCCGCGCCGAGGTCGGCTGGCCGCCGCTCGCGGCGCCGATCGGCTCCGTCCTCGCGAATCAGGCGATGCTGAACGTTCTCTCCGCGAGCCGCTACCTCTCGATCGTCGACGAGCTGCGCTCGCTCGTCAGCGGCTTCTTCGGGACGCCTCCCGAGCCGATCGACCCAGCGCTCGCGCGCGCCGTCCAGCTCACGCACGACCCCGAGACGCAGGAGGACGTCGTGGCCCCGCTCGAGGAGCTGCGCGAGCAGTCCGAAGGTCTCGCGTCGAGCGAGGAGGAGCTGCTCTTGCTCGGCCTGTTCGGCGAGGACGCGGAGCATCTGCTCCAGGCGATCCGAGGCCGCGCGAGCGGTGAGGACGACGAGCTCTCGGGCGTCGACAAGGCCCGGGCCGAGCGGATCCGAGAGGTCGTGCGCATCGTCCAGGAGACCGGGATCGGCGAGGTGACGATCGAGGAAGCGGGGATGCGTATCTCGGTCCGCGCCACCCCGGACGTGCCGGCCGCGTCGGCGAACGGCGCGCCGCTCGCGATCCCCGAGCCCGAGCCGGCGCCGATCGCCCGGCCGTCGAACGGACTCGTGCGAGTCGAGTCGCCGATGGTCGGCACCTTCTATCGCGCGCCCGACCCCGCCTCGCCCCCGTTCGTGCAGGAGGGCGACGTCGTCGGGCCGGGCCACACGCTCTGCATCCTCGAGGCGATGAAGCTGATGAACGAGGTGAAGGCGGAGCTCGAGGCGGTCGTCCGGAAGATCCACATCGAGAACGGCCAGCCCGTCGAGTTCGGCCAGGTCCTGTTCGAGCTCGAGCCGCTCGCCGGCCCACCGACGCTGTAGCTGGGCGCGCGGCGCTCGCTCGCTGGGATACGGAACCTCGCGCCCCGGAGAGCCGGCAAGAAGGGGTGTATCGTCGGGCGTATGGACGATGGGCCCTTCCGCATGAACCTCGAACGGGCTTGGTCCCAGCCGCGCAAAGCCCCGCGCACCGGAGGTTGACGTAGATGTCTCGGAGCCTCGCCGCCCGCATTCACAATCCGCACAACCGGACTTGCGGCTGCGATCCGGATTGCTGGTGTAACCGGACAGCGATAGGCCGCGCAGTGAAATGGTGGTTCAACGGTCGGCTCGTCGGGCTCGAGCACAAGGCTACGCGGCACTCAGCCGAGTGGAAACGTCAACAAGCGCAAGCCTGATCGGTCGGAACTCGGGCGACGGGCTCCGAACCGAGGAGCGCTAGCCGGACGTCTGCCATACGGAGACGTGCTTCTCGCTCGTCGCCGTGAACGGCGAGCGCTCCCAGTCCGACCACCGGTCGCGCAACTCCATTCCCGCGATGCGCGCCATCAGGTCGAGCTCGGCCGGCCACACGTAGCGGAACGGCATCGCCGCCTTGCCGCGCGCGGTGACGTGGTGCGACCACAGGCCCTGTGTGACCACGTCGTACTCGTCGATCCCGACATGGTTCTCGCCGACGTGGAAGGGGACGAAGCGCTCGCCGACGGGCAGCCGCTGCAGCTGCGGCACGCCGACCTCGACGAGGAAGACGCCGCCCGGCTCCAGATGGCGCGCCGCGTTTTCGAAGCAGGCGACCTGCGCGTCCTGCGTCGTCAGGTTGTTGATCGTGTTGAAGACGAGATAGACGAGCGAGAACGTCGCGTCGAGCTGCGTGGTCGTCATATCGCCGATCGTCACCGGGATCGCGGCGCCGCCGGCCTTCTGCCGCAGCTGCTCGACCATCGGCTCCGACAGCTCGATCCCGTGCACCTCCACGCCTCGCTCGGCGAGCGGCAGGCCGATCCGGCCCGTGCCGATCGCGAATTCGAGCGCCTTGCCGGTGCCTGCCAGGTCGACGAGGACGTCGACGGTCTTGGCGATCTCCGCCGGGTCGAACATGAAGCCCTCCGACTCGTCGTAGTGCGCCGCCTGCTTCGCGAACCAGTCCTGCACGGGCCGAGCCTAGACTCTCTCCGTGTTCCAACGTGTGCTCGTCGCCAACCGAGGTGAGATCGCCGTGCGCGTCATCCGTGCGCTGCACGAGCTCGGCATCGAGGCCGTCGCGGTCTATTCGACCGCCGACGCCGACGCGATGCACGTCCGGCTCGCCGACCGCGCCGTCAAGATCGGGCCGCCGCCGGCGAACGAGAGCTACCTGAAGATCCCGACGATCGTGGCCGCCGCCACGACGACCGGCTGCGACGCCGTCCACCCGGGCTACGGCTTCCTCTCCGAGAACGACGACTTCGTCCGCGCATGCGAGGAGAACGACATCGTCTTCATCGGGCCGCCCGCCGACGTGATGGCGAAGATGGGCGACAAGGCCCAGGCGAAGGCCGAGATGCGCGCAGCGGGCGTCCCGCTCGTCCCGGGGACGGAGGGCACGGCCACGCTCGAGGAGGCACGCGCAGCGGCGGAGCACTTCGGGTTCCCGGTACTGCTCAAGGCAGCGTCCGGCGGCGGCGGCCGCGGCATGCGCCTCGTCACCGAGCCCGGCGAGCTCGACGATGCGTACTCCCGCGCGTCCTCGGAAGCGGAGGCCGCGTTCGGCGACGGCACGCTCTACGTCGAGAAGGCGATCACGCCGGCGCGCCACGTCGAGATCCAGGTGATGTGCGACTCGCACGGCAACGTCCTGACGTGCGGCGAGCGCGAGTGCTCGATCCAGCGCCGCCACCAGAAGCTGATCGAGGAGTCGCCCTCGCCGGCGCTCGACGCCGAGCGCCGCGAGGCGATGGAGGACGCGGTCGAACGCGCCTGCCGGTACATCGGCTACCGCAACGCCGGCACGTTCGAGTTCCTCGTCGGCCCGGACGGCGCGTTCAACTTCATCGAGCTGAACTGCCGGCTGCAGGTGGAGCACCCGGTGACCGAGCTCGTCACGCAGCTCGACCTCGTGCGGACCCAGGTGCGGGTCGCGGCCGGCGAGGCGCTCGAGCACGGCGGCCGCGCCTCGCGCTCCGGTCACGCGATCGAGGTCCGGATCAACGCGGAAGATCCGCTGCACGGCTTCCGGCCGTCGCCGGGCCGGCTGACGCGCTTCCGGCCGCCGCTCGGCCCCGGCGTCCGTGTCGACACGTTCGTCGAGGAGGGATCGGTGATCCCGCCCTACTACGACTCGCTGATCGCGAAGCTCGTCGTCCGCGACAACAACCGTCAGCTCGCGATCGAGCGGATGCGCCGCGCGCTGCACGAGTTCGAGATCGAGGGCGTGCCGACGACCCGTGACCTGCTGTACGAGATCCTCGACAGCGACGCGTTCAGGAGCGGCGAGTACTCGACGTCGTTCCTCGACGAGACGCGGCTGCCGGCGCTCGCGTGACGACGCTCGCCGACCACGTCGACATCACCGACGGCGCCCTGACCCAGATCGTCGTCCGCGCCGCCGAGGCGGTCGCGGGCGTCCGCGTGAAGCGGCCGAAGCGCCACCTCGACGTCGACATCGCCGGCGGCGAAGCGCGCGTCTCGATCGACGTCACCGTCGCCCACGGCACCGTCATCCCGGAAGCGGCGCTCGACGTCCAGCACCGCGTCGCGGACGCGGTCGGCACGATGTGCGGCGTGACGGTGCGAAGCGTGGACGTGAACGTGGAGGCGGTCGGATGACGAGCCGCCGCGAGGCGCGCAAGTCCGCCCTGACCCTGCTCTACCAGTGGGACGTGACCGAGCGGCCGCCCGGCGAGCTCTACGAGGGAGCGATCGACGCGTACGCGCAGGCGGTCACCGACGCGGTCGTCCGCGATGCGACCGAGCTCGACCGGAGGATCACCGCCGCCGCCGAGCAGTCCGGCTGGACGGCCGACCGCCTCGGCGCCGTGGAGCGGAACATCCTGCGGATCGCGATCCACGAGCTCGACACCGGTGAGATCCCGCCACGCGCGGTGATCGACGAGGCCGTCACCCTCGCCAAGCAGTATTCGACGCGGGAGGCGGGCCGGCTCGTGAACGGCATCCTCGATCGCATCTACAAGGAGGCTGCATAGCGTGGCAACAGAGGATTCGCTCAACAGGGCCGAGGAGCTGCTCGCGCGCCTCGAGGCGGCACGCGGCGAGCTCGATCAGCTCGCGAACGGCGAGGGCGGCTCGCCCGACCGGGCGCTCGAGCTGCTCGGGGAGCTCTCGGAGCTCGCGAAGGGCGTCGAGGAGGAGCTCGAGCGCGCGAAGCGCGCGGCGGAGGCCGATGCCGCAAAGTCCTGAGGAGCTGCGCTCGACCGTCGAGGCGTACCTCGAAGGCCTCGAGCTGTGGCCGGAGCTGCACGGGCAGGCCGAGTCGGTCCGGTACTCGCTCGTCGTCGGCGGAAAGCGGGTGCGGCCGGTGATCTGTCTCGCCGTCGCGGAAGCGGTCGGCGCCGACGTCGCCGCCGCCCTGCCGGCCGCGGCCGCCCTCGAGCTCGTCCACACGTTCTCGCTCGTCCACGACGACCTGCCGGCGCTCGACGCCGACGAGGAGCGCCGCGGCCGGCCCTCGACGTGGAAGCAGTTCGGCGAGGCAGTCGGCGTGCTCGCCGGCGACGCCCTCCTGGCCGAGGCGTTTCGACTCGCGACGAGCTACGACCGCACCCGGGTCGCGCGTGAGCTCGCCGAGGCCACGCTCGGGATGATCGGCGGCCAGTACCTCGACGTCACCGGCAGCGCGCCCGACGAGGCGACGCTGCACAAGCTCAAGACCGGCTGCCTCTTCGCAGCGGCCGTGGGTCTCGCACTCTGGGCCTGCGAGGTCGAAGACCAGGCGTCGTGGCGCGCCTTCGGCGACGAGCTCGGCCTGCTGTTCCAGATCGTCGACGACATCCTCGACGCCGACGGCTACGTGGAGACGCACGGCGTCGACGGCGCCCGGCTCCTCGCCGACGAGGCCGCGGATCGTGCCCGCGCGCGGCTCGCGGAGGTCGACGCCGACACGAGCGTCCTGCGCGAGATCGTCGACTCGCTCGCCGTGCGGACGGCGTGACGACCGAGCTCGTCCTCGAGCACGGCCGGCAGCGCGTCGTCGTCACGTCGCTCGGCGGCGGCATCCGCGAGTGGGAGGGCGTGCTGGACGGCTACCCGGCAGGGCAGCCGGCGCAGAGCGCGCGCGGCCAGGTGCTCGTCCCGTGGCCGAACCGGATCCAGGACGGCCGCTACGAATGGGACGGCGAGACGTACCAGCTGCCGCTGAACGACCCGCCGTACGCGATCCACGGCCTCGTGCGGACGGCAGAGTGGGAGGTCGCCGGTGACGCCGCGTTCCAGCACGTGCTGGAGCCGTCGCCGGGCTATCCGTTTCGCTTGACCCTCCGCGTCGAGTACGCGCTGGGCGATGACGGGCTCACGGTGCGGCTCGTCGCCGAGAACACCGGCGACCGCGCGGCGCCGTTCGGCGCCGGATTCCATCCGTACGTCGCGCGACCCGCGGACGACGTGTTCGGCGCCGGCGTAAAGCGCGACGACGCGGAGCCCTTCGGCGGCGAGGTGCATGTGTCCGACCTCACCGTCTGGGGCGACGAGCACTGGAAGTGGGTGCAGTTCTACACGGGCGACGATCGCCCGGACATCGCGCGGCGCGCGGTCGCGGTCGAGCCGATGACGTGCCGGAAGGACGCGTTCCGCACCGGCGACGACGTGACCCGCCTCGAGCCGGGTGACGTCTTCGACGCCCGCTGGGGGATTGCGCCCTGACGAAGAAACGGGTCGATGTCCTGCTCGTCGAGCGCGGCCTCGCCGAGTCGCGCACGCAGGCGCAGGCCCTCGTCATGGCCGGGCTCGTGCCCGGCTACGACAAGCCGGGGACGCAGGTCGACGACGCCGTCGAGCTGACGGTCAAGGGCAAGCCGCCGTACGTCTCACGCGGCGGCGAGAAGCTCGCGCACGCGCTCGACCTCTTCGGCGTCGACCCGGCCGGGCTCGACTGCCTCGACGTCGGCTCCTCGACCGGCGGCTTCACCGACGTGCTCCTCCAGCGCGGCGCCGCCCGGGTGATCGCCGTCGACGTCGGCACGCACCAGTTGCACGAAAAGCTCCGGGCCGACCCGCGCGTGACGGTCATGGAGCAGGTCAACGCCCGCGAGCTGACCGAGCTGCCCTACGCGCCTCAGCTGGTCGTGTGCGACGTCTCGTTCATCTCGGTACGGCTCGCGCTGCCGCCGCCGCTGCGGCTCGCCGCGCCCGGCTGGCACGCGGTGGTGCTCGTCAAGCCGCAGTTCGAGGCGGGCCGGGTCGACGTCGGCAAGGGCGGCGTCGTCCGCGACCCCGAAACGCGCGCCCGCGTCGTGCGCGAGGTGGCCGAGGCCGCGCTCGGCTGGGGTGCGAGCGTCGCCGGCGTCGTAGACTCGGGCCTGCCGGGGCCGAAGGGCAACCGGGAGCTCCTCCTCCACCTCGTGCAGGCCGACGACCCCACGCTTCCCGATGACTTCGACGAACGCATCGCCGCAGCGGTCGCCGCGGGTTAGCTCCGCGGCCGTCGTCGCGCACGGCCGCCGCGACGTCGACGACGCCCTCGAACGGGTCCGTGCGCTCGCGGAGCGGAACGGCGTTGCCATCGTCGACGAGCCTCGCGACGCCGATCTGGCCGTGGCGCTCGGCGGCGACGGGACGATCCTCCGGACCCTCGCACACCTGCTCGGGAGCGACGTGCCGGTGATCGGCGTCAACTTCGGCCGCGTCGGCTTCCTCGCATCGATCCCGCCGGAGGGACTCGAGCGGGACCTCGAGCGGGTGTTCGCCGGAGACTACGCCGTCTTCGAGCTGCCGACGCTCGAGCTCGAGCTCGACGGGCAGCGCCACGTCGCGGTCAACGACGTCGTCGTCACGAGCTCGACGCTCGGCCGGATGGTCGAGCTCGGCTGGGCGATCGGCGGCGAGGATCTCGGCACCGTTCCCTGCGACGGGATGATCTGCGCCTCGCCGTCCGGCTCGACCGCCTACAACCTCTCGAACGGCGGCCCGGTGCTCGTACGCGGGCTCGACGCGATGGCCGTGACCTTCATCGCGCCGCACTCGCTGCACGCGCGGCCGCTCGTCCTGCCCCGCGGGTCGGCGCTCACGATCCGCAACGAGACGGCCGACGTCGGCTGCGCGGTCCTCGTGGACGGATCGAGGACGGCCGACCTCGCACCCGGAGCCTCTGCCGACGTCCAGCTCTGTGCGCAGCGATCGCTGCTCGCCACACTGCCGGAGACGTCGTTCTTCCGTCGCTATCGCGACACATTCGCGTCCTAGGCGCCCTCTACCCTGCAGGGGTGCTCCGCCGCCTCCGCATCGAGAACCTCGTCCTGATCCGCGAGGCCGAGCTCGACTTCGCGCCGGGCCTGAACGTCGTCACGGGCGAGACGGGCGCGGGCAAGACGATCTTCGCGCAGGCGATCGGGTTGCTGCTCGGCGCGAAGGGCGACGACGCGCTCGTCGGGCCCGCCGCGTCCGAGGCCTACGTCGAGGCCGAGCTCGACACCGACGCGCTCGCCGAGCTGCGGCCCGAGGACGAGGACGTCCTCCTTGCCGCGCGACGCGTCTTCGCCGACGGGCGGACGCGCGCATATGCCTGGGGCCGCGCCGCCGCACGCGAGGACGTCGCCGACGCGGTCGAGGCGGTCGTCGCGATGTCGGGCCAGTTCCAGCAGCGCCGCCTCGCACGGCCCTCGTACCAGCTCGAGGTGCTCGACCGGTTCGCAGGCGTCGAGCGCGACGAGGCACGGGCAGCGTGGCGGGAGCTGCAGGCTGCCCGCAAGCGCTACGACGAGCTGACGGCGAACGCCGCGTTCGCGGAGGCGCGCCTCGCGGAGCAGCGTGCGCTCGTCGAGGACACCGCGGGCCTCGAGCCGGGGGCCGAGGAGTCGCTGCGCGCCGAGCGCGAGCGGTTCCGTCACGTCTCGGACCTCGCGCAGGCGGCGGCGTCCGCTGCAGGGGCGCTCGCGCCCGAGGACGGGGAGGGGGCCGCCGGGCTCGTCGCCGTCGCCGAGCGCGCGGTTGCGCCGTTCGAGACGCTCGCGCCCGAGCTGAAGGCCGCCGGGGACGAGCTGCGCGACGTCGAGCTGCGGCTGCGCGAGACGGCCCACGAGCTGCACGCCTTCCTCGAGTCGCTCGAGGGCGATCCCGCGCGTCTCGAGGAGATCGAGGGACTGCTCGACCGGATCGCCGAGGCGAGGCGCCGCTTTCGCTGCCAGACCTACGACGAGCTGCTGCAACGCGCCGGGGAGGCGCGTCTCGAGCTCGAGAGCATGGCGGACGGCGTCGACCCGGCCGAGGCCGCGGCCGCCGCCGTCGGCGCGGCGGAGAAGCGGATGAGCGCTGCCGCCGCCGCGCTCCACGATGCACGCGCCGCCGCGGTCGGTCCCTTCGAGGCCGCGGTCGCGGCCGAGCTCCGGGACGTCGGCATGGGCGACGGCGAGTTCCGGTGCGAGCTGCGCGAACGTGACGCCGGTTCGACCGGCGCCGACGAGGCGGTCTTCCTCGTGCGCCCGAACGCGGGGCTGCCGTTCGCGCCCGTCGCCGAGACCGCGTCCGGCGGCGAGCTCTCCCGTATCGCCCTCGCTCTGGCCGTGGTCGGCGGCGGCGACACGCTCGTCTTCGACGAGATCGACGCCGGCATCGGCGGTGAGACCGCGAATGCCGTCGGCCGCGTCCTCCAGCGGCTCGCACAGCACGCGCAGGTGATCGCGATCACGCACCTGCCGCAGATCGCGTCGCTCGCGGACCGTCACTTCCGCGTCGAGAAGGTCGCGGGCGACCCGACGCATACCCGCATCGAGGAGCTCGCCGACGGCGACCGCCAGGCGGAGCTCGAGCGGATGCTCGGCGGTCAGGAGTTCCTTGCCACGGTACGCGGCTGAGCGCCTCCTCCTCGCGCCGCTCGAGGACGTGTGGACGTTCCTCGCCGAGCCCTTCCACCTGCCCGACTGGTGGCCCGGCGTGTCGGGAGTCCAGCCGGACCGTCGCGGCCTGGCGCCCGGCGCCCGGTGGCAGGTCCTCGGGCCCGACCGGCCGACGCTCCTCAAGAAGCCCGATGCGGCCGGGATGCTGCTCGTGCTCGACGTGGTGCCGATGCGCCGGATCGCGTTCCAGCTCACCGGCCCGCGGCTCGACGCGGAGCTCGAGCTCGAGCCCGAAGGAAGCGAGACGACCGCACGCCTGCAGGTCGAGGCGCCGTTCATGGGCGTGCGTCGATCGTTCCCGGCGCTCGCGCTGCAACGGCTCTACGACCTCGTACAAACAGGCGTGCAGTCCTGATGCCCTGCTACCCTGAAATCCCGTGAGCGCACGGGCCCCCAAGTATGTGTTCATCACCGGGGGCGTGGTCTCCGCGCTCGGGAAGGGAATCGTCGCAGCATCGCTCGGCCGGCTGCTGAAAGCGCGTGGCCTGAAGGTGCAGCTGCAGAAGTTCGACCCGTACCTGAACGTCGACCCGGGCACGATGTCGCCGTTCCAGCACGGTGAGGTCTACGTCACTGAAGACGGGGCCGAGACCGACCTCGACATCGGCCATTACGAGCGGTTCGTCGACGAGAACTTCCTCCGCAGCGCGAGCCACAGCGCCGGCGC
>JAICLU010000206.1 GCA_025925195.1 Thermoleophilia bacterium
GTCGTCGGGCCGGATCCCGAGGCGCTGCTCGAGCACGGGATCATCGTCTCGCCCGGCGAGATGTTCGGGCCGAGCGGCCAGGGCTACGTTCGCTTCGCGCTCGTGCCGACGCTCGAGGAGTGCGAGCGCGCGGCGGAGATCCTGGGAGAGTTGCCCTGATGGACCTCGACGCGACGATCGCTGCGCTCGACCGCGGCGAGGTGCGGGTCGCCGAGAAGGTGGACGGTGATTGGCGCGTGAACGAGGACGCGAAGGCGGCGATCCTCGAGTACTTCCGGGTGCGGAAGGTCGAGCCGATCGAGGTCGGGCCGTTCGAGTACCTCGACAAGATCCCGCTCAAGCACGACCACGCGGAGCGCGGAGTCCGCGTCGTCCCCCCGGCGACGGCGCGGTACGGCTCGTTTCTCTCGCCGGGCGTGATCCTGATGCCGAGCTACGTCAACATCGGTGCCTGGGTCGGGCCGAACACGATGGTCGACACGTGGGCCACGGTCGGCTCGTGCGCGCAGATCGGGGCCGACGTGCACCTCGCCGGCGGCGTCGGGGTCGGCGGCGTGCTGGAGCCGCTGCAGGCGCGCCCGGTGATCGTCGAGGACGGTGCCTTCATCGGCTCGCGCTGCATCCTCACCGAGGGCGTCGTGATCGGCGAGCGCGCGGTGCTGGCGCCGAACGTGTCGCTGACCGGCTCCGTGCCCGTCATCGACGTGACGGGGCCGGAGCCGGTCGAGCACCGGGGTTACGTGCCGCCGCGGGCAGTGGTCGTGCCGGGCACGCGACCCAAGGAGTTTCCGGCCGGGACCTGGGAGGTGGCCTGCGCTCTCGTCGTCGGCTGGCGCAGCGAGAAGACGGATCTCAAGACGAGCCTCAACGACGTCCTGCGCGAGTTCGAGATCGGCTCCTGAGCAAGACGCCGCCGGAGCGTGGCGATCCAGAAGAGCGCCAGTGCGAGCTGTAGGCCCGTGAGCAGCGTGTCGAGGTCGAGGCCCTCGTCGAACGGGTCTTCGGCGAGCGAGAGCCCGAAGGCACCGCCGTTCGCAAGCTCGAAGTCGGCGACCATCACGATCGCCGTCACCGACGCGGCAAGCGCAGACCAGCCGACCAGACGCGACGACAACGACGCGCGTCCCGCGAGGATCCCGACGGCCGTGGCGATCAGGATCGCGCCCACGACGAGCTCGGCCACCTCGATCGTGTACCCGAACGCCTGCGCGTGCGGCAGGACGACGCTCGCCAGGAAGTCCCTGTACCAGCCCGGCGCACCGTGCGACATCTCCCCGAGCTCGTCCCCGAGGCCCTGCGGGAAGCCGCCGCGCACGACCTTGGTCAACCCCGAGACGAGCCACTCGTAGCCGAGCACGATCTGGACGAGCAGCAGCGCGACGATGCCGGGGCTCTTGATGCTCGAGCCGGCCATCAGTGGCTCATCGTCCCGGCGACGTTGCCGACGTTGAGGAGGCCGACTTCGCCGAGCTGAACGCTCGCGAAGCTGTGCGAGACGAACGGGTAGATCCCGGCCTTCGGGATCGTCACGTCGAACACTCCTCCGCCCCCGGCCGGGACGACCGCGGTCTGGATGTCGTGCTGCGGCGCGTCGACGAGATCCGCGTTGATCCAGGCCCGCTCCAGGATCGTCCCGACGACGTGGAACTCGGTGTTGAGTGAAGGCCCTGCGTCGACGACCCAGAAGCGCACGGTCTGCCCGGGCATCGCCGGGAGCGGATGGGTCTTGTACTGGGCGGAGTAGCCGTTGAACGTCACCCAGTCGGGCGTCATCTGCTCCGCCTTCGTGACGTCGAGGCCCGCAGGCTTGGCGGTGCCGGGCGAGTTGAGGTACCACTCGCTCGAGACGAGGACGTACTGGCGCTGCGCCGGCGGCATGTTCTTCGGCTCGACGATGATCGCGCCGTACATCCCGTTCGCGATGTGCATGAACGCCGGTGCGGTACCGCAGTGGTACATGTAGACCCCGGGGACGGAGGCGACGAAGCTGAACGTCTTGGAGCCGCCCGGCGCGACGTCGGAGAAGTCGACGTTGGGCGCGACCTGCGCGGCGTGGAAGTCGACGGAGTGCGGCATCGCCCCGGCGTTCGTGAGCGTGACGGCAACCTTCTGTCCCTGCCGGACGTGGATGACCGGGCCGGGCGCGGTGCTGCCGAACGTCCACGCCTGGTAGCGGATCCCCGGCGCGACGGACACGACGCGATCCGCGATCGAGAGGTTGACGCGCGCGACCGGTCCGGCGGGTGCAGCCGGGAGCGCCGCCGGGAATGCCGCGTGCTTCATCGCGATCGCATCGGCGTTCGCGGGTGCGATGCCGGCGAAGCTCGGGCTGGGCCGCGTGCCTGCGTTCGCCGCGGTCGACGCGGGCATCGGCATTCCCGCCGTGGAGCCGCCGGTGCCGGCCGCCTTCGCGGAGGCTGCCGCTTTATCGGCCCGGTCGCTTGCGTTGTGCGCGGAGACGGCGAGCCAGGCTCCGATCACGATCACGAAAGGGATCAGAAAGCCGGCGAAGACCGCGAATACCTTCCAGCCGACGACCCGCTCCCGATCAGAATGGCCCACCGAATACGTGCTCATGACGCCTCCTCGCTTCGAGTTTTCACGGTCAC
>JAICLU010000006.1 GCA_025925195.1 Thermoleophilia bacterium
CGCCTGTTCGCCGGCGACCGGATCAAGGGGATCATGGAGCGCTTCAACATCCCCGACGACCAGCCGATGGAGGCGAAGATCCTCAGCCGGCAGATCGAGGGGGCGCAGAAGAAGGTCGAGGAGCAGAACTTCGTCATGCGCAAGAACGTCCTCAAGTACGACGACGTCCTCAACCGTCACCGTGGCCGGATCTACGAGCAGCGGCGTCAGGTGCTCGAGGGCGACGACATGTCGGAGCAGGTGAAGATGTGGATCGACGAGATCGTCGAGGAGACGGTGCGGACGTTCACCGCCGACGGCTTCGCCGAGGAGTGGGACCTCGAGGCATTGACGAACGCGATGGGTCAGCTCTACGGCACGGACGTGACCGTCGCCGAGCTCGTGGAGGACGGCGTCGACGTCACGTCCCGCGAGGCGCTGATCGAGGAGTTCCAGACCGACGCGCGCGCGGTGTACGAGGAGAAGGAGAAGGAGTTCGGCGAGACCGACGACGGCACCGCGCTGATGCGCGAGCTCGAGCGGTTCGTGATCCTCCAGGTCGTCGACGTCCGCTGGCGCGAGCACCTCGAGAACATGGACTACCTCCGCGAGGGCGTCGGCCTGCGCTCGATGGCGCAGAAGGACCCGCTCGTCGAGTACACGTCCGAGGGCGAGCGCCTGTTCACCGAGCTCGGCTCGGCGATCCGCGGCGAGGTCGTGCTGCACCTGTTCCACGCCGAGCTCGCGCCGGACGAGGCGCAGCAGCTGACGCAGACGCAGACCGCGAACGGCTCGCTTCACTACGAGCACGAGACGACCGCCGGCGCGGCGGCGATCGCGGCCGCAGGCTCCGGTCAGGCCGTGATGGAAGGCGTGCCGTCGTCTGCCGGCGTCCAGACCGTCTACGCGAGCGAGCTGGACAAGATCGGCCGCAACGATCCGTGCTGGTGCGGAAGCGGCAAGAAGTTCAAGAAGTGTCACGGCGCCTAGCGCCCGCCTGAGCCCTCACTAGGCTGCATCCGGTGAGCGGAGTCGCGCTTCGGGAGCTGACGAAATCGTTCGGAGCGGTCCAGGCCGTGCGCGGGATCGACGTCTCGATCGAGACCGGTGAGACGGTCGCGCTGCTCGGGCCGAACGGTGCCGGCAAGTCGACGACGCTCGACATGGTGCTGGGCCTGCTCCGGCCCGACGCGGGCACCGTCAGCGTCCTCGACCTGCCGCCCGCGGACGCGGTCGCGCGCGGCTCCGTCGGCGCCATGCTGCAAACGGGCTCGCTCGTGCGGGACCTCACGGTGCGCGAGCTGCTGGCGCAGATGGCGTCGCTGTACCCGCACCCGCTCGACGTCGACGAGACGATCGCGCTCACCGGCATCGGCGAGATCTCGGACCGCAGGACGCAGAAGCTTTCGGGCGGGCAGACGCAGCGTGTCCGTTTCGCGCTCGCGCTCGTCACGAACGCGGAGCTGCTCGTCCTCGACGAGCCGACTGTCGCGATGGACGTCGAGAGCCGCCACGCGTTCTGGACGACGATGCGCGACATCGCCTCGCGCGGCAAGACCATCCTCTTCGCCACGCACTACCTCGAGGAGGCGGACGCCTACGCCGATCGCGTCGTGCTGATGGCCCAGGGACGGGTCGTCGCCGACGGGCCGCCGACCGAGATCAAGGCGATGGTCGGCTCGCGGACGATCCGCGCCACGTTGCCGGACGTGCCGCTGGAACGTCTCGAGCGGCTCCCGGGCGTCGCCCACGCCGAGCGGCGCGGCGAGGCAGTCGTGCTCCGCTGCTCCGACTCCGACCGGGCTGTCCGCGCCTTGCTCGCCCGCCATCCCGAGGTGCGCGACCTCGAGATCGGCGGCGCCGGGCTCGAGGAGGCATTCCTGCAACTCACGGCCGCACGCGCATGAGCTCGACGACGTACATGCGGTACGAGCTGTTGCGGACGTTCCGCCAGCGGCGGTTCGTCCTGCTCGCGTTCGGTTTTCCGCTCGTCCTCTACTTCGTCGTCGCCGCGCCGAACCGGAACGAGCACGACCTCGGCGGCACGGGGCTCGGCGCGCCGCTCTACTTCATGGTCGGCTACGCGGCGTTCGGCGCCATGAACGCGATGCTGAGCTGCGGCGCGCGCATCGCGGGCGAGCGGCAGGCCGGCTGGACGCGGCAGCTGCGCCTGACGCCGCTCTCGCCGCGGACGTACCTGCGGACGAAGGTGCTGACCGGGTACCTGATGGCGATCTGCTCGCTCGCGACGATGTACGCGGCCGGCAGCATCCTCGGCGTCCGGCTCGGCGCCGGCGAGTGGCTGCGGATGATCGTGCTCGTCCTCGTCGGACTCGTCCCGTTCGCTGCGCTCGGCGTCTGCCTCGGCCATCTGCTCACGACCGACGCAGTCGGGCCGGCGATGGGCGGGACGGTCGCTCTCTTCTCGATCCTCGGCGGGACGTGGTTCCCGGTGCAGCACGGCGCGCTGCACGACATCGCCACCGTCCTGCCGTCGTACTGGCTCGTCCAGGCCGGTCACGTGGCGCTCGGCGGCAAGGGCTGGACGGCGACCGGCTGGCTCGTGATCGCCGCCTGGACGGCGGCGCTCGCGGCCGCGGCGACCGCCGCCTACCGCAGGGACACCGGCCGGACCTGATGGACCTGACGGCCCGTCTCGGCCGTATCTCTCCCATTGAGGCCGGGACGCCAGACGAGCGAGCGCTGGTCCGGGCCGCGCAGGACGGATCGGCCGAGGCGATGGAGGGGCTGTACCGCGCCCACTGGCCTCGCGCGTACCGCGCTGCCTATCTCGTCGTGCACGATGCGGCCGGGGCCGAGGACATCGCCCAGGAGGCGTTCCTCGCCGCCATCCGTGCGCTCGACCGGTTCGACCGCCGCCGGCCCTTCGGGCCGTGGCTGCACCGGATCGTCGTCAACCGTGCCATCGACTGGTCGCGCGCACGAAGCCTGCGGCGGGAGGTCGAGGAGGACGCATCGGCGGCGGCCGAGCCCGACCCGCCGGCCGAGTTGCCCGAGCTCGTCCGCTCGCTCGCCGCGCTGCAGCCGGAGCAACGTGCCGTGATCGTGCTGCGCCACCTCCTCGGGTACACGCCGGGCGAGATCGCCGACCTGCTCGACCTGCCGCGGGGCACCGTCAACTCCCGGCTGCGCCGCGGGCTCGACGCCCTCTCGAAGGACGTCGAGTGATGAGCCCGCTCGACGGCTTCCGGGCGCCGGGCGAGGCCGCGGCGCAGGAGCGGGGCCGGCACGTCGTCGCCGCCGCGTACGCGCGGCGCCAGCCGGTGCAGCGGCGCCGTGCCCCGATCCGGCTGCTGCTCGCGCTCGGCACCGTGGCGGCGCTGGCCGCGGTCGCATTCACGCCGCCCGGCCATGCCGTTCTCACCTCGGTTCGCAAGGCGATCGGCATCGAGCACGCGCAGGACGCCCTCTCGGCGCTGCCGGCTCCGGGCCGGATCCTCGCCGGCGGCTGGATCGTGAATGCCGACGGCTCGGCACGCCGCCTCGGCGCGTACGCCGACTCTTCCTGGTCGCCCTTCGGACGGTTCGTCGTCACCGCGGCGGGCGATCGGATCGTGGCCCTCACGGACGCCGGTGCCGTGCGGTGGCAGCTAGGTCGGCCGGTGACGTCCCTGCCTCGGTGGGGCGGCACGCGGACGGACACCCGCATCGCCTATTTCAGCGGGCAGCAGCTTCGCATCGTCGCGGGCGACGGAACGGGGGACCGGCCCGTCTCCATGCACCTCGTTCCGCGCATCGCACCGGCCTGGCGGCCCGGGTCCTCGTTCACGCTGGCATACGCGGAGACGCACGGCCGGGTGCGAGTGCTCGACGTCGAGCGCCGCCGCCTGGTGTTCGCGGCAGGCGGCCTCGCAGCACCGCGGAAGCTGGAATGGTCGTCGGACGGCCGCCGTCTCCTCGTGGTGACGCGATCGGGGCTCGTCGTGTTCGACGAGCGCGGCCGTCGAGTCGCGCGCCGCACCGGCCGCTTCGTCGACGCCGCATTTCTGCCCGCATCCGATCGCGTCGTGACGCTGACCCGTCACGTGCTGTCGCTCGACGGCAGGACGCTCTTCCGCACCTCGGGCGAGCTCGGGCAGGTCGTCCCGTCGCCGAACGGCCGCCGGCTGCTCGTCACCTGGCCGGAGGCCGACCAGTGGCTGTTCGTGCCGACCCAAGGCGGCCGCGTGCGCGCAGTCGGGAACATCGCCGCCCAGCTCGACGGCAGCGGCTTCCCGGTCGACGGCTGGACCTCCTGAGCGCCGGCGAGCGTAGTTCGCACATGACACGTCTGGTGCTCGTCCTCGCCGCCGCGCTCGCCCTGGCCCCCGTCGCGCTCGCCGACGGCCCGATGCCCTATTCGTCGCAGCAGGGGACGGGCGTCCTCTCGGCGGACGGCTCGCTCCGCTATACCGCCGTCGGCGCCGTCTTCGGGGGAAGCACGATCATCGAAGCGATCTCGACGCACGGCGGGACGATCCGCCGGTACGACAACCTGCCCGGCTCCTACGGCGTCCCGCTCGGGGCAGACGGCAACGGCGACGGCATCTCGCCGGACGGCAAGACCCTCATCCTCGGAGACGTCTCGTACAGCTACCCGCGCACGAAGAGCGCATTCGCCGTCGTCGCCCTCCCGTCGCTGCGCGTGCGGCAGGTGTTCGCGCTGCACGGCGACTTCGCGTTCGACGCCCTGTCGCCCGACGGCTCGCGCCTCTATCTCATCCAGCACGTCGACCGGCAGGATCAGACCCGTTACGTCGTACGGGCATACGACATCCCGTCGCTGACGCTGCTCCCGGGACGCATCGCCGACCGGACGCAGAAGAGCTGGGTGATGAAGGGATCGCCGGTCACGCGCACCGCCTCCGCCGGCGGGCGCTATGTCTACACGCTGTATTCGAACCCCGGCGGCTTTCCCTTCGTCCACGCCCTCGACACGGTGCGCGGCGTCGCGCACTGCGTCGGCCTGCCGTGGCGCGGAGCCGAGAGCGGCGTCTACAACATGCGGCTCGCGCTGCACGGCGGCAAGCTCCGGGTGCACTTCGTGAGCGGGCGGTCGTGGCTGAGCGTCGACACGACCACCTGGCGCGTTTCGGCCGATCGGGGCGGCGGCTTCGCGTGGTGGTGGCTCGCGGCGGCTCTCGTTGCCGTCGTCACGCTCGGCGGCGCCGGGTACCATCGCCTCCGCCATGGCCGACGAACGGGAGCTTTCACTCCAAGAACAGCTTGAAGGGATCGGAGCCCAGTTGGACTGGGTTCGTGGTTACCTTTGACCCGGCTGCGCTGAAGGCCCGCGTCGACGAGCTCGAGGGTGAGCTCTCGAAGCCCGATTTCTGGAACGACCAGCAACGCGCGGCCAAGCTGAGCGGCGAGCACCAGCGCGCGCAGCGCAACCTGACGCGCTACGACGAGCTCGTCTCGAACGTCGAGTTCCTGCGTGAGGGAATCGGCGCGTTCCCCGACGAGGAGCTGCTGCCGACGCTCGCCGAGGTGCAAAACGAGCTGGCGCGACTGCAGGAGGCAGCGCTCTTCCGCGGTGAGTACGACTCGGGCGACGCGGTCGTCACGATCCAGTCCGACGCCGGCGGCACGGACGCGCAGGACTTCGCCGAGATCCTCCTGCGCATGTACCTCCGCTGGGCGGCCGACCGGAAGTTCAAGACCGAGATCCTCGAGACGAGCCCGGGCGAGGAGTACGGCATCAAGTCGGCGACGTTCACGATCGGCGGCGAGAATGCGTACGGGATCCTCAAGGCCGAGCGCGGCAAGCACCGTCTCGTACGGCAGAGCCCGTTCGACCAGGCGCACCGCCGGCACACGAGCTTCGCGCAGGTGATCGTCGCGCCGCTGCTCGACGAGACCGGCGACATCGAGCTCGACGAGGACGAGATCCGCGTCGACACCTTCCGTTCCTCAGGCGCGGGCGGGCAGCACGTCAACAAGACCGACTCCGCCGTGCGGCTGACCCACCTGCCGTCCGGCATCGTCGTATCGGTGCAGAACGAGCGCAGCCAGACGGCGAACAAGGACACCGCGATGAAGATTCTCCGCTCGCGCCTCGCCGAGAAAGCGGAGGAGGAGCGCGACGCCGAGCTCGCGAAGGAACGGGGCGGCGTCTCGATGGGCTTCGGCGGCAACGCGATCCGCAGTTACGTCCTGCACCCGTATCAGCTCGTAAAAGACCACCGGACCGAGTACGAAGTGGGCAATACGCAGGGGGTTCTCGACGGCGACCTCGACGGGTTCATCCGGGCGTATCTCTTGCAAGCAGCAGGAAACGGCGCTTGAGCCGCCGAAGGGTCGGCTAGAGTGGAGGCTCCGCCCCGTCCAGAACCTCCGCCATCCCAGGACGTGACCGACCTTCAGATAGAGCCCATCGTCGACTCCACCGAGGAGCGTCTCCGCGTGGCCGAAGCCGCCACGGGCGCAGGGGCGATGATCGTGTTCGACACGGTCTCGAAGGTCTACGACCCCGACGTCGTCGCGCTCCGCGCGGTCTCGTTCGTGATCGACAAGGGCGAGTTCGTCTTCATCGTGGGCGCCTCCGGCTCGGGCAAGTCGACGCTGATCAAGCTGTTGCTGAAGGAGGTCGAGCCGACCGAAGGTCGCATCATGGTCGGCGGTCGCGACCTAACGCGCCTCACCGGCGGCAAGGTGCCGGCGCTGCGGCGCAACGTCGGCTGCGTCTTCCAGGACTTCAAGCTGCTGCCGAGCCGCACCGCAGCCGAGAACGTCGCGTACGCGCTCAAGGTGCAGGGCGAGAGCCGTACCTCCATCCGCCGCAAGGTGCCCGAGGTCATGAACATGGTCGGCCTCGCGCACAAGATGAACAGCTATCCCGACGAGCTGTCGGGCGGGGAGCAGCAGCGCGTGTCGATCGCGCGCGCCGTCGTGAACCATCCGCCGCTCCTCGTCTGCGACGAGCCGACCGGCAACCTCGACCCGGACACCTCGGTCGGGATCATGCAGCTCCTGTATCGCATCAACCGGGCCGGCACGACGATCCTCATGGTCACGCACGACCGCGAGATGGTCGACAAGATGCGCAAGCGCGTGATCGCGCTCGAGGGCGGGCGCCTCGCCCGCGACGAGCGCCGCGGCGGGTACACGTCCGAATGATCGCTCGGGTCAGGCTGCTGTTCTCCGAGGCGTGGTCCTCGATCACGTCGAACGTCTCGACGACGTTCGCGGCGACGATGACGGTGTTGATCGGGATGTTCCTGCTCGGCCTGTTCATCGCGCTCGGCACATGGGTCCTCTCGTGGAGCGACCACATCAAGAAGGAGCTGCAGGTCAAGGTCTACTTCGTCTCGAACGCGACCGACGCCCAGGAGGTCGCGGTCGGGCAGAAGCTGAAGCGCCTCGACAACGTGAAGCTCGTCACCTTCGTCTCCAAAGAGAAGGCGTTCGCGACGCAGAAGAAGAAGTACCCCGACCTGTACTCGCATGTGCCGTCGAATCCGCTGCCGGACGCCTACCTCGTGACTCCGACCAAGGGCGACTTCACGCCCGAGATCGGCAAGACGATCGTCCGCGCCCACTACGCCGGCGTCGACGACGTCAACTGGGGCTCGCAGACCGCGAAGCGCGTGCTGACGATCGCGGAGGTGATCTGGATCGCCTTCCTCGTCGCGGTCGTCCTGCTCGTCATCGCGTCGACCCTGCTGATCGCGAACACGATCAGGTTGTCGATCTTCGCGCGGCGACGGGAGATCGAGGTGATGAAGCTCGTCGGCGCGACGAACTGGTTCATCCGCGGCCCGTTCATGCTCGAGGGGCTGCTCTGTGGCCTCATCGGGGCGGTTGTGGCGGTGATCCTGCTCGTGATCGGCAAGGAGGTGGCGCTGCCGGCGCTCCTGCCGCACATCGGCGGCGGCTCCGACGTCCACGCGCTCCCGTTCGGCCTCAACGCGCTCGCGTTGCTCGCGGCCGGCCTCTTACTGGGTGCCGCAGGCTCCGGCCTGACGATGCGCCGCTTCCTCCAGGTCTAGCGAAGAGCGCGCGGCGGTCGTATGCTGCCGCCGACCTGAAGCGGCGCCCCCTCATCCTTGCGGCAGTCGGGCTCGCAGTCGTCGGCGCCTTCGCCGTCGGCTATGCCGTGTCCGCCGGCAGCCGCGCGACCGCACGGATCGCCGCGCCGCGCGTCGTCGACCAGGTGCGTCTTGCGCTCGCGTCCCGGTACTACCGGCCGGTCCCGGACCAGGTGCTGCAGTTGCACTCGGTCTCGAAGATCATCTCTGCGCTCGGTGACCCGTACACGACGTATCTCGCGCCGGATGCGTACCGGCTCGTCCGGCAGGAGACGTCGTCGGCCTACGGCGGCATCGCGGTCGGCGTCCTGCCGTCGCCGCGCGGGCTCGTGGTCGCCTCGCTGCGCAGCGGCCCGGCGCGGCGCGCGGGAGTTCGCGTCGGCGACACGATCGTGCGCATCGACGGCGTCGCGACGGCGTCGCTGAGCCCGGCTGCGGCGATGGCGAGGATCCTCGGCCGGCCCGGGACGCCGGTGCGACTGCAGTTGTTGCGCGGCGGCGACCGCGTCGACGTGCGCGTGCGGAGGCAGCGGATCGAGGCGCCGACCGTCGGCGCGCGCCTGATCTCGTTCGCCGGCCGCCGGTGGGGCGACGTGCAGCTGAGCAGCTTCCGCGCCGGCGCGGCGATCGTGCTGCGGCGGGAGCTGCGGTCGCTCGAGCGGCAGGGCGCGGCGGGGCTCGTGCTCGACCTGCGCGACAACCCGGGCGGGCTGCTGCGGCAAGCCGTCGCCGTCTCGTCGCTGTTCCTCGACAAGGGCGTCGTCGTGTCACTCACGGGCGCGCACCAGCCGCGCCGTGTCCTCCACGTGCTGCCGGGCTTCGCAACGCGGCTGCCGGTCGTGGTGCTCGTCGACCGGTACACGGCGAGCTCGGCCGAGATCGTGGCCGCCGCGCTGCGCGACAACCACCGCGCCACCGTGGTGGGCGAGCGGACGTTCGGCAAGGCGCTCGTCCAGATGGTCGACCGGCTCGACAACGGCGCGGCGCTCGAGCTGACGGTCGCGCAGTACCGGACCCCGTCGGGGCAGGATCTCTCCGGCTCCGGCCTGACGCCGCAGATTGCGGCGGTCGACGACACGCGGACGAAGCAGGACGAGGCGCTCGGCGTCGCCTTGCGCGTCCTGGCACGGCCCACCTCGTAAGTACGGTGCGGGCATGGCCCGCGGACGTCAGAAGCGACCGAGCAGGAGCGAGCGCTACGAGCGGCGGCAGCAGCCCGTGCGCAAGCCCGTCGCCGACCTGACCGTCCGGCTGCCTTCGCGGGCGCACGAGCCCGTGAGCGTGATCGCGCATCTCGGGCCGACCAACTCGGGGAAGACGCACGACGCGCTGCGCTTCCTCGTCGAGTCGGGCCGGGGCGTCTACGCGGCGCCGCTGCGGATGCTGGCGCAGGAAGCGCATCGCCGGCTGGCGGCCGACGTGGGGGAGGAGGGCGTCGGCCTCGTGACCGGGGAGGAGCGGGTCAATCCCGGCGCGCCGATCATCTGCTGTACGGCCGAGATGGCGCCGATGCACGGCGAGACGCTCGTGCTCGACGAGGTGCAGTGGGCTGAGGACGAGGAGCGCGGATCCGCGTGGACGCGGCTGATGCTCGGCGGCGACTACAAGAACATTCTGCTGCTCGGGGCCGTCGAGGCGCTGCCGCTCGTCGAGGAGGCGTTCCCCGAGGTCGAGGTGCGGTTCTTCGAGCGGAAGTCGCCGCTCGAGTGGACGGGCAAGAGGGGGATCGTCGGGCTGCGGCCCGGCACGGTGATCGTGGCGTTCTCGCGGCGAGCGGTGATCGGCCTCGCCGGTGAGCTGAACCAGCTGCATCCCGGCAAGGTGGCGGTGCTGTACGGCGCGATGCCGCTCGCGTCGCGACGCGAGGAGATCGACCGCTTCCTCTCGGGCGCCGCCGAGGTGTGTGCGGCGACCGACGTGCTCGGCCACGGCGTCAACCTGCCGTGCGAGACGCTGCTCTTCGCCGAGACCGACAAGTTCGACGGCAAGGAGCGGCGCGACCTCGAGCCGTGGGAGATCGCGCAGATCGCCGGACGCGCCGGACGGTTCGGCTTCCACGAGCGCGGCCACGTCGGAGTGCTGACGGGCGTGCCGTGGGCGCATCCCGATCCCGGGCTCGTGCAGGCTGCGCTGACGCCGCACGTCGAGCTCGGCGACGGCCACTGGGGCTACCGCGTCGTCGACACCGGCCGGATCCGGCCGCAGCTCTCCGATCTCAACGTGACACGCGTCGACGAGCTCGAGCCGGCGCTGCACGCCTGGCGATCGGCGGCGCTCCGCTACTGGAGTGTCGACGGCTGGCTCGAGGTGGAGTCGATCGCGCCGCTGCTCGGGCGACTCGACGCGATCCGCGAGGCGCTGCACCACTGCCGCCGAAAGCTCGAGCTCGCGGACGTGTGGAAGCTGATGCAGGCCCCGATCGACGAGGACGCGGGCGCGCTGCTCGGAACGCTCGCGTGCGCGGTCGCCGGCGACGCGCCGCAACGGACGGTGATCGGCTGGATCCTCGATCCGCACCGGTTGCGCGCGGCGAGTCTCGAGGAGGCCGAGGCCGCGGCGCGCGAGGCATCGATTCTCCGTTGGTTTGCTCTCCAATACCCCGGCGTGGCAGGAGTGACGATCGAGAAGGCGGCGGCGCTCGAGGAGACGGCCGCGAAGCGGGTCGTCGAGGAGTTGCGTGCCGAGATCGACGACCCGACGATCGGTCGCTGCCGTGCGTGCGGCTCTCGCACAGCGCCGTGGGCGACGCTGTGCGACCGCTGCTTCATGGCGCGCGGCTACAAGAGCCGGCGCTAGCTCGCGAGATGCAGGACGCGCGCGAGCCGTCGCGTGCGCGACTTCGGCGGTTCCGTCTGCGTGAGCATCGCCATCCCGATCTCGAACGCGCCGAGCATGGCGTGCGGTAGCCAGTGACGTGTGCCGCGCTTGCGGGCGCCGGTCGCCAGCGGGATTGCTGCGAGCGCGGCACCGCTCATCGCGTCGAGCGCGAGGTGCAGCCTCATCGGGATCACGTTCTTCAGGCTGAGCTCGTAATCGGTGAGGTTGGAGTAGATCGCGGCGGCGACGCCGTTCACGCGGGGCGTAAGGCCCTCCGGGCTCGCGCTGTCGAGGTGGAGGACTGTCGGGGCTGCGATCAGGGTGGGGCCGACGACGTGGTCGACGGCACTGTGGACGCTGGTGGGTATCACACGGAGTCTCATGCCTCTACAACGGCTGAGGCCCGTCGCCGGTTATCGCAGGATCAGCTGACTGCAGCGAAAGAGCGCCATCGTGCGGGCCTCGGCGTCCCGCACCGTCGCGTCCCAGAGCTGCGTCGTCCGGCCGCCGTGGACGAGCCGCGCCTCGCAGGTGATCGTGCCCTCCTTCGCGGAGCGGAGGAAGTTCGTCTTCAGCTCGATCGTCGTGAAGCCGATCGCTCCGTCGGGCAGGGTCAGGATGCAGCCGTAGCCGCACGCGGTGTCGGCGAGCGACACGACGGTGCCGGCGTGCACGTAGCCGTTCGGCGCAAAGTGGTCGCGCCGCAGCTCGAGCCGCGCGCGGACGAGGCCGTCGTCCGCACCGTCGAACTCGATGCCCAGGAGGCCCGGTAGCAGGTCGGCGCCGGCCTGCTGGAGTGCGTCGAGCGAGACGTCCACGGGGGCGACCCTACACTTGGCGCGTGGCCGAGAAGCTCATCGTCGACAACCGCCGCGCGCGGCACGACTACCACCTCTCCGACAAGGTCGAGGCCGGCCTCGTGTTGAGCGGGACCGAGGTGAAGTCTCTGCGGAGCGGGCAGGCAACGCTCCAGCAGGCCTACGCCGAGGTGCGCGAGCGCGAGGCGTGGTTGAACGGGCTGCACATCCCCGAGTACGTGCAGGGGAACCGGTCGAATCACGATCCCGACCGGCCGCGGAAGCTCCTGTTGCACCGCCGCGAGATCGAGCGGATGTACGCCCAGGTGCGCGAGAAGGGCTTCACGGTCGTGCCGACGCGCGTCTACTTCAAGGACGGCAAGGTCAAGGTCGAGATCGCGCTCGCGCGCGGCAAGGAGGTCAGGGACAAGCGGCGCGACATCGCCGAGCGCGACGCGAAGCGCCAGATGGATCGCGCGCTCAAGGAGGCGCGGCGGTAGTTCGATACAATGGCTGCACACACATAGGGGGCGACCTGGCTTCGACGTGGTCGAATCACCCGAATGAGCTGCAAGCCGAGGTCGCCGGTAGGCCTCGTAAATCAACCGGCAAAAACCAAATGCGAACAAGAACGATCTCGCACTCGCTGCCTAATCTCGTCAAGAGTTAGTCCAGCGACGCCCCCTCGGATGGGCCTGTGATCCGGGGCGGCGTTAACCAACAGGCTCGGCACCGAGAGAACGCCAATCGCTCGAGGTGCGACAGCTAAGGATGGCTAACGCGTCGGCAGGGCGGTGGCACTCCGGCCGGCGTGTGAGCAAGAAGTGCCGCCTATGCTTGTAGACGCTCAGCTCGGTGCGGCTGCGGACGCGGGTTCGATTCCCGCCGCCTCCATCGCATCTCTCGCGCGATTCAGCTAGGCCGTCTCTGCAGGCGGCGGCCCGGCTGTCGGCTGAGGTTGCTCGCGGCGACGAAGCGGAGGCATCGCGTTCCGTGCGCGGCCGAGGACGCGCTGCGTCGCCGCCACGTTCGAGACGGTCACGGCCAGCAGCAGGACGCTGCCGTTGAAGACCGGGGTGACCCACGACTCGACGCCCTTCAACTGCAGTCCGGTGATCCCGACGGCGACGAGGAAGATCGCGATCACCGTGCCCCACACGTTGAAGAAACCGGTTCGGATGGCGGTCGCGCCGAGGAACGCCGCCGCGTACGCGGGCAGCAGGAACGACGGGCCCGAGGTCGCATCGGCTGCGCCGACCTGCGCCGTCACGAGGATCCCGCCGACCGCCGCGAGCAGGCCCGCGAGCACGAATGCGGTCGAGCGCGCACGACCCGTATGGATGCCGGACAGCCTCGCGGCGCCGCGGTTGGCCCCGGTCGCGCGCATCTGCCGGCCGAGCACGGTGAACTCGAGCAACACCCAGAGCACGACTGCCGTGAAGAGCGCGTAGTACACGGGCAGCACCACCAGGTGCTTCGTCTGCGCGAGCGTCGTGAATCCGGCCGGCGTGCCCCCGTAGATCGGCTCGCTGCCGCTCGAGATCCACTGGACGAGACCCTCGAGGATCGTCGCGACGCCGATCGTCGCGATGAAGGAGTTGATACCGAGTCCGACGACGAGCAGCGCGTTGGCCACGCCGATCGCGATGCCGACGCCGAGCGTCGCGAGGATCGCCGTCTGCCACGAGAGGCCGTAGTGCGTGATCAGCTTCAGCACCAGGTACTGCGACATCCCGAGCGTCGCGCCGAGCGACAGGTCGAACTCCGCGACGACGAGCACGATCATCGCCGCGAACGCCATGAAGATCCCCGGCGGCTGCGACGTGAGGATGTCCTGGACGTTCCCGCTCGTCGGGAACTTGCTCGGCAGCCACGCCGAGAATCCCCCGAATACGAGGACGAAGACGACCAGCAGTCCCCACCGAGACAGGAGCCGCGACGCGGTCATGCCGCGTAGCACTCCTGCGCGATCCGCGCCGCCGTGATCGCGTCGCGCGCGAGCTCGACCTTTGGCGTCCCGTGCCGAAAGATGATTGCGCGGTCCGCGATCACAGCCACTTCGTCGGCATCGGACGAAAGGAGTAGCACGGCGGTGCCGGAGCGAGCGGCGTCCGCGAGCCGCTCGTAGATCGCGCTCTTCGTGCCGACGTCGACGCCGGCGGTCGGCTCCTCCGCCACCAGGACGTCCGGCCGCGGTGTCATCCATTTGGCGAGCACGACCTTCTGCTGGTTGCCGCCCGACAGCGATGCGAACGGCACCGCAGGATCCGCCGGCACGACGTTCCATTCGTCGAACACCCGGCCGGCGGCGACCCGTTCCTTACGGCCGGAGGTGAAGACGGCCGCAAGGCGCTCGCGCAGCGAAAAGTTGGTGCCCGTGTCGAGCGTCGGGAACGCGCCCTCGGCGAGACGGTCACCGGGCACGTACACGACGCCGGCACGCTGAGCGTCCCGCGGCGTGCGCGGGCGGAACCGCTTGCCGTCGAGCTGCATCTCGCCGCTCGTCGCCACGCCGACTCCCGCCACGAGGCGGCCCACTGCCCGGTGGCCGGCCCCGACGAGCCCGACGAGCGCGAGGATCTCGCCACGGCGGAGCGTCAACGACACGTCGTCGGCGCCTGCTCCGGTGACGTCGCGCAGCTCGAGGAGGTCGCCCGCGGCGGCGGCGGGCGCAGATGTCTGCCCCAGGAGCTTCGTCCCCACGATCATCTCCACGAGCTCGTGCTCGGTGGTGTCGGCGACGGTGACGGTTCCGACGAGCTCTCCGTCACGCAGAACGGCGGCACGGTCGGCGAGCCGCGACACCTCGCTCAGCCGATGCGTGACGTACACCACTGCCACGCCACCGGCGCGCAGGCGGTCGACCGCGTCGTACAAGAGGTCGACGTCGTGCCTCGGCAGGGCCGCGGTCGGCTCGTCGAACACGATGACCTTCGCGTCGCGCGCCAGGGCCCGTGCCACGGCGACGAGGGAGCGCTGCGCCGCCTCGAGTTGCTGCACCGGCGTCGACGGGTCGATGTCGATCTCCCAGCGTACGAGCAGCTCCCGCGCGAGCTCGATCTGCTGCCGCCACGCGATCAGCCCGAGCGAGCGGCGAAAGCCGGCGACATGGGCGATGTTCTCCGCGACCGACAGCGGCTCGAGCAGGCCGAGATCCTGGTGGACGAACGCGAGCCCGTGCGTGCGCGCCTGATCCGGAGTCAGCGCCGCGAAGACCTCGTCGCCGAGCCGGATACGTCCGGCGGTCGGCCGCTGCACCCCGGCGAGGATCTTGATCAGCGTGCTCTTGCCCGCACCGTTCTCGCCGAGGAGTGCGAGCACCTCGCCGGCGTTGATCGTGAGATCGACGCCGCGCAACGCCCAGGTCGCGCCGAAACGGCAAACGAGCCCCTCGACGGCGAGAACGCCCTCCCCGAGCGTCCTCGCCGTCGTACCGGTTACAGGCGCCGTCACCGGCGCTACTTCACGCCCCACAACTTGAGCCACGCCGACTTGAAGTCGTACGAGTTCGCGATCGCGGCGCCCGTGGTCGAGCCCGCGTTCGTCTTGTCCATCAGGCGGAACGGCACGTTGTACTTCACCTGCGGCTTGTGGTTCATCGCGCGGAGCACAGCGTCCATCGCGAACCAGCCGTACTCGCTCGTGTCAGGCCCGATCTCGACGAAGTTCGCGCCCTTCCGGATCTGCGGCAGGAAGAAGTCCCCGTCCGTGCCGAGCCCCGTGATGTCCTTGCGCCCGGTCGCCTGGACTGCCTGGGCGAAGGTGCCGGCCCACGACTCCGACAGGCAGAAGATGTACTTCGCCTGCGGGTATTTGCGGAACAGGGCGGCCATCCGCTGCGCGCCCGAAGCGGTGCCGATATCGGTGGCGGGCGACTGCGTCGTGTTGATGATCTGGTACTTCGAGCCCGCGTCCTTGATGCCCTGGCGGAACCCGGCCAGGGCGACCTCGAGATCGGAGAACTGCGGCGAGTCGTACGCGAGGATCTTCGCGCCCTTGCCGCCGGTGTTCTGGACTATCCACTCGGCGAGCCGGTAGCCCTCGGTCCGTTCGCGCGGGCCGACTTGCGCGACGAGACCGGGCGGCGGGTTCTTGACACCGTTGAAGATGTCGACGAACGGCGCGCCGGCCGACTTCGCCTTGGCGATGCCCGGTGCCATGAGCGCGGGGACGCCTGCGCTCATCACGACCGCGTTCGCGCCGCCCGTGACCGCAGTGTTGATCGCGGCGAGCCACCCGGGCGGGGTGCCGTTGCCGTAGACGACCTTGCCGCTCCAGCCGATCGCCTTCGCCGCGTCGACGACGCCGCCGGCCGACCGCTGCGGCAGCGGCGCCGGAACGCTGTAGATCGAGACGACGCTCTTGCCACTCGGGACCTTGCCCGGGGAGGTCTTCGGCCCGGTGAACTTCGTCATCGGCTTCCGTGCGGCCGCGACGTCGGCCTTCGCCTTCGCCAGTGTGAGCTTCGGCCCGGCGGCCGCATGGCGAGCGGCCCCGGCGGTCGGAATCGCAGCCGCGGCCATGACGGCGATCGCGGCGGCAGCTGCCGTCGGCAGGAGCAGCCTGCGTCCGCGATGGGCCCTCGATACGTACATGCGCCCTCCTCGATTGTTGATCGTGAGCCGAGCTAAACAGGTGCAAGCAGGCCGGTCAACCACCGCTTGTGTCGATTGCACATCGGATGAATCCGTTGTGCAGCGCCGCCTGTATACGTGAGAATGTGCACACAACGGAGTGCGTCCGAACAGGAGGCCTGGAGATGGTGACAGCGGTGAGCCGCCAGTTGATCGACGGCCAGTGGCAGGACGGGTCGAGCGGGCAGGTGCTCGTGGACCGCAACCCGTACGACGGGTCGGTCATCGCAGAGTTCCCCGTCGCCACGCCTGACGACATCGACGCGGCGTACCGCGCTGCAGCACGCGCGAAGGAGGAGTGGGACCGCGTCAACCCCTACGCCAAGCGCACCGTCTTCGAGAACGCCGTCAAGTACATCGAGTCGAGCTTCGGCGAGATCACCGAGATCATCGTCGACGAGCTCGGCGGCACGCGGTTGAAGGCCGGCTTCGAGATCGGCCTCGTGCTCGACATGCTGAAGGAGGCCGGAACGTTCCCGCTGCGCATGGAGGGCAAGATCCTCCCGTCGGCCGTCGACGAGCGCGAGAACTTCCTCTACCGCGTCCCCGTCGGCGTCGTCGGCGTGATCAGCCCGTTCAACTTCCCGTTCTTCCTGTCGATGAAATCGGTCGCGCCCGCGCTCGGCGCCGGCAACGGCGTCGTGCTGAAGCCGCACGAGGAGACCCCGATCATGGGCGGCACCCTGATCGGGAAGATCTTCGAGGAGGCCGGGCTGCCGTCCGGCTTGCTGAACGTCGTCGTCACGGAGATCCCTGCGATCGGCGACGCCTTCGTCGAGCATCCGATCCCGCGGGTCATCTCCTTCACGGGGTCGACGGCGGTCGGCCGGCACGTGGCCGAGGTCGGGGCCCGCAACTTCAAGAAGGTGCTGCTCGAGCTGGGCGGCAACAGCGCGTTCATCGTGCTCGACGACGCCGATCTCGAGTATGCGGTCGACGCGGCCGTCTTCAGCCGGTTCACGCACCAGGGCCAGATCTGCATGTCGGCGAACCGGGTGCTCGTCCACCAGGACGTCTTCAAGGAGTTCGCCGAGCGATTCGTCGAGAAGGTGAAGACGCTCGCGGTCGGCGACCCGCGCGCCGACGACACCGTCATGGGCCCGCTGATCACGGCCAAGCAGGCGGAGAACCTCAACGCCGTCGTCGACCAGGCGATCGCCGACGGTGCGACGCCGATCCTCCGCGGCGGCGTCGACGGCGGTCTCTTCGATCCCGTCGTGCTGCTCGACGTGAAGCCGGACATGGACATTGCGCAACGCGAGCTGTTCGGCCCCGTCGTGTCACTGATCCCCTTCAAGGACGACGACGACGCGGTCGAGATCGCGAACAACACCCAGTTCGGCCTCAGCGGTGCCGTGCACACGAGCGACATCGACCGCGGCGTCGCGCTCGCGAAGCGCGTGCAGACCGGGATGATCCACGTCAACGACTGCACGATCCACGACGAGCCGATCGTCGCGTTCGGCGGCGAGAAGCAGTCGGGTCTCGGGCGGCTCAACGGGCCGTGGAGCCTCGACGAGTTCACGACGATGAAGTGGGTATCCGTCAACCACGGCCGTCGCCGGTTCCCGTACTGAAAGGAGCGGTCATGGACATCGCCGATCTGATCGTCGAACGGGAGGAGGAGGGCTACTTCGCCTACCACCGGTCGGCGCTGACCTCCGACGAGCTGCACCGCGCCGAGATCGAACGGATCTTCCACAAGAGCTGGCTGTACGTTGCGCACGAGTCGGAGCTGCCCGCGCGCGGTGACTTCGTCCGCCGGATGGTGGGAAAGCGGCCGCTCTTCGCCGTCCGCAGCCGCACGACCGGCGAGGTGCAGGTGTTCGCGAACAGCTGCACGCATCGCGGCGCGACGATCTGCAGGCAGGACCGTGGCAACGCGAAGACCTTTCAGTGCTTCTACCACGCGTGGACCTTCGACAGCGACGGCGCGCTGATCGGCGTCCCCGACGAGGAGACGTTCGGGCCGACGTTCGACAAGTCGAAGTTCGGACTCGTGCCGGTGCCGCGGATGGAGTCGTACCGCGGGCTGATCTTCGCGAGCTACGACCCCGAGATCGAGGATCTCGTCGACTATCTCGCCGGCGCGCGGGCCTACATCGACGCGATGATGGACGCGGCCGAGGTTGCCGCAGCGTTCTCGGCGAACGGGAACGGAAACGGCAACGGCAACGGGAAGCCCGCCGACGGCTGGTCAGGCCCGTTGCAGGTCCTGCGCGGTACGCACGAGTACGCGATCAAGGCGAACTGGAAATTGCTCGTCGAGAACAGCTTCGACGGCTACCACCTCGGCCCGACGCACGCGACCTACTTCCAGTTCCTGAAGGATCAGAACGTCGACGTGTCACCGAGCACGGGCACGATGAAACTGCTCGGCAAGGGGCACGCGGTGATCGAGTACTCGGGTTCCTGGGGCCGGCCGATCGCGCGCTGGGCGGAGCAGTTCGGCGACGCGTCGCGTGAACAGCTCGACGCGCTTCGGGCGAAGATCATCGACGAGCTCGGCGACACGGGCTTCCGCATGGCGGAGCTCAACCGCAACCTGTTCATCTACCCGAACCTCTTCGTGATGGACAACAACGCGACGGCGCTACGGGTGATCGAGCCGACCGCCACCGACTACATGGACGTCGCCCAGTACGAGCTCGCGCCGCGAATCGAGGATCCGACGGTCCGCAAGGTCAGGCTCGAGAGCTACGTCACCTTTGCCGGCCCGGGTGGGCTCGCGACTCCCGACGACGTCGAGGCGCTCGAGTCCTGCCAGCAGGGCGCGTCGTCGGGCGTCGAGTGGAGCCTGCTCTCGCGCGGCTACTTCAGCGAGGAGCCGCCGATGTCGGGCGAGTTGCAGATGCGCACCTTCTGGCGGCGCTGGCAGGAGCAACTCCTCGACGGGGCGCTGGTGGCGCCGTGAGCCGCCGCGAGGCTCCGGTGCTCGAGCGGCGCGATCTCGCGCCGACCGACGTGACGCGCGGGGAGATCGAGGATCTTCTCTACCACGAGGCGTACCTGCTCGACGAGTGGCGCATGGAGGACTGGCTCGAGCTGTGGACCGAGGACGCGGAATACGTCCTGCCGACGAACGACAACCCGCATGCCGATCCCGAGAACGACCTGATGTACATCAACCACGACTACCGCCTCCTCAAGGGGCTCGTGGTGCGGCTGATGAGCGTCCACGCGCACCGCGAGTACCCATGGTCGAAGACGCGGCATCTCGTGTCGAATGTCCGCGTGCTCGGCGAGGACGCGGACGGGGTCGTCCACGGCGACGCCGCCTTCATGGTGTGGCGGTTCCGCAACAAGGACCGGGACTGCTACGTCGGCCGCTACGACTTCCGCGTCCGCCGCGTCGGCTCCGAGTTGAAGCTCGCCGGCAAGTGGGTCACGCTCGACGCCTGGACACTCGCGCCGTACGGCGCCGTGAGCATCATTCTCTGACGGCGTGTCTACGGCCGTCGTCGCAGTTCACTTCCAGAACGACGTTCTCGACCCGGAAGGCAGGATCGAAGCCGGGCTCGAGCGGGAGGACTCGCGGCGTGCCGCGCTCATCAAGGCGGCGCGGCGCTTGCTTGCCGGCGCCCGCAAGCGGGGCATTCCCGTCGTCTCGGTGGGGATCGAGTTCCGCCGTGGCTATCTCGGCGTCGTGCAGAACTCGCCGATGATCCGGGCGGCCGTCCAGCGGCGTGCGCTCGTCGAAGGATCGTGGGGGGCCGAGTTCCACCCGCAGCTTCGCCCGCGCCGCGGCGAGCTCGTCGTGCGGCATTCGCGAATCAACGCGTTCCACGGCTCCGACCTCGAGCTCGCGCTGACGTCGCTCGGCGCGACGCAGCTCCTCATCGCGGGAGTCGCGACGCATTCGGCGGTCGAGGCGACGGCTCGGCACGCGGCCGATCTCGGCTACGACGTCCGCGTCGCAGCCGATGCCTGCGCCGCCGCCGACCCCGAGCTCCACGCTGCGAGCCTGCGCGCGCTCGCGCTGCACGTGGAGCGTGTGGCGTCGGTCGACGAGCTGCTCGGCGAGCTCGACGGTGCAGGTGGCTGAGCTCGACGATCGCGTCGCCATCGTCACCGGCGGCAACTCGCAGCTCGGGTCGGCGATCGCGTCGGCGTTCGTATCGGCGGGGGCCTCGGTGGCCGTCGCGGCGCGGGACGAGGAGCGTGGGCTCGCCGTCGCCGGCCGACTCGGCGAGCGTGCCTCGTTCGTCCGGACGGATCTCGCCGACGACGACTCGATCCGCGGCTGCGTCGAGGAGACGTTGCAGCGCTTCGGCCGGATTGACTTCCTCGTCAACAACGCCGTGGTCTACGCAGACAGCGGTATCGCGTCGTCCCGCGCCGAATGGCTCGCGGGGCTGAGCGTCAACCTCGTCGGCGGCGCGATCCTCGTGCGCGAGACTGTGGAGCACATGGCTCCCGGCAGCGCCGTCGTCAACGTCGGCAGCGTCGGCGGCAAGTTCGGCGCGGCCGGCCGGGCGATCTATCCCGCCTCGAAGGCAGCGGTGCTCCAGCTGACGAAGAACCAGGCGGTCGACCTCGCCTCGCGCGGGATCCGCGTCAACTCGGTCTCGCCCGGCTGGACCTGGTCGGACCCGCTCGAGCGCATGAGCGGCGGCAGCCGCGAGGTCGCCGATCGTGCCGCGGCGCGCACGCAGCCGCTCGGTCGCGCCGGCAACGCGGACGAGGTCGCAGCCGTCGTCGTCTTCCTCTGCACACCCGCCGCCTCGTTCGTGACCGGGACGGACGTCGCCGTCGACGGTGGATACTCCATGCTCGGGCCCGACCAGGGGCTCGGTCCGCGTCACTGGGTGGAGCAGGAAAGGGGAGGAGAATCGGCATGAGCGAGCAGGAGGAACGGCCGCCGCTGCCGCCGTTCACGGCGGAGACCGCCCGGCAGAAGGTTCAGGCCGCCGAGGACGCCTGGAACACGCGGGATCCCGAGCGCGTCGCGGGCGCCTACAGCGTCGACTCCGAATGGAGGAACCGCGACGAGTTCTTCAAGGGCCGCGAGGCGATCGTCGAGTTCCTGCGCCGGAAATGGAGCCGCGAGCTCGAGTACCGGCTCCGCAAGGAGCTCTGGTGCTTCACCGACAATCGCATCTCGGTGCGCTTCGAGTACGAGTCGCGTGACGAGACCGGCCAGTGGTGGCGGAGCCACGGCAACGAGCACTGGGAGTTCGACGACCACGGTCTCATGCGACGCCGCGACGCGAGCATCAACGACTACAAGATCGAGGAGCACGAGCGGCGGATCGCCGTCGATCGCTAGTCGGACGTGCTCGCCACACCGGTCACGCTGACGCCGCTACAGAAGGCGGCGATGGTCGTCGTGACGACCGAGCGTCCGCGCGTCTTCACCGGCGCGGCGCGCATCAGGTTCGCCGACGAGGAGGGCGGACTGGTGCGGCTGAAGGGGCTCCCTCCGCTCCCCGCTGCGCGCTCGTACACGAGCGCGGCGCAGGCGCTCGCCGCCGGACGGCGGACGCGAGGGGCGCTGCATGCCGCGGGCATCGACGCCGACTTCGGGCCGGTGTTCGACACGAGTGACGGCCCGCTCGGTTCGCGCGAGTTCCGGAGTTCCTCGTATGCGACCGCGTTCGCGCGCGGGCTCGGCGACGCAGCCTGCGCCAAGCACTTCCCGGGCCTCGGCTCCGCCGCGTACTCCACCGACGATCGTCCGCACGTCGACGCACATGTTCGCCCGCAGGATCTCGCGCCGTACCGGCAGGCGATTCGCAGCGGCCTGCGCTGCGTCATGGTCGGCAACGCCTTCTACGGGACGCGGTTCCGCGCGTCGCTCGAGCCGGGAACGTACCGCCGGCTCCGCGCGCTCGGCTTCAAGGGCATCGCGATCACCGACTCGCTGTCACTGATCCACGCCGCGCCGGTCGAGCGCTGGGCGCGGCAGGCGATCCGTGCCGGCGCCGACATGGTCCTGTTCGCGAGCCCGGCGATGGCACGACGCGCGATCGCGGCACTCGTCCCGCTCGCGCGTCGCGGCGAGCTCGACGCACACGTCGCGCGGATCCTCCGGTACCGCGGGGCGATCAGCCGTCGATGATGCGCTCGGCGAGCGCGGAGTTGCGGCGATGCTCCTCCTGCCGGCCGAGCGCCATCGCGACCGCCCGCCTCTCGCCGACGAGCACGCAGAGACGCTGGGCGCGCGTCACGGCGGTGTAGAGCAGCGCCCGCGACAGCATCACCGCGTACTGCGTCGACCAGGGCGCGACGACGGCGGGGAACTGCGAGCCCTGCGAGCGGTGGACGGTCAGCGCCCACGCGAGGTCGTACGTCGCGAGCGCCGAGACCGGCACGACGATCTCGCGCTCGCCGTCGTCGAGCGAAAGGCGTGCCTCGGCCTCTTCGACGTCGAACGAGGTGATGAACGCGACCTCGCCGTTCATCACCTCGCGGTCGGGCGTGTAGTCGTTCTTCGTCTGGACGATGCGCGACCCGACCCGCAACCCGGACGCTGCGACGACGACCTGCTGCGGCCCAGGGTTCAGCCGCTGCTCGAGCAGCGCGTTCAGCGCCTCGAGCCCGACGGGGCCGCGCCGCATCGGGACGAGGGTCATCACCTCGGTGCGCGGGTCGAAGCCGCGCCCGGCCATCCGCTCGCACACGAGCTCGAGGACGGCGTCGAGTGTCGTCTCCGGCCCGCTGCGCGACACGAAATAGAAGTCGTCGTCGAGCTCGGCGTCGGCGCCGAGGACGGCGTGCGCTTCCGCGACCGAGAAGAACGGCAGCTCGCCGCCGTTGATCCGGCGCGCGCTCTGGATGATCAGCGACCGTGCCGCCTGCCGGTAGATCGCCGTCAGGTGCACGCGCGGGACGACGCCGCTCGCGACGAGGTCGGCGAGCACGCGGCCGGGGCCGATCGGCGGCAGCTGGTCCGTGTCGCCGACGAGCAGCACATGGCAGTCGCCTGCCGCGCGGAACAGTGCGTCGGCGAGGTCGAGCGAGAGCATCGACGCCTCGTCCACGATCACGAGGTCGTAGTCGCGTGAGAGCGGATGCGCCTCGTCGCGCTGGAACCCCTCGAGCGGCGAGTAGCCGAGCGCGCGGTGGATCGTCATCGCGTCGTGTCCGGTCAGGTCGCGCATGCGGCGCGCGGCCTTGCCGGTCGGCGCGCAGAGCAGCACCCGCCGGCGCGCGCGGCGCGCGATGTCGACGAGGACGCGCTGCGTGTGGGTCTTGCCGGCGCCCGGCAGGCCGGTCAGCAGGACGAGCGGCCGCGTTCGCACGAGGTCGACGACGCTCCACTGCTCGTCGGACACCGCGACGTCGGGCCGGATCTGCTCGTCGAACAGCTCGACGGCCTTTGCCCGGGCGCGCGCGCCGAGCAGCTCGCCGAGCCGGCGCTCGGTCTCCCAGAGCTGTCTTCGGTAGACCCGTTCGCCCTCGACGACGAGCTCGCCCTCGCCGGCGAGGGCACGCACCGCCGACTCGAGCGGATCCGGGTCGCCGACACCGAGCAGCCGGCCCGCGTTCCGCCAGAGCTCCGGCAGCAGCAGGAACGTGTTGCCGTCCGCCTCCGCCTGCTGCAGGACGAAGCGTAGGCCGGCCCGCAGCCGGCGCGGATCGTCGAGCTCGAAGCCGAGCGACTGCGCGATGCGGTCGGCGTTCTTGAAGCCGACGCCGCGGATCTCGGTCAGGCGGTACGGATCGTGGGTCAGCACGTCGATCACGTCGGGCCCGTACTCGCGGACGAGCCGCGCCGCGAGCCCGGCGCCGATCCCATGCGTGAACAGGAACGTCTCGACCTCGCGGATCGTCGCGACCTCGCGCCACGCCTCGATCGCGCGCAATACGCTCTTGCGCGAGATCGCACGGCCCGCCTTCGTGCGCACCTCCCGCAGACGCTCGGGATCGCGGTCGAGCTCGTCGAACACGTTCTCGGCGCCGAAGTGCGCGACGATTGCGCGCGCGAACGTCGGTCCGATGCCCGGCACGCGGCGCGTCAGCCACAGCTCGACGCCTGCCGCCGACGTCGGCAGCACGGCGCGGAACGACTCGACGACGAACTGGCGGCCGTAGCGCGCGTGCTCGGCGTACTTCCCGACACAGTGCAGCTGCTCGCCCGGTGTGACGTGGCCAAGCGGGCCGGTGAGGGTTACGGGCTCGGCGTCCCGCTCCTCGCCGAGGCCGGCGGCCCACACCGCGAACTCGGAGTCGTCGGAGAGGAAGCGCGGGCCCGAGGGCGAGAGGGTCACCACGATCTCGACCGCCGACATTTCGCCTCGAGCGTATCCCCGGCGGGTCTCATAGGCTGTCGGGATGACACGTAAAGCGCTCGTCCTCGCCGCCGCGGCGTCGGCTCTCTCGCTCGTCGCCGCGGGATCTGCGCTTGCCGCGCAGCCGTATCCGATCGACTTCCACAGCTTCGACCTCGCGCAGGGCACGACCGCCGGGCTCACGTACGCGAACGGCGCGTTGACCCTGTCGACCACGGGCCTCGTATCCGCGCCCTACACCGACCCGTACGCGAACGCGAACGGCGACGGCGTCGACGGCTCGGGGACGTACCAGTCCGGTACATGGACGTCCGCCCTCCGGACGACCGGTTTCGCGTTCGACGAACTGGTCTCGTCGTGGAACGCGACGACGCCGAAAGGCACGTACGTGCAGTCGGAGGTGCAGCCTCGGCTCGCCGACGGCCACTTGGCCAAGTGGTACATCCTCGGTCGCTGGACAGTGGGCGACGACGACTTCCACCGGACGTCAGTCGGCTTCCAGGGCGACTCCGACGGCACCGTCTCCATCGACACGTTCTTCGCGAAAGACCACCCGGCAGTCGCCTACCGGCTTCGCCTGACGCTCTACCGCCGGGCCGGCTCGACTGCGACGCCGACGGTCACGCGCTACAGCGCGGTCGCGTCGAGCTACGAGAACCAGAAGGGCAGCTTCCCGAGCCCGACGACGATGAAGGGCACGGCGATCGATCTCGGCGTGCCGAAGTACTCACAGGAGATCCATCACGGCGAGTACCCGCAGTACGACAACGGCGGCGAGGCGTGGTGCAGCCCGACCTCGACCGCGATGGTCGTCGCGTACTGGGACGAAAAGTTCCCGAACGCCGGCTACCAGCCGTCATCGACGGAGACCGCGTGGGTGAACCCCGCGTACTCGGACCCCGTCGTCGACTTCACGGCGCGCGCCGTGTTCGACTACCACTACGACGGCGCCGGCAACTGGCCCTTCAACACCGCGTACGCTGCGTCGCGGGGGCTCGTCGCCGACGTGACGCAGCTCCACAGCCTCGCCGAGGCGGAGCGGTTCATCAAGGCGGGCATCCCGCTCGTCGCGTCGATCAACTTCAGCTCGAACAAGCTGCCGGGCGCCGACATCAAGAGCACCGACGGACACCTCGTGGTGATCGTCGGCTTCAGCGGCGACGGCTCGCAGGTCTACGTCAACGACCCCGCGTCGCCGGACGACGCGAGCGTCGAGCACACGTACGACCGTGAGGCGTTCGAGCGCGCCTGGATCGGCGGCTCGGGCGGCATCGTCTACGTCGACCGGCCCGCCGGCTGGCCGACGCCGTTCCCCAACTCCTAGGAACGAACGACGAACGGAAGGGGCCGGCTCCGGCCGGCTCCTTCCTCGTTACTCGTTCCCGACGACCTGCACGAGCCAACGCCGGTCGCGTTCGCGGTCGAGCTCGATGAAGAGGACACGCTGCCACGTGCCGAGCTGCAGCTCGCCGTCCCGCACCGGCACCGACTCGCCGGCCGTGCCGAGCAGCATCGCCATGCAGTGCGAATGGCCGTTGCCCTGGTCCTGATCCTCCGGGCAGATGTTCTCGGTCCGGCGGTCCCAGTCGTCGTGCGCGTAGTAGCCCTCCGTCGGGACGAGGCGGCGCAGCAACTCCGCGAAGTCCTCGAGGAAGCCGGTCTCCCACTCGTTGACGCGCACGCAGCAGGTCGTATGCGGCGAGTACACGCAGGCGATGCCTTCGCGCACGCCGCTCTCGCGGACGCAGTTCTGGACGTCCTCGGTGATGTCGGTGACCGTCAGTCCGCCGGCCGTACGGAGGTGCGTCTCGCGCTGAAAGACCTTCACGGGCGCATATTCTGGCGTATGGCGCACCGCCCCCGACAGGAGAAGTGCTCTCCTCAAGAGAACCTGCGCCGGAGCACCTCTTTCTGGGGGCCCGTAGCTCAGCTGGTCAGAGCAGGGGACTCATAATCTCTTGGTCGGTGGTTCGAATCCACCCGGGCCCATCGGTACCCTTTTCGACATGTTCCTCTTCAGCAAGCCGACCGCGATGGTCACGCCGGACGAGGCTCTGCCGGGCCGCGACGAGGCGATGCCGGTGCCCGGCGCGCACGAGGTCCTCGGCACGCCGATCGCGCCGCCGTTCCCGGACGGGCTGGAGCAGGCGGTCGTCGCCCTCGGCTGCTTCTGGGGCGCGGAGCGCGTCTTCTGGCAGGCGCCCGGCGTCTATACGACAGCGGTCGGCTACGCCGGCGGCTTCACGAAGAACCCGACCTACGAGGAAGTCTGCTCGGGGCGGACCGGCCACGCCGAGGCGGTGCTCGTCGTCTTCGACCCGCAGCAGACCTCGTACGAGGAGATCCTGCGGCTCTTCTGGGAGAGCCACGACCCGACCCAGGGGATGCGGCAGGGCAACGACACCGGCACGCAATACCGCTCGGCGATCTACTGGGCCGACGACGCGCAGCGTGCCGTCGCAGAGGCTTCCCGCGACGGGTTCCAGGCGGAGCTCGGGCGCGCCGGGTACGGCGAGATCACGACGGAGCTCGCCGGGGCGGGGCCGTTCTACTACGCCGAGCCGTACCACCAGCAGTACCTCTCCAAGAACCCGAACGGGTACTGCGGCCTGGCCGGGACGGGCGTCGCTTGCCCGATCGGCCTGAAGACCGCCTGAGCGCTCGTTGTTCTGGCTCGGGCTGAGCCTTGCGCTCGTCTCCGCGCTCGCCGTCAACTGGGCGTACGCGAAGGAGCACGACGCGGCGGCCGATCTGCCGCCGCTCTCGTTCGGCGAGCTGCGCAAGTCGCTCCGTCTACTGCTCGGCGCGCGAGCCTGGCTCGTCGCCTTCGGCGTCGAGTGCGCCGGCTGGCTCGTCTACGTCGCGTCGCTCCGGCTCGCGCCGCTCGCCCTCGTCCAGGCCGTGTCGGCTGCGGGGATCGCAGCGCTCGCGTTCGTCAGCTGCCGCGGCAAGGTGCACCTGCTCTCGTGGCGTGAGCGGTCGGCCGTGCTGGCGGCGTTCACCGGCCTGCTCCTGCTCGGGCTGTCCTTGCGGGGAGTGCACCAGGCCGACCGGCCGCCGTCGCCGCTCTGGGTGTTCGTCTGGCTCGCATCGTGCGCGACCGGCGCGCTGCTCGTGGTCCGCGTCCTGCCGGTGGCTCGGCCGGACGCGCGCTTCGGCCTGGCCGCGGGTCTGCTGTTCGCTGCGGGCGACATGTCGGCGAAGGTGATCGGCTACGGCGGCGCGTGGTTCGCCGTGCTTGTCGCGCTCCTCGTCTGTTACGGGTTCGGGACGAGCGTGCTGCAGGGGGCCTTCCAGCGCGGGGGCGCGCTGACGGCGGCGGGGATCGCGACGCTGACGGCAAACGCCGTCCCCATCTCGGCCGGGTTCGTGCTGTTCGGCGAGGAGCTTCCGTCGGGCGCCGCCGGTGGCCTCCAGGTCGCCGCGTTCGCATCGATCGTCCTCAGCGCAACTCTTCTGGGCCGCCACTCGTTGTAGGTGCATGTCAGCGAAGACCGAGGAGCGCGTGCGGTCCGCGATCGCGCGGGCGGGCGAGGAGATCTCCGAGAAGGCGTGGACCGTCGGCCGGGACAAGAAGGCCGAGCAGCGGAAGCGGCTGGCGTGGGGCGTGGTGCAGGGCGTGATCGGAGCAGTGTTCACCCTTGGCGCACGCCGCGTCGGCGCGAAGGCGTGGGGCGTCCTCACCGGCGAGCGCCCACCGACGAAGCGATAGTCACGCCTTTGCAACGGGGGTTGTCCCCGTTGCAAAGTGGTGACGCGTCCGTTCGGCCGCCGCGCGGGGCGAAAATGCCTGCACATTGCCGTGCACGCACGTGCACGCAAATGTAACGGGGGTAATCCCCGTTACATCGGCTACGCCGTCTCGCCGCCGTCGATCGAGATCGTCGCGCCCGTGAAATAGGCGCCTTCGTCGCTCGCGAGGAAGGCGAAGAGCGCCGCGATCTCTTCCGGCGACGCGTGGCGGCCGAGCGGGATGCCGGCATTGACCTCGGCGAGCATCGCGTCGGTGTATTCGCTGCGTTGCATCGGCGTCAGCACGTAGCCCGGACACACTGAGTTCACGCGCACCTTCGGCGCCAGCTCGAGCGCCATCGTCTTCGCCAGCAGGATCACGCCGGCCTTCGACGCGTTGTAGTCGGCATAGAACGCGTGCCCGGTCAACCCGTTTGTCGACGCGGTCATCAGGATCACGCCGCCGTCGCCCGCCACCATCCGCCGGGCCGCCTGCTGGGCGCAGTGGAAGACGCCCGTCAGGTTCACGTCGAGCACCCGGCGCCAGTCGGCTTCCTCGATCTCGAGGAACGGCTTGCGGATCGAGATGCCTGCGTTCGCCACGAGCACGTCGACGCCGCCGAGCAGCTCGTCGACGCGCGCGAACGCCCGCTCGACGGAGGCCGCGTCGGCCACGTCGCACAGCAGACCGGGGTCGTCGACGTCCCGGTCGGCGATCGCCGCGACGCGCGCACCTTCCTCGACGAACCGCTGCGCGGTCGCCGCGCCGATGCCGCTCGTGCCGCCGGTGACGACGACCCGCTTGCCCGCCAGACCCTTCATCGGGACGAGTCTATGATCGACGGATGGGCGAGGTGTCCGTGACGAGGAGCACCGAGCGCTCGGCGGCGCTGTTCGAGCGGGCGCAGCGGGCGCTCGTCGACGGTGTCTCGTCGCCGTCCCGCGGCCCGCTCAACTACCACCCGCACCCGCTCTACATGGCGCGCGGCTCCGGCGGCCGGATGACCGACGTCGACGGCAACGAGTACGTCGACCTCATGCTCGCCTTCGGCGCGCTCATCCACGGGCACGCGCACCCGCGCCTCGTCGACGCGATGCAGCGCGCGGTCGCCGACGGCGCCCTCACGGCGACGGCGAGCGAGGTCGAGGTCGAGGTTGCCGAGCGGATCTCGGCCGTGCACCCGTCTGCCGAGCGCGTCCGCTTCGCCAACACCGGCACCGAGGCCTGCATGGCCGCGCTCCGGCTCGTGCGCGGGTACACAGGCCGCTCGAAGATCGTGAAGTTCGAAGGCCACTACCACGGCTGGGCCGACGCCTACTCGCTGCGCTCCAACATGCCCGGCGGCCCTGACGTCGACTCCCTCGGCATCCCGGCAGGCGCGCTCGCCGACACGCTCGTCGTCCCCTGGAACGACGCCGACGCCGTCGAGCAGGCGCTCGACGCGAACCGCGGCGAGGTCGCGGCGATCGTCACCGAGCCGGTGATGGCGAACCTGGGCGTCATCCCGCCCGTCGACGGCTATCTCACGACCTTGCGCGAGCTCGCGGACGCGCACGGTGCGCTGCTCTACGTCGACGAGACCGTGACCGGCTTCCGGCTCGGGGCCGGCGGCGCGTGCGGGCGCTTCGGCGTTCGCGCCGATCTCGTCACCTTCGGGAAGGCGCTCGGCGCCGGCTTCCCGGTCGCAGCCATCGCCGGACGCGCCGACGTGATGGACGCGCTCGCCGGCGGCGCCGTCCTCCATTACGGGACGCAGAACGCGAACCCCGCGCTGCTCGCCGTGGTGCGCGAGTCGCTCGCCCTGCTCGACGCGCCCGCGTACGCCGACCTCGAGCGGCTCGCCGACACGCTCGTGGCAGGTCTGCGTGACGCGCTCGCCGGCGAGAACGTGCTCGTGCAGTACGTCGGCCCGATGCTGCAGGTCTACTTCACCGACGGAGAGACGGACGCGATCAGGTCGTATCGCGACTTCGGCGCGCACGTCGACCGCGACCGCTTCAACAGCTTCGTGCACGCGCTCTTCGACGAGGGCGTCTACACATCGCCGTCGCCGGCGCTCCACTCGGTGCTCTGCACCGCGCACACCGACGAGGACGTCGAGCGCGTCGTCACCGCCGCCCGCGCCGCCGCCGCACGCATCTGAAAACCGCCGTCGTCACCGGGGCCGCGTCCGGCATCGGCGCCGCGATCGCAAATCGCCTGCGCGCCGACGGATACGACGTGCGCGGCATCGACCGCGCCGAATGCGACGTCACCGCCCTCGACGCGACCGCGGTCGCCTTCGCAGGTCTCGACGGGCTCGACCTGCTCGTTCCCGCGGCCGGCATCGCCGAGCGCCATACCGCGGAGGAGACGTCGGACGCGGAATGGGACGCCGTGATCGCGGTCAACCTGACGCACGTCTTCCGCTTCTGCCGCGACGCGCTGCCGCTGCTACGCAGGCGACGCGGCTGCATCGTCACCATCGGCTCGGGGTGGGGGATGGTGGCCGGCCCGCGCGCCGTCAGCTACGCAGCGTCGAAGGCAGCCGTCGTCAATCTCACCCGCGCGCTCGCGATCGACCACGGGCCCGAAGGCATCCGCGTCAACTGCGTGTGCCCGGGCGACACGGACACGCCGATGCTCCATCGCGAGGCGGCGCAGCTCGGCGAGACGATCGACGCGTCGACCCGCCCGTTGCGCCGAATCGGGACGCCGGCGGAGGTCGCTGCCGCCGTCGCCTGGCTCGCCTCCGACGAGGCCTCGAACGTGACGGGCACGACGCTCGTCGTCGACGGCGGGTCGCTCGCGGGCACGGCGTGACGACGGTCGCCGTCGTCGGGCTCGGCGACCTCGGCTCGCGCGTGCTCGACACGCTCGCCCGCTCGTCGCGCGTCGAGCGCCTGATCGGGGCGACGCGCGACCGCGAGCGCGGCGCTGCACGCGTACATCAGTGCCGACTCGTCGCGGCTATCCAGGGCGGCCCGCGCCATGTCGAGTTCCACCGGATCAGCGAGGTGGGCGACGCCGCGGCCATCGACGCGGACGTGATCGTCACCGCGGCGACGCGGCACACGTGGTGGAAGCCGAGCCCCGCCGGAGTCCCCTACGGCGCCTGGCTGCCGCTGCAGCTGACACTCGTCCGGGACCTGATGCGCGCCGGCCCGCGCGCGCCGGTCGTCTGCCTGCCGTTCCCCGACGCCGTCGGGCCCGCCCTTGCGCCGCTCGGTCTCGCGCCCGCGATCGGCGCCGGCAACGTGGGGGAGACGGCGCCGAAGCTCGCGCTGCTCAGCGGCGGCGACGTTCGCCTCGTCATGCACCACGCGGTGCAGCGATACGCCTTCCCGTCGTTCGGCGTTCTCGGCGACACGGGCGTGGACGCACCGCCGTGGGCGGCCGAGCTGCTCGTCGACGGCGAGCCGCTGGCGCACGAGCGCGTCGCCGAGCTGCTTCGCGCGCCCTGGCCGCTGCCGCCCGGCACGGCGACACACGACCTCACGGCGGCGTCGACGGCGCAGATCGTCGAGGCGCTGCTCGGCGACGAGCCGGTGCGCGCACACGCACCCGCGCCGGGCGGCCGCGCAGGTGGCTATCCGGTGCGGATCGCGAGCGGGCGGGTTGAGCTCGACCTCTGGCTCCCCGAGAGCGAGGCGATCGCGATCAACGAGCGGGCGGCGCGCTGGGACGGGCTCGACCGCGTCGAGGCGGACGGCACGCTCGTCTTCACGCCTGAGATCGCAGACACCGCGGAACGCATCCTCGGCGTGCGCCTCGACCGTGTCTCGCCGCACGACCTCGATGCGGTCGCCGACGCGCTCGAGCAAGCCCGCAATCGCCGCGGCTAGGGAAGCGGCGGCTCGGCGACCGAGACGACGCCGAGCCGGCCGAGGATCTCGTCCGCCTGCGACGCCGCAGCCGGGTCGACGCCGGTGTCGCCGAGCGCCTTCAGTGTCAGCGCGAGCTCGTACTCGAGGTTCAGGCTGCGGGCGAGCGAGGCACTCTGCTCCAGCAGGGTGCGGGCCTCCTCGTTCTGCCGGGCCTGGGCGTACGAATAGCCGAGCGAGCGCGCGAGCGACACGCGCACGACGTCTCCGCCCTCGACCTGCTCCGCCTGGCGCAGCGCCTCCGTCGCGAGCTCGATCGCCTCCTGGTGGCGGCCGGCGAGGACGAGACACTCGACCTCGCGCGCCTGTGCGTCGAGCGCGAACGCCGTCGCGCCGATGTCGGCGAAGCCGCGCCGCGCGTCGGCGAGCAGATCGAGCGCCGCGTCGAAGCGGCCCGCGCGCGCCTCGGTGCGGCCGAGGTTGCTCGTCGCCACCTGCACGCCGATCGGATACCGGCCGGCGCGCCAGATGCGCCGCGCCTCCGCGAGCAGGTCGACCGCATCGGACAGCCGACCCTGGTCGGAGAGGATCTCCGCCACGTTGTTGTTCGCGCGCGCACTCGAGATCACGTCGCCCGCGCGCCGGCTCACCTCGCCGCTCTCGCGATAGAAGTCGAGCGCCTCCTGCCACCGACCGTCGTAGTACGCGCCGACGCCGAGGTTGTTGAGCACGTTCGCCTGGCCGAGCAGGTCGCCCGTCTCGCGGTAGATCGGCAACGCCTGCTCCCGGTAGAGCGCGTTCGGACGGCCGAGGAGGGTGCAGATCCCGTCGAGGAGGTAGTACGCATGAGCGAGGCTGCGGCGTGCGCCGGCCGCCTCGGCCTCCTTCGCCGCGCGCTCGGCCCATTCGCGCGCCTCCTCCTGACGACCCTGCCGGTGCCGCACGCCCGCCGTCGCGAGCTCGATCTCGATTCGCAGCGCCGGGTCCTCGGCGGCGTCGAGCGCCTGCTCGTAGCGCGCAATCGCCTCGTCGTAGCGGCCGGTGCGCTCGTCCACGATCCCGGCACGCCAGATCAGCCGCGGACGCGCCGCGTCGTCGGCGAGCGCGAGCGCCTGCTCGTACGCAGCGGCCGCACGGTCGAAGGCCGCGAACAGCGTGCAGACGTCGCCGAGCGCTTCGTGGACGCGCGACACCTCGGCGGCAGGCAGCGCGGGTACGTGCGTCGCGGCCGCGAGCGCCCGTTCGAACAGCTCGGCGGCGACGACGTTTGCGAGCGTCTCCTGCGCGCGCTCGCCGGCTGCGACCGCGTGCTCCCATGCCGATGCGTGGTCGCCGGCCTCGAAGAAGTGAAGCGAGAGAAGTGCGGGCGTCTCGCCGCGCCGCTCGAGCGCTGCTGCGACGCGGCCGTGCAGCTCCCGGCGGCGCCGCAGCGAAAGCCCTTCGTAGGCGGTGGTGCGGAAGAGGTCGTGGACGAACGAGAGCCGCCGCTCGCCGTCGAACGCGACGAGCTCACGCAGCCCTTCCCAGCGCTCGGGCGAGCCCGCGCCGTCGATCACCTCGCCGACGAGGTCGAGGTCGAAGCTCGCGCCGAGCACGGAGGCGTGGCGGAGCAGCTGCCGGTCGGCCGGGTCGAGGCGGTCGATGCGCGCCGTCATCAACGCCTCCACCGTCTGCGGGAGCGCTTCCGCGTCGTCGCTCTGCGAAACCCGGACCAGCTCGCGCACGAAGAGCGGGTTGCCCGCCGCCCGCGCGCGCACCGCCTCGAGCTCGCGCTCGGTGAGCGGCGTGTCGCCGGCGGCTGCGAGCGCGAGCGCCTCCGCGGCCGCACCGTCGAGCGGCTGCAGCTCGAGCACGACGCCGTGCTCGTCGGTCGCGTAGGGCTGGCCGCCCGGACGGCGTGTGATCACGATCAGCCACGGAACCGCGACCGACGCACGTGTGAGGTGACGGAGGAGATACGACGAGGCATCGTCGAGCCAGTGCGCGTCCTCGATCACGATCAGCGTCGGCATCATCAGCATGCGCTGCAGGAATTGCGCGACGCACTCGTGGAGGCGCTCGTGCACGAACTTCGGGTCGAGCCCGTCGACCTCCGGCGTGGTGGGGACGCTTGCGTCGAAGGCGATTGCGAGCAGCGGCAGCCACGGAGCGAGGTCGGGCATGACCGCAGCGATCCACGGCCCGAGCTGCTCGCCCGCCTGCTCGCTCGTCATCTCCTCCGTGATCCCGGCGAGGGGGCGGAGCAGCCCGTGCAGCGCTCCGTACGGCGTCGACGTCCCGTACGGGTCGCCGCTCGCGGACAGCTGCTGGAAGCCGAGGGCACGCGTCTTCAGCTCCTCGAGCAGCCGTGACTTGCCGATCCCCGGTTCGCCGACGAGCTCGACGAGCGTGCTCGTGCGGCGCCGCGCGCCGTCGAGCGCCGCGGCGAGGGCGGCGAGCTCTTCCTCACGGCCGACGAGCGGCAGGTCGTGCGTGCGCTCTTCCTTCGCCGCGACAGGTTCGCCGACGCTGAACGCCGTGACGGCTCGCGCCTTGCCCTTGACGAGCAGCGGCTTCGACGCAGTGGCATAGCGCTTGGTGGACGCGTCGAGCACCGCCTCGGTTGCGAGCAGTTCGCCGTCGCCGGCGCGCGACGTCAGCCGGGCGGCGAGGTTGACGGTGTCGCCCGTGACGGCGTAGGTGCGGCGGTCCTGCGCACCGACGTCGCCGGCAAAGGCGATACCGGCGTTCGCGCCCGCGTGCAGCTCGAGCCCGACGTCTTCGGCGACGATCCGCTTCAGCGCGTGCAGCATCGCCGCCTCGTCCTCGCCCGTCGACGACGGCGCACCGGCCGTGAGGTAGAGCTTCCCGCCGTCGACGTCGATGTCCGACTCGAGCCACGTCAGCCCGAGCTCGTCGGCGGCGGCGCCGGCGACCTCGCCGAGGTGGGCGAGCCGCGCGTGCAGCTGCGCCGGCTCGAGCGCGTCGGAGCCGGAGAACTTGACGAAGGCCGCGACAACGTGCCGGTGCTCGGCCTCCACGCCCGCCGCGAGCGCGGCCCGCAGCGGCGCCGGTACGAATCGCGCCGTGTGCAGATGCGCGACGACCTCGGTGCTCCGTCCCTCGGCACCCGCCTCGACCTCGTCGATCCGCAGCAGGCGCGCGCCGCGGTCGCGCTCCTCGCCGAGGCAATCCGGGTCGAGCAGCGCCGCCGTCGATGCGGAGACGAGGACCTCGCCCGCGTTCGCGGCCGACTCGAGCGTGATCGTCTCCGTCGCCGCCGGCCCCGCGATCATCAGCTCGACGTGCGACGTGCCGACCGCGTGCACCTGGACGGGGCCGGAGTGGACGCCCGTCGTCATCGAGAGCGACACCGGCCCGACGGAGCTGCGAGACGGCGCCGCGTTGGCGATGAACCACTGCATCTGCGCGCTCGCTCGGCAGGCCCGTTCGGCGTGACCGTCGCCGTCGAAGAGGATCAGGAGCGCGTCGCCGCGGAACTTGAGCACGTCGCCGCCGAGGCGCGTCGCGATCCCGATCAACCCCTCGAAGCAACCGCTGACGACGAGGATCAGCTCCTCGGCGCCCTCCTTGCCCCGGGCGGCGAGCCGTTCGGACAGCGCTGTGAACCCGGAAAGGTCCACGGAGACGAGCGTGCCCTCGAGCTCGCGGTACGGCTCGTCGGCCCACGTCCACGCGAGACGGGGCAGATACGGAGTGACCCCCCGGTTTTCCTGCACTGCCCTTGCAATTTGTAACAGATCCCCTATCGTCGGCAAAGCGGCGGAAGAAACGACAGGTTTCGCCCGTCCGGGAGGATGGACATGACGGGGAGAGGGAGGATCGGTCTCGCGGTTGCGGCGCTCGCCCTGGCGGCGGCGTTCTCGCCGTGCGCGTTCGCGGGCACCGGGTCGACCTACGACGCTCCGCTGCTCGAGCAGGCGCCGACGATCGACGGCGCGCTCGGGACCTTCGAATGGGGCCAGGCAGCCTCCTACGGCGTCGCCGGCGGCACGCTCTACGTCGGGCGGACGGCCGGCGACCTCTACCTCGCGTTCCACACGGACGCCGCTCCGACGTCGTCCGCGGAGACGGTGTTCTCGTTCGAGTCGGGGAACGACGGCGTTCTCCAGAACGGGGACGATCAGCTCGACATCGCCAACGGCGTCGAGCCCGACTGGTTCAACCTCGACGGCCGGTACCTCGCGGATGACGAGTCCTTGCTCGCATCGCCCGGAACCGAGGACGTGACGGCCGCTTCGTCCAGCACCAACGGCTACACGGTCGAGGTCAGCCACCCCCTCTGCGATTCCGACTCGGCGCACGACATCTGCTGGACGGCCGGGTCGATCGGGTTCGACGTCGAGTACGGCGGGAGCGGCGCGCCGGCGGCCCCCGCCGTCGCCGGCTGGGCGAGCCTCGCGTTCCCAGGGGACACGACGCCTCCGAACCTGACGTTCTCGCCACCGGCGCAGGGCGCCTACTCGAGCTGGCCGGGGTTCACCGCCGTCGCGGACGACACGTCCGGGCCGCCGACGGTCGCCTTGCAGTACTCCACCAGCAGCAACGGGCCGTGGACGACGGCGGCCGTGATGTCGCGCAGCGAGAGCACCTACAGCGCGACGCCGACCGTACCGACCGCTGACGGGCTCTACTACTGGCGCGCGCACGCGCGCGACGCCGCCGGCAACACGGCCGACAGCGCGTCCGTCCCGCTCGAGCTCGACACGACCGGGCCGTCGATCGACGTCACCTGCAACTCGAAGCCGTGTACGACGTGGTTTGCGCCCGCTGACGGCCCGATCGCCGTCCAGTACACGATCCAAGACAGCGCGACGATCGCGAAAGAGGCGTGGGCGCTGAGCGGGGATCCGCTCGATTCGAGCAACACCGATGCGCACGTCCTCCCAGGCGACCGACTGCCGGACTTCAGCACGACGACGACGATCAAGTTTGCTGCGACCGACGGCCTCGGCAATCGAAGCGATCAGACCGTCACCGTGCAGATCGACGATTCGGCGCCGCCGCCGCCGACGGTGACGCTCCTGTCGCCGTCGACGACGCCGGACGGCCACGCCGCCGCGTCGTTCTCCGGCGGCACCGTCTACTACAACCCGAACGTCGCGGGCTCCTTCAGCCTGTCGGTGCCGCAGGACGACGACCAGGAGTCCGGCATTGCGTCTGCGAGCTTCTCGTCGCTCGGCGCGACGGGTTGGACCGAGACGGCGAGCCCGCCTCGCTCCGAGTCCTACAGCTGGACGCAGCAGCCGCAGCTGCCGGACACGAGCGTCAACGTGAGCGACGTGAACGGCGCCGGCACTGCGAGCTCGGGATCGACGCGCGTCGGCTTCCAGTCGGACGCCTCGCAGCCCACCGGCACGCTGACGTGCGTCCCCTCTACGTGCACGAATGCGAACGGGCCGGTGACAGTCACGCCGGAGGTGACGGACGCGCTGTCGGGCCTCGACCGCATGACGTACACGACCGACGGCACCACGCCGAGCGCGACGAACGGCACGCCCCTGACGCCGGGCGGATCGTTCGAGGTGACGAAGCCCGGGAGCAACGTGCAGGTCTGGGCCGTCGACAACGTCGGGAATGAGGGGCTCGCCGGAACGAATTCGAACATCAGCGGTGTCGCGCCGACGACGACGAGCTCGGTGCCCTCGGCGCCGCAG
>JAICLU010000110.1 GCA_025925195.1 Thermoleophilia bacterium
CTTGATCCGGTCGCCGGCGAACAGGCGCACGAGGTCGTCTTCGCCCGAGAGGTAGAACCGCGTCTCGCCAGGGTCGCCCTGGCGGCCGGAGCGGCCGCGAAGCTGGTTGTCGATGCGGCGCGACTCGTGCCGCTCGGTGCCGAGCACGTCGAGGCCGCCGAGCTCGCGGACGCCCTCGCCGAGCTTGATGTCGACGCCGCGGCCCGCCATGTTCGTCGCGATCGTGACCGCGCCGACCTGGCCCGCGTCCATGATGATCTCCGCTTCGCGGGCGTGCTCCTTCGCGTTCAGGACCTTGTGCTGCACGCCCTGCCGGGTCAGGAGCTGCGAGAGGTACTCGGACGTCTCGACGGCGATCGTGCCGACGAGGACGGGCTGGCCCTTCTCGCTGCGCTCCTTGATGTCGCGCGCGACGGCCGCGAACTTGCCTTCCTTCGTCTTGTAGACGTAGTCCATCTCGTCCTTGCGCGCGACGGGCACGTTGGTCGGCATCTCGACGACGCTCAGGTTGTAGATCTCGACGAACTCCTTCTCCTCCGTCTTCGCGGTGCCGGTCATACCGGCGAGCTTGTCGTAGAGGCGGAAGTAGTTCTGGAGGGTGATCGTCGCGAGCGTCTGGTGCTCCTCCTGGATGCGGACGCCCTCCTTCGCCTCGACCGCCTGGTGCAGGCCCTCGCTCCAGCGGCGGCCCTCCATGATCCGGCCGGTGAACTCGTCGACGATCTTCACCTCGCCGTCCTGGATGACGTACTCCGTGTCGCGCTCGTACAGCACCTGCGCCTTCAGCGCCTGGTTCAGATGGTTGACGAGCTGCGAGTTCTGCGGCGCGTAGAGGTTGTCGATGCGCAGCGCACGCTCGACCTTCGCGACGCCCTGCTCGGTGACCGCGACGGTCTTGAACTTCTCGTCGTACTCGAAGTCGGCGCCCGCGGCCTCGGCGGCGCCCTTCGCGTCGCCGGGGTGCGAGCGGAACGGGATGAGCTGCGCGGCGACGCGGGCGAAGTCGTAGTAGAGCTGCGCCGCGGTCTCGGGCTCGCCCGAGATGATGAGCGGCGTGCGCGCCTCGTCGATCAGGATCGAGTCGACCTCGTCGACGATCGCGTACGGGTGGCCGCGCTGCACGAGCCCGTCGAGCGACACGGCCATGTTGTCGCGGAGGTAGTCGAAGCCGAACTCGGAGTTCGTCCCGTACGTGACGTCCGCGTCGTAGGCCGCCTTGCGCGGCGTGAACGGCATCATGTTCTCGATGAAGGCCGTGTGCATGCCGAGCAACTCGAACACGGGCTGCGTCCACTGCTGGTCGCGCTGCGCGAGGTAGTCGTTCGTCGTGATCAGGTGCACGCCCTTGCCCGCGAGCGCATTGAGGTACATCGCCTGCGTCGCGACGAAGGTCTTGCCCTCGCCGGTCTTCATCTCGGCGATGTCGCCCTCGTGGAGGACGATGCCGCCCATCAGCTGCACGTCGAACAGGCGAACGCCCATCGTGCGCTTGAACGCCTCGCGAACCGCGGCGAAGGCCTCGAACAGGACCTCGTCGAGCGTCTCGCCGTTCGCGAGCCGCTCGCGGAACTCGACGGTCTTCGCCGCGAGCTCCGCGTCGGTCAGCTGCTCGAACGCGGGCTCGAGCGTGCCGATGTACTCGGCCTGCTGCTGCAGCCGCTTGAGGCGGCGCCCTTCGCCGACGCGCAGGACTTTTTCGAATGCTCCGAGCTGTTGCGCCATGACGGCCCAGGGTACCCGCTGCGGTTGGCCCGTTGGGATGGCCCCCTGGCCCGGTGCGATTCGCGCGCCGAGGCAAGGACGCAGGCTGCGACCGTAGTGGTACCACGGTCGCAGCCGAGGACGCGACCGCAGGCCGCGAAGCGCGGCGGGACAGGTTGGCCCCTCCCGGCGGGCCGGCCGCTAAAGGGTTTCTGCCCGGACTTCCCAGAGGTCGCCGTCGAGCCGCTCGGCCCGGACGACGTAGTCGCGTCCCTGGCGCTCCCCGAGCTGCTCGAGCGCCGGGATCGAGCCGAACGTGCGTGCGTCGTCGACCGAGAGCGTCGTCCCATCCTCGGTATGGGTCAGCTCGATCGCGTCGCCCTCGGGGCCGTCCGGGATCTGCACGACCTCGATCCGCTTCGCCTGGACGGCCCAGAGCGTCTCGGACTGCCTGACCGCCCGCGCCCGATAGGGCGGCGGGATCGACGCCTCGACCGCTGACGCGAGCGGGTCGAGCGAGTCGTCCGAGCCCTCCTCGACGAGGAGCGTCCGGTCGGGCAGGGTCACGAACCGCGCGCTGTCGCCCTCGATCTCGGGTGCGTCGACGGTGACCGTCGCGTCCCACTCGCGCGGGCGCTGCAGCCCGTGGATCCCGGTCTCCTGGGTCGGCGGCCGCGGATCCCGCGGCGCCGTCGGCTCGGTCAGGCCACCCTCGCGCGCGAGCCGCTCGTGCAGCGGCTCGCGCCGCCGGAAGAGGCCCACGGCGCGACTAGCTCTCGACGCCGGCCCGGCGCTTCGCGACGCGCTTGTCGCTGAGCTTCGACAGCTCGCGGTGCAGCTTCTCGGCGAGCTGGTCGATCGAGGACTTCATGTCACGCGACGCCTCCTTGCCGCGGAGCGTGTGACCCTTCAGCCAGACGGTCGCCTCGGCGACCTGATTCGCGGCGACCGACGGGTTCTTCTCGACGCAGAGCTCGAGCTCGACGCGCGTGTCGGGCTTGAGCTGGCGATCGAGCTTTGCCAGCTTGCCTTCCGCGAAGGTGCGCATCGTCTCGCTGACCTCGAGGTTCCTGCCCTTGATCTGCAGCTCCATCCGGCCCTCCTCGATCGTGGTCGCTGCCAGCTTAGGCGCGGCGGACGGTCCGTGCGAAGGTGACCACGTGGACGGTCGCATGCAAGGCGCGAGCGGCGGCATGGGCGGTCGCGCCGGTCGTGTAGACGTCGTCCACGAGCACGATCCGGCCGTCCTTGGCGGTGGCCGTGAAGGCCGGGTTGCGGAGCCGCTCGCGCCGCGTCAGGGAGCTCTGCCGGCGGCCGGCGCCGGCTGCACGCTCGAGCAGCGGCTCGCATGCCATTCCCCAGCGCTCCGCGAGCGCACGGGCGAGCCGCTCGGCCGGGCGGTGGCCGCGCTGCCGCGACCGCCATGCATCGGGCGGGACGAACGTGACGACGTCGGCGTCGGGCCGCGCGAGCCGGCCGGCCACGACGTCTGCGAACGCGTCGTCGAGATGCCTGAGCCCGCGTTCCTTCCACATGCGGACGAGCCGGCGGACGTCGTCGTCGTAGGGCACGGCCGCCCGGGCCGACGCGAACGCGAGCCGCCGCCCCGAGCACTCGCGGCAACGGGCGACCGGCCACGCGGTCGGCGCGCCGCACAGCTCGCAGAGCGGCGGCGTCAGTCCCGGCAGCGCGTCGCGGCACGACGAGCACAGCTGGGACCCGCCGCGGGCGCACACGACGCACCACCGCGGCAGCAGCAGGTCGAGCAGCACACGACGGACGCTACTGCTGCGCCTGTGCCGTGAGTGTCACGGCTTCGTCGCAGAACGCCTCGAGCTCTGCGAATGCCTCGCGCCACGTGTCCGGCGACCGAAGGTCGAGCCCGAACGGCGCGACGAGATCGGCCGGCGAGGCCGAGCCTCCTGCACGCAGCAGGTCGAGATACTTCGGCGCGAAGGCCTTCGCGTCCTCGCGGTAGCGCCTGTACAGGAGCAGCGCGACGAGCTGCGCGAACGAGTACGCGTACGTGTAGAAGCGCACGTGGATGAAGTGCGGGATGTACGACCAGCCCATGCGGTACCCGTCGGGCATCTCGAGCGAGTCGCCGTAGTACTTGCCGTTCTCCTCCCACCACAGCTCGTTCAGGCGCTCCGCGGCGAGCGACCGCCCCTCGCCGCGCACCGCGTAGGCGCGCTGCTCGAACCGGGCGAGCACCGACTGCCGGTAGATCGCGGCGAACGCGTTCTCGAGCCGGTCGGCGGCGAGCGCGGCGCGCGTTCCGACGTCGGTCTCGTTCTCGAGCAGGTAGTCGTCGGCGATCGACTGCGCGAACGTCGACGGCACCTCGGCCAACGGCAGCCCGACGCGATGCGAGCGATACGTCTGCCCCTCGAGCGCGAGCACGTTGTGGGTCGCGTGGCCGAACTCGTGCGCGAGCGTGCTGACGTCGCGCAACCGGTTCGTGAAGTTCATCAGGACGTACGGCAGGATCGTCTTCGACACCGACGTGCAGTAGGCGCCCGTCGCCTTCCCCTGGCGCGGTAGGACGTCGACATGCCCTGCGTCGACACACTCGCGGAAGATCTCGGCGAGACGCGGGTGGAAGCGCGTGTACGACCGGTCGACGACGTCGACCGCCTCATCCCAGGTGAAGCGGCGCGGGTCGCCGATCGGCGCGTACTGGTCGGCGAGCGTGAGCTTGTCGAGGCCGAGCCGCTCGGCCTTCGCCGCGAACCAGCGGTGCGCGATGCCGTACGACTCCTCGGTCGCGCTCATCATCGCCTCGACCGTCTCGTCGTCGAGCTCGTTCGCCATGTTCGTCGGCTGCATCGGGCTCGTGTAGCCGCGGAGCCGGTCGGTCGTGAGCCGGTCGCCGACGAGCGCGTCGTACGCCGCCGCGAGCACGTCGACGCGCGGCTCCAGCCCCTCGTACAGCGCGTCGACCGCGCGCAGGCGCAGCTCGCGCTCGGGCCGGTAGAGATACGAGAGGAGCCGGCTGACGCCGTGCGGCTCGGGCCCGTCGCCCGCGTCGAACGGGATCTCCATCGTCGACACCTGCCGATCGTGAAGCGACTGCCAGGCCGACACCATCGGACGGCGCGCATTCAGAGCCTGCTCCTCGGCCTCGCTGAGGACGTAGGGCTTCTCGAGCCGCTCCACACGCAGCTTGTGCGCGTACGCCGCCAGCTCGTCCGAGGCGAGCAGCTGCTCGGCGCGATCGTCCGCGATCGCGATCCATTCGAGGCCGACGAACACGAGGTCGTTCTCGATCTCGGCGCTGCGCTCGCGCGAGAACGTCGCGAGGTCGTTCGCCTCGACCTCGGTCGCGGCCATGCTGAGGCGGAGGTACGAGTAGACGCCGAGCCGCGAGAGCTCCTGCTCGAGATCGTCGAGCTCGTCGAACAGCTCGCGCAGCGCCGGCGCATCGAGCTCGCCGACGGTGCCGCGGTACCGCGTTGCGATGTCGCGTGCGCGGGCCGAGGCGGCGTCCCAGTGCTCCCGCGCCTCGTCGGCGTCGGAGCAGAGGTCGCTCAGCTCCCAGCGGATGTCCTGGTCGGTCGTCGCCACGTGGTGACTCTAGTCCACGGAATACGCGGTGCGAGTCGGAAGTCCCTGCTCGGCGCGGAGCCGGTTGTCGGCCTCGAGGAGCTGCCCGTGGTCGCCGACGTCGTACCAGCCGCCCTCGAAGCGGTAGGCGTAGACCGGCTCGCGGCGGTGCAGCCAGGCGACGAGATTGCCCGGCTGATCGGGATTGTTCCCCTCGGCGAGGTACGTGTCGACGAGACCGGCATGTGCGCGTGAATAGAGGTACGTCGCGGTGGCGGCCAGCGTGCTCGGCGGGTCGTCCGGCTTCTCGATGAAGTCGACGACGCGACCGTCGCCGTCGACCTCGACGACGCCGTATTTCTTCGCGAGCTCGCGGTCGCCGACGTCGTAGACGGCGACCACGCTCGCGGGCTTCTTCGCCTGCCAGAACTCGACGAGGTCGCGAAGGCGGAAGTCGAAGAGGTTGTCGCCCGCGATCACGAGCAGGTCATCGTCGAGACCGACGAAGCGGATGTCGCCGATCGCGCCGAGCCGTGTCTCGTTCGTCGACGTGCCGTCGTCGTGAATCGTGACGGCGTTCTCCCTCCCCCAGGCGGCGAAGCGCGGCGCGAATCGCGCGTTCGTCACGAGGTGCACGTCGTCGATGCCGGCGTCGCGGACCTTGTCGAGGATCCAGTCGACGATCGGCTTGCCGCCGACCGGGAGCAGCTGCTTCGGGAAGTCGTCCGTGAGCGGGCTGAGGCGCGTCGCGTAGCCCGCGGCCAGGATGAGCGCTTTCACAGGATGCCGTCCTCGGTGACGATGGCGGTGATCAGCTCGCGTGGCGTGACGTCGAACGCGGGGTTGCGGGCCGGGAAGCGCGTCGTCAGCTCGGCGCCGTCTCGCTCTTCGATCACGATGGCGTCGCCGGTCGCCGTGCTCGCGTCGAGCGTCGACGTCGGTGCGACGACGTAGAACGGGATCGCGTGGTGCCGGGCGAGCACGGCCAGGGAGTATGTCCCGATCTTGTTGGCGGCGTCGCCGTTGGCCGCGATGCGGTCGGCGCCGGTGACGACGAGGTCGACCTCGCCGCGTGCCATCATCGACGCGGCGGCCGAGTCGGCGATGACGTGGTGTGGGATGCCGATCTGCTCGAGCTCCCAGGCCGTGAGCCGCGCACCCTGGAGCAGGGGCCGGGTCTCGTCGACGAGCACGTGCTGCAGGCGGTCGCGTTCCCAGGCTGCGCGAAGGGCGCCGACGGCGGAGCCGTAGCCGCCGGTCGCGAGGCCGCCCGCGTTGCAGTGCGTCAGTGCGCGCGTGGCCGGCTCGAAGAGCTCCGCAGCGTGCGCGGACATCCGCCTGCAGCGCTCGACCTCTTCGTCGTGCAGCGCGCGTGCCCGCTCTGGCGTCGGGTCGTCTCGCAGCTCCGCGAGCGCCCAGAAGAGGTTGACCGCGGTCGGTCGCGACGCGGCGAGCACCGCCTCGGCCTCGGCGCGGTCGTCTCCCCTGAGCGCCGCGAGCGCCAGCCCGTACGCCGCCGCGACGCCGATCGCCGGCGCGCCCCGGACGGCAAGCGTCCGGATCGCCTCCGCCAGCTCGGGAACGGTCCGGCACTCGAGCTCGACGATCGCGTCCGGCAACCGCCGCTGATCGAGCAGAACGACCGCCGGAACCGACTCGTCCAACCGGATGATTCCGTCAGGCCTCAGCTCCATTTCTAAGAGAAACCTAAGAGCCTGACACCGGGCCGTGGCCGGAAAGGACACGGGCGCCGCTCGGCGCCCGCGTCCCAGAGATCCGTGCCTGACACGGGGTCATGTCCGTTCGGGTCAGGTCCCCTCGTCCCAGCTGGCGAGGTACTTGGCCTGCTCCTCGGTGAGCGTGTCGATCTCGACACCCATCGTCGCGAGCTTGAGCTTCGCGATCTCCTTGTCGATCTCGGCCGGTACCGGGTAGACCTTCCGCTCGAGCTCGCCGGCGTTCTGCACGGCGTATTCGAGGCCGAGCGCCTGGTTCGCGAAGGACATGTCCATTACGAGCGCCGGATGGCCCTCCGCTGCGGACAGGTTGACGAGGCGGCCGTCGGCGATCAGATAGATCCGCCGGCCGTCGTCCATCGTGAACTCCTCGACGAACTCGCGGGCGTGCCGCTGCTCGACGGAGAGCTTCCGCAGCGCCGGGATCTCGATCTCGACGTTGAAGTGGCCGGTGTTCGACAGGATCGCCCCGTCCTTCATCAGCTCGAAGTGCTCACGCGAGATGACGTTCTTGTCGCCGGTCGCGGTGCAGAAGATGTCGCCGACCTGCGCGGCCTTGTGCATCGTCATCACCTCGAAGCCGTCCATCGACGCCTCGAGCGCCCGCATCGGATCGACCTCGGTGACGATCACGTGCGCGCCCATGCCGCGGGCCCGCGACGCGACGCCGCGGCCGACCCAGCCGTAGCCGCCGACGACGAACCGCTTGCCCGCGAGCAGGACGTTCGTCGCGCGGATGATCCCGTCGACGGTCGACTGCCCGGTGCCGTAGCGGTTGTCGAACATGTGCTTCGTCATCGCCTCGTTGACGGCGATGATCGGGAAGCCCAGCTTGCCTTCCGCCTCGAGCGCCTTCAGCCGGATGACGCCCGTCGTCGTCTCCTCGGTACCGGCGATGATGTCGCCGAGCTGCTCGCGCCGTGCCGAGTGGAGCACCCCGATCACATCGGCGCCGTCGTCCATCGTGAAGTGCGGCTTGTGGTCGACCGCCGCCTCGATGTGGGCGTAGTACGTGTCGTTGTCCTCGCCCTTGATCGCGAACGTCGAGATGTCGTACTCCTCGACGAGCGCCGCGGCGACGTCGTCCTGCGTCGACAGCGGATTCGATGCGCACAGCACCACGTCGGCGCCGCCCGCCTTCAGCGTCCGCATCAGGTTCGCGGTCTCGGTCGTCACGTGCAGGCACGCGGCGATGCGGTAGCCCGCGAGCGGCTGCTCCTGCTCGAACCGGTCGCGGATCGCGGCGAGCACCGGCATCTGCCGGTCGGCCCACTCGATTCTGCGCTTGCCCTCGGCCGCGAGGGCGAGGTCCTTCACGTCGTATCGCTTCGTCGTAGCCATCTGTCCCTTCGTCGATTAGGCGACTTCGAGAAGTCGCTCGTGCTTGCGCTGCTCCCATTCGACCCATGCCTTGTCGTCGGCGCCCGCGAGCCAGCCGTCGACCGCCCTGCGAAGCTCGGGCTCGCGGCGGAGCCGGGCCGCGAAGACGAGGTCGGAGATCTGGAGATCGAACCGCGACCGCAGCTCGGCGAGCGCGCGGAGCTGGTTCAGCTCGCGCAGGCCGTACTGCCGGTAGCCGGACGCCGTGCGCCGCGGGACGACGAGGCCGAACCGTTCGAGATAGCGAAGCATCCGCGGCGACCAGCCGGCGCGTCCTGCCGCCTCCGAGGTCTTGAGTCCGGCCACGGGACGAACCCTAACACGAAGATGTCAGGGTTCTGTGGTGCCCTGCCGGCCGTACCGGTCTTCGAGCCTGACGACGTCGTCGAGGTGCGGCGTCGAGACCTCGAGGATCGTCGTGTCCTCGAGCGCCGTCACGCGGTGGACGGTGCCGGGCCGGTAGCGGAAGCAGGCGCCCTCCCCCACGATCTCGCTGTTCAGCAGCGTCTGGCCGGCGTCGCCGAGCTCGAGCTTCGCGCGACCGCTCTGGACGTACCAGCTCTCGTCCTTCTCGTTGTGGAACTGCAGCGACAGGGACTCGCCGGCCTTGACGAAGAGGACCTTGCCGACGTAGTCGTCGGCGACCGCCCAGATCAGCTCCCACCCCCACGGCTTCTCGACCTTCCGCGGCTCGAACGCCCAGCGGTCGAGCCCTTCGAGGTTCGGGGAGTCGATCGTCATGGGGCGACTCTACGAGGCCGCCACTCGGGATGCGCGGCCATGTAGTCCTCGGCGACGCGGAGGTCCTTCGGCGTGTTCACGGTCAGCCAGACGCCCGTATGGCGGAACCCGTGCAACGTTCCCTCGGCGGCGAGCTCGGGGAACGTGCTCTGCTCGTGGTCGCCTTTCTCCGGCAGCCGCTCGACCGCCGCCTCGCCGAGGACGTAGACACCGGAGTTGACCCACTGCTCGAGGAGCGGCGCCTCGCGGAAACCGGTGACGCGCCCGTCCTCGTGCAGGTCGACGACGCCGAAGGGCGAGCGGACCTGCGCACAGACGATCGTCGCGGCCGCGCCGGACTCCTGGTGCTGCGCGAAGAGGGCGCGAAAATCGACGTCGAGCAGCTCGTCGCCGTTCAGCGCCAGCACCGGCCCGGACTCCGCGCGCCGCGACGCCGCCAGCCGCAGGCCGCCGCCCCGCCCGAGGGGCTCGGGCTCTCCGACCGGCTGGATCTCGGCGCCGAGGCCCCCGAGCGCGTTGACGAA
>JAICLU010000146.1 GCA_025925195.1 Thermoleophilia bacterium
GCCGGGGCGGCTGCCGACGGCGAGCTCGGCGAGCTCGAGGACGGCTTCCGGCTCGGCCCATGAGAGGAACTGCGAGAACTCGTCGGCGCCGAGCACGAAGAGCGGCGAGTCGAACCGCTCGGCCCGGAGCAGCTCGATCGTCCGCGGGTACGGGTCGAGGCGGACGTCGTCCGCGGGGAACGCCGCCCGCGCGAGCTCGAGCCGGATCTCCGGTGGGCAGTGCGTGTCCTTGTGGCCTGGGCGGGCCGACACGAGGACGATCAGCCGCTGCAGCCCGAATGTCCGCTTCGCCCCTTCGGCCAGCGCGACATGGCCCAGGTGCGGCGGATCGAACGCGCCGCCGTACAGGCCGGTCATGCGGCATCCGCGAGCAGGCCGAGGATCCGCTCGACCGTGTACGGCTCCCCCAGCTCGTCGGCGAAGTCCGAGCGCGGAAAGCCTGAGGTGCGCATCTCCGCCGCCGCGGACGCCGTGTCGTAGTCGGTCGTGCGCAGCTCGGCCTCGCCGCCGTCGATCACCGCCCACCATGCCGTCGCCCGCACGGTGGGGTTGCCGACGCTCCCCGGGTTGACGATGCGCGTCCCGTTTCGCTCGACGTCGAACTGCACGTGCGTGTGCCCGCACACGACGAGCGGCCCGCGGAATGCGCTCCAGTCGGAGCGGTCCCACTGGGGCAGGACGATCTCGCTGTCGCTTCGCGGCGTCGCATGGCAGTAGAGGACTCCGTCGAGCGTGAGCGTCTCCGGCCAGTCGAGGTCGTGCCCGTCCAGTTGTGCGCGGAGCCAGACCGCCTCCGGCGCGGGATCGCACTCGACGAGCGCACGCTCCCAGTTGCCGCGAACGAAGTGCGCGCAGCCGCCGAGCGAGCGTGCGAGCTCGAGCGTCTCGCGTGGCCACGCGCCCGCCACGAGATCGCCGCCGAACACGTACGCGTCGACGTCCACCGCCTCGCGCAGCACCGCCTCGAGCGCGCGCACGTTGCCGTGGACGTCGTAGAGCGCCGCGACTCTCACTGCCACTCGAGGATCTCGTCGCCGACCTCGACCTCGTCGCCCTCCCGGGCGCCCGCGGCCTTGAGGATCGCCTCGAGCTCCTCGGCCGGCGGCGGCGCGCCCGTGATCCGGAAACCGCCCTCCGTCCGGTAGATCCGGAACGCGCGCTTCGCCGGCTGCGGCCGGTAGACGAGATAGTCGACGAGCTCGGCCTCGGCGCCGGGCGCCGGCGGAACGACCTCCTCGGGCGGCACGAGGGAGAAGAGCCCCCGTTTCAAGTCGTCGATGCCGGCGCCGGTCGCCGCGGAGACGCGGAACACGCCGACGATCCGCTCGTCGTCGACCTCGAACGACGGCAGCTCCGGCGAGAGGTCGATCTTGTTCAGCACGACGGCCTGCGGCCGTGTGTCGAGCCCCGCGCCGTACGCCTCGAGCTCGGCGTCGATCGTCCGCCACCGCTCCACGACGTCGTCCTCCGACGAATCGATCACGTGCAGCAGCAGGCGTGTGCGCTCGAGGTGGGCCAGGAACTCGTGCCCGAGCCCGACGCCCTCGCTCGCGCCCTCGATCAGTCCCGGGACGTCGGCGACCGTCAACTGGCGGCCGTCGGCCGACTCGACCGTGCCGAGATTCGGCGCGAGCGTCGTGAACGGGTAGTCGGCCACCTTCGGCCGCGCGTTCGAGATGCGCGCGAGCAGTGACGACTTGCCCGCGTTCGGAAAGCCGACGAGCGCCGCGTCGGCGAGGAGCTTGAGGTGAAGCTCGATCTCCCCCTCCTCGCCGGGCATGCCGATCTCGGCGAAGCGCGGCGTCTGGCGGGTGGGGCTCGCGAAGCGCTTGTTGCCGCGGCCGCCCGTGCCGCCCTTCGCCACGACGACGCGGGCGCCCGGCTGGGCGAGATCGGCGATGAGACGTCCGTCCGGGTCCAGCACCTGCGTCCCGATCGGCACGGCGAGGACGGCGTCCGCGCCCGCAGCCCCGGCCGAGAGGCTGCCGCCGCCGTTGCCGCCGCGCTCCGCGCGCAGCTTCTGATTCGGGCGGAAGCCCGAGAGGTCGCGGCGCCGCGGATCGGCGACGAGCACGACGTCGCCGCCGGGGCCGCCGTCGCCTCCGTCGGGCCCTCCCTTCGGGACGAACTTCTCGCGCCGGAAATGCATCGAGCCGTCGCCGCCCTTGCCGGCGATCACGGTGAGACGAGCGCGGTCGTGGAACACGACGTCATCGTACGGCGCCCGTGAACCACTTGAAATGGCTATTTGTATGAGTTGAAAAGCGTATCCTTATACGTTCAGAACCCGTTCTTCGGCCGTCACTTCGAAATCGACGGACCACGAAGGAGATCGGGAGATGAGAACACGCTTCAGCATCTGTGCGCTGGTGCTCGCGCTGTTCACCGTCTTCGCGGTCGCATCTGCGGCAGCGGGGAACGGGAACGGCAACGGCAACAACGCGGGTCACGGCAACAGCGCCACCGCGCCCGGCCGTGCAAGCTCGGACCAGACGGGTACCGACGCGACGGCCACCCCGCCCGGCCAGAGCAAGAAGGCCGAGAGCGCGCCGGTCGCACAGTCGCAGCAGCCGCAGACGCAACAGGCCCAGCCGCAGCCTCAGCAGGCCCAGGCTCAGCAGTCCCAGGCTCAGCAGTCCCAGGCTCAGCAGTCCCAGGCTCAGCAGGCTCAGCCGGCCCAGTCGCAGCAGCCTCAGCCGAGCACGCAGCCGGTGCAGCAGCGGTCGCAGACGAGCTCTGCCTCGTCGAACACGAACCCCAACGTCTACCAGTGTGACCAGACCCAGAACGGGCGCGGCGCGAAGGGCAACGGCGGCAGCACCGCCACCTGCAGCACGAACAACGGCGACACGCAGGGCTCGGGCGCGCAGGGAACGCCGCAGGCGAGCGACACCACGTCGTCGCACAAGGACACGAGCCAGTGCAACGGTGACCCGAGCGGCCACTCCGACACGGGCAACGGCGCGAACCAGGGCCCGGGCACCGACGTGTACGAGAGCAACTGCGTGGGCGCGCAGTCGCTGAACGGCAACGGCAAGGGCAACGCGGTCGGCAAGCCGTGCGCCGGCTGCGTCGGCAACGCCGACGACAAGACGCCGAAGGGCCAGCTGCCCGGCGGGAACGACCACAACGCAGGCTACGAGTGCGACCGGAACCACGGCATCGGCCGCACGAACCCGGCGCACACCCGGCCGTGCGGCAGCTCGCCGCAGGCGACGTGCACGGCTCCGCAGCACATGGTCAACGGCACCTGCATCACGCCGCAGACGCCGCCGGCCACCTGCACCGCGCCGCAGCAGATGGTCAACGGCACCTGCATCACCCCACAGACGCCGCCGGCCACCTGCACCGCGCCGCAGCAGATGGTCAACGGCACCTGCGTCACGCCGCAGACGCCGCCGGTCACCTGCACGGCACCACAGCAGATGGTCAACGGCACCTGCGTCGCGCCGGAGACCGCGGTGACGCCTCCGTCGAAGCCCACGTGCCCGGCGGGGACGACGATGACGACGCAGCCGAACGGCACCGTCGCCTGCATCGCCCCGGCGACCACGGTGACGCCCGGCCCGATCTGCCCGGCCGGCACGACGATGACGTTCGTGAACGGCGTCCTCGTCTGCGCGACGGCGCCGGTGTGCCCGGCGGGCACGACGATGACGACCAACGCCCGGGGTGTCGTCGAGTGCCTCACGCCGCCGGCCGTCCCGACGACGCCGACCGTGAAGCCGGCGGCCGCCCAGCCGGTCAAGCCGACCGGCGGCGTCCTCGGCGCCCAGGCCGTGCTGACCTCGCCGAAGCCGAAGGCCAAGCCCGCCCCGGCGCACGGCGTCCTCGGCACCGTCACGCACGTCGCAGGCGGGACGCTGCCGTTCACCGGCCTGCAGCTGTGGATCGCCGTGCTGATCGCGCTCGGCCTCGTCGGCCTCGGGCTCGTCGCCCGGCGGACCGCCGGACGGCGCAGCTAGCGCACGTCGAACACGGATGGTGGCGAACGGGGCGGCTTCGGCCGCCCCGTTCCGCTATTCGGAAGCGGAGTCGACGACGCTGATGTAGCGCCGCTCGCCGCTCGAGCGGAACGAGACGACACCGTCGCGCATCGCGAAGATGGTGTCGTCCTTGCCGATCCCGGCGCCGGGGCCGGGCCGGAAGCGGGTGCCGCGCTGACGGACGAGGATCATCCCGGCCGAGACGTCCTGGCCGGCGAACAGCTTGACGCCCAGCATCTTCGGATTCGAGTCGCGCCCGTTGCGCGACGAGCCGAGGCCCTTCTTGTGTGCCATTAGCTGTCCTTCTCTTTCAGGGCCGACTCGAGCGCGGCGATCGCACCCTTGCGGTTCGCGTTCGCCTTCTCGTGCTCGAGCGCAGCCTCGATGTTCGGGCGGCGCCAACCGGACGCCTGCTCGGAGATCTGGGCGACGGTCAGCTCGTCGTAGTCCTTCGGCGGGTGCGCCGTCCGCGCCGGCGCCGCAGCGGCGGTCTCGGTGGCAGCGGACGCGGCAGGCGCCTCGGTCTCCTTCGTGGCCGGCTTCGGCTTCGCGGCCGCCTTGCGGGCGCCGCCCGAACCGATCGACTCGATCTCGATCTGCGTCAGGCTGCTGCGAAAGCCGGTGTGGCGCTTGTACCCGACGCGCTGCTTGTACTTGCCGATCCGGATCTTGTCGCCGAGCACGTGATCGACGACGCGCGCCGTCACCGTCGTCGAGGGCGACAGGTCGGTGTCGCCGTCGCCGCCCACGAGCAAGACCCGCGGCTCGAAGGTCGCGCCGGCGTCGGTCTTCAGGCGGTCGACGAGCAGCCGCTCGCCCTCCCGGACGCGGTACTGCTTGCCGCCGACGGTGATGATCGCGTAGCTCATAGGAAGGAAAATCGCAGGCCTGACGCCCGCGAACGGGCGCCAGTGTAGCGAACTACTCGGTGAATTCGTCGCCCCATTGCGCCATCGGGACGTAACCCCAGTCGTCGTCGCCCGGCTGGGATTCGCGCTCGGCGGCCGGTTCCGGCTCGCGGCCGTTCTCTGCCGGCGCCGGCGGAGCAGCCTCGTCCGCTAGAGGGTCGTCCGCCGCAGCCGCTCCCGTGGCCGCTGCAGGCTTACGGCGGTTCTTGCCGCCGCGCGAGCCGCGGCGCGTCTTCTTCTTGGCCGGCGCGCCGCCGTCGCCGTTCTCCGATCCGTCGTCGTCCAGACCGGCGGGCGGCAGGTGGATCGTGACCCTCGTGGCCGCGGCAGGCGGCTCCGGATCCTGGGCTTCCGACGTCGGCCCGGTCGCAGCTGGCGGCTCGGTCACAGCCGCCGGCTCGTCCGCCTCGGGCTCGGCCTCGTCGCCCTCGGCTGCCGGCGTCGTCCCATCCGTCGCGGGCTTCTTCTTGCGGTTCTTGCCGCCGCGCGATCCGCGGCGCGTCTTCTTCTTGACCGGCGCGACGCCGTCGACGGCCTCCGCGTCGCCATCGGCGGGCTCGGCGGTCGCCGCCTCGATTGCTTGCTCGGTCTCGACTTCGCCCACGGGCTCGTCTGCGTCCGCCACCGGCGCCTCGGGCTCCTCCTCGGCCTCGTCCGGCGCGTCGGTCGCAGCGGCGCCCGCCTTGCGCGCCGGCGGCTTGCGCGTCGGCTTCTCGGCCTCCGCCTCGGCCGTCAGCGGCTCGGGCGCCTTCTTGCCGGGCTTCCGCACGAGCGTCGCGTACGCGACTCCCTCGAAGACCCGCTCCACCGTCACCTTGACCTTCTTGCCGACGAGCTCTGCAGCCTCGCCGACGCAGACGTCGATCCCGTCGAGCTTGCCGACTGCGGCCGCGCCGTCGTGGCGGTCGACCTCGACGAGCTCGATCGTCAGCTCGGCCCCCTCGGCGACGGGCCCGGCCGGAGCGACGTCGGCCAGCTTGCCCTCGCCGAGCACGACGAAGTGGTCGGAGTGCGTGGCCGGCTTGCCGCTGAGGAAGAAGCGCCGCTTCGTCAGCGTCTCGAGCTCCATCAGCCGTCTGGCGCCCGGACCGATCAGCGCGGCCGCGATCGGAGCGGCGACCTCGACCGAGAACGCCTGCGAACGGGAGCCGGCGGCGAGCGAGCGCAACCGGCGCTCGACGTCGATCGCGGCCGATGCCTCGGAGTAGACGATCCCGTCGCCGCCGCACGTCGGGCACTTGCGCGTCAGCTCTTCGATGTCCTTGAGCCGCGCCGCACCCGGCCCGACGAGCAGCGACGCTACGCGCGCGTTCACCTCGACCCGGTACGACTGGGTGCGGGAGCCCGGCGTCACGAGCTGGCGCAGGCGCCGCTCGACGTCGACCGC
>JAICLU010000067.1 GCA_025925195.1 Thermoleophilia bacterium
CTCCTGCACGGGATCGTGATGCGCGGACCGACACAACCGGTCTGCCAGATCGCGACCCCGTGCTCGGAGCCTGCCGCCGGGGTTCTGCTCACGTTCGTTCGCAGCGGCGCAGCGCCGGTCCGCGTCCGCACCGATGCGCGAGGGCGTTATTCCGTGCATCTGCGACGCGGTACCTATGTCGTGCGCGTGGCGAAGACCCAGCCGCGCACGCTCGTCGTCCGCCGGTCGGCGACCGCAGACTTCGCGATCGACACGGGTATTCGCTAGTACGCGACCGCGCCGCGGCCGGTCTCGGCCGCGTGACGCTGTTCGTCCGCGCGGTAGCTCGAGCGGACGAGCGGGCCCGAGAAGACCGTCCCGAAGCCCATCGCCTCGCCCTGCTCGCGGAACCAGCGGAACTCGTCGGGGTGCACCCAGCGGTCGATCTCGGCGTGCTTCGCGCTCGGCTGCAGGTACTGGCCGATCGTCACGACGTCGACGCCGTGCGCACGCAGGTCGCGCAGCGTGTCGACGACCTCGTCGTTCGTCTCTCCGAGGCCGACGATGATCCCCGACTTCGTCAGCACCGGATAGTCGGCGATCTCCTTGGCGCGCTGCAGCAGCCAGAGAGCCTTGTCGTAGTCGGCGCGGCCGCCCCGCATCTTGCGATGCAGCCGGCGCACGGTCTCGATGTTGTGGTTGAAGACTTCGGGGCGCGCGCCGATCACCGTCTGCAGCGCCTGCTCCTCGACGTCCATGAAGTCGGGCGTCAGCACCTCGACGGACGCGTTCGGCAGCTTCGCCTTGATCGCGCGGATCGTCGCCGCATAGTGCGCCGCGCCCTTGTCGGGCACGTCGTCCCGGTCGACCGACGTCACGACGACGTGCTTGAGCTGCATCTGCGCCGCCGCCTGCGCGAGCCGCAGCGGCTCGAGCGGATCGACCGGCTCGGACGGCTTGCCGCTGTTCACGTAGCAGTAGCGGCACGCGCGCGTGCACGTGTCGCCGAGGATCTGGAACGTCGCGGTGCCGCGACCCCAGCACTCTGAGATGTTCGGGCACTTCGCCTCTTCGCAGATCGTGTGCAGCGAGAGGCCGTGGATCAGCTTCTGGACGTCGAAGTAGGCGCCGTCGCGCGACGGGGCGCGCACCTTCATCCACTCCGGGCGGCGCGGCCTCTCGGCGACAGGGAGCGAGGTCTCCACCTGGTCAGGCTAGCGAAGCGTCAACCGGTAGCGGAGATCCGAGGCCTTGACCTCGCCAGGTGGATCCTCGACATATGTTCCGCCGCCGGCGATCGTCCCGCCGCCGGCGACCGTTCCCGTCAGCGACTGACGAGCGTGCTTGCCGTCGGCGGCGAAGCGGTCGACGATCAAGACGTGGGCACGAAGCGTCCGGTGCGGCAGCCTGAACGTCACCGTCCCGCGGACGTGCACGACGGCGCGCGGCCCCGGTGCGCCGCGAAACCCGGTCAGGCACGTGATTGCCGTCCCGCCGCCGGCGATGTGTGCGGCGAGCTTCACGAAGCAGGCGGCGGTCTCACTGCTGACCGCGGGCCCGGTGAGGTGGATCGGGATCACGAGACCGATGAGTTCACGCGCCGGCCGCCGTCGTAGACCATGAGACTGGTGCTACCGTAACCGGACTGATCGGTCCACTTAGTGTTCGGAGGCTCATGACAAAGCATTCAACGAATCCCTGGCTCGTTCTCGTCCTGATCTGCGTCGCGCAGTTCATGGTCGTCCTTGACGGAACGATCGTCAACGTCGCGCTCCCCTCGATCCAGAAGGACCTGGGTCTGAGCGAGGCCAACCTCCAGTGGATCATCAACGCGTACACCCTCGTCTTCGGCGGCTTCCTGCTGCTCGGCGGTCGCGCCGGCGACCTCCTCGGGCGCAAGCGCCTGTTCCTCATCGGCCTCGTGATCTTCACGAGCGCGTCCCTGCTGAACGGGCTCGCGACGAGCTCCGGGATGCTGATCGGCCTCCGCGCGCTCCAGGGCCTCGGCGCCGCGCTCATCTCCCCGGCCGCGCTGTCGATCATCTCGACGACGTTCGCCGAGGGCAAGGAGCGCGCCAAGGCGCTCGGCGTCTGGGCCGCGATCGCGATCGGCGGCTCCGCGGTCGGGCTCGTGCTGGGCGGCTGGCTGACGCAGTCGTTCTCGTGGCCGTGGATCTTCTTCGTCAACGTCCCCGTCGGCATCGCCGCCTTCTTCGCGGCGCTCCGCTTCGTGCCGGAGTCGAAGGACGAGCACGCGCACCGCAGCTACGACCTCGGCGGCGCCGTGACCGTCACGGGTGGGCTGATGGCGCTCGTCTACGCGATCGTCAAGGCCGAGACGAAGGGCTGGGGCGCGACGACGACGATCGGCTTCTTCGTGCTCGCCGTCGTGCTGCTCGTCTCGTTCGTGCTGATCGAGCTGCGCTCGGCCGAGCCGCTCGTGCGGCTGTCGATCTTCCGCACGCGCTCGCTGACGACGGCGAACATCGCAATGTTCCTCGTCGGCTCCGGGATGTTCGCGATGTTCTTCTTCAACACGCTCTACATCCAGAAGGTGCTGCTCTACCACCCGCTGAAGGCGGGCATCGCATTCCTGCCGTTCACCGCCGGGATCATGATCTCCGCCGGCATCGCGTCGACCCTCGCGCCGCGCATCGGCGTGCGGCCGGTCGCCGCGGCCGGGATGATCATGACCGTGCTCGGCATGCTGCTCTTCGCGCGGATGCCGGTCGGCGGCTCGTACCTCACGGACGTCCTGCCCGGGATGGTCCTCGCGTCGCTCGGCATGGGCGCCGTGTTCATGCCGCTGACGCTCGTGGCGACGACGGGTCTCGAGGACGAGGATCAGGGCCTCGCGTCCGGTCTCTTCAACACCTCGCAGCAGATCGGCGGCGCGCTCGGTCTCGCGATCCTCTCGACGATTGCAGCGGGCCGCACCCACGGCGGCTCGGCCGCTCAGCTCGTGCACGGGTTCCACTACGCGTTCGCCGGTGCGGCGTGCTTCGTCGCCGCGGCGCTCGTCGTGATGCTTGCGATGCTGCGCAAGCGGCACGTCGCACGGATCGAGTCCGCCTCGTCCGCGGAACCGGTCATGCTCAACGTCTGATGGTGCTCCGCGCGGACGCGCAACGAAATCTCGAGCGGGTGCTCGACGCCGCGACGGCAGTGTTCGCGGAGTCGGGCCCCGACGCGAGCATCGATGAGATCGCACGACGCGCCGGCGTCGGCCATGCGACCGTCTTCCGCCGCTTCCCGACGAAGGACGATCTGATGCTCGCGGTGATCGCCCGCCGCGTCGACGAGATTCGCGGGATTCTCGAGGAAGAGCTCGGCGCGCCCGATCCGGGCGAGGCGTTCTACCGCTTCATCTGGCGCATCTCGGAGCTGCACATGCAGACGCCCGGCCTGCACGAGTGCGTCGTGCGTTGCGGCGACAAGCCGGGCGCCGACCACCTCGACCCGCTGGCCGAGAAGCTGATCGCGCGCGCGCAGCGGGCCGGCACCGTCCGTCGCGACGTGAAGCCGGTCGACGTCTCGACGCTCGTCAAGAGCGTCCTGCAGAGCGCGCCCGCGAAGGACTGGCGTCGCTACCTGGGCGTCGTGCTCGACGGTCTTCGCCCGCACTGAACACGTCCCGCTCCGGCACGTCCGGCTCCGGCACGTCCGGGGCCAGGCCCTGTGACGGAAGTGTGACGCGTTGTCCACGGCCGCGGCGACGTCCCTGCAAATGCCGTGGAGTGCCCGTGACGAAGCTGTGACAGGGCCTGGCCCCGGACGTGTCCGGTTCGTCAGCCGCGCGCAGCGAGCTGCGCGTGGACGGGCTGCGACCACAGCCCGATCCCGTCCTCGGACGGAAGCTCCTCGAGCTCGAGGCCGAAGACCTCCGAGATCGCCGCGACGGCATGTGGGCGAACGTCGTCGACGGTGACGTCGCGACCCGCCTCGCGCGCGACCGTCGTGAACATCGCGTCCTCGAGCCCGCAGGCCGTGATCCATTCGGTGAACGGCGCCGGATCGAGGTCCACGTTCAGCGCGTAGCCGTGCGTCGTCACCCAGCGCGACACGTGCACGCCGATCGACGCGAGCTTCCGGGGTGGCCGCGTCAGCCAGACGCCGGTGAGCCCCTCGATCCGCTCACCGGTCACACCAAACGGCGCGACGGTGCGAATCAGCGCCTCCTCGAGGTCGCGCACGTACTTCTTCACGTCGCGCCCGTGGCGGCCCAGGTCGAGGATCGGGTAGCAGACGAGCTGCCCGGGAGCGTGGTAGGTCGACTTGCCCCCGCGGTCGGTCTCGACCACGTCGACCGGCGCGCCGTCGGGAATGTGCAGCTCGGCGCTCTCGTCGGTGCGGCGGCCGAGCGTGACGACCGGCGGATGCTCGAGGAAGAGCACGGTGTCGGGAATCGCTCCCTGCGATACCGCGCCCGCCAGCGACAGCTGCAGGTCCCACGCCTCGCGGTATGGAACCTGGCCGAGCTGCATCACGTACGCGCCGCGCGCCACGCGCCCACTCTAGACGTCTTCGGCGGTCTCCTCGTTCGTATTCGCCGCGAGCCGCTCGACCGTCTCGTTCTTGTTCCCGGCCAGGCGCTCGACGGTCTCGTTCTTGTTCGTGGCGAGGCGGTCGACGGTCTCGTTGCTGTTCGTCGCGATCCTGTGCGCCTCGACCTCGGCCTCGGCATCCTCGTTCGTGTTGCTTGCGAGCCTCACGGCTTCCTCCTCGGTTCGATTTCCCTCAAGACGGCCGGACGGCCCCGATTCTTCCAGCAGCCGCCCGAGATTCTCGCGCGCCCGCGTGAGCGTCGGATGGTCGTGCTCGACGCGGCTTTCCAGGATCGCGATCGCGCGCCGGTAGAACGCCTCGGCCTCGCCGTCGCAACCACGGCGTCGCGCGTTGACGCCGAGATTGTTGAGCGTGATCGCGAGCGACGGGTGCTGGAGGCCCAGCGCCGCCTCCTTTGCCGCGAGCGCGCGCCGGTAGGCGTCCGCGGCTGCCTCGGGGTCGTCGAGCACGCCCGCGAGATTGTTCCAGGCTGCCGCCGTCTCGGGATGGCCGGCGCCGAGCTCCCGTTCGAGGATCTCGATCGCGTGCCGGAGCAGCGTCTCTGCCTCGGCGTCCTGCCCGAGCCCGTGCAGGATCGGCGCGAGCGCCGCCTCGTCCTCCGCAGTCGCAAGGTGGTCGTCCCCGAGTGCCCGCCGCCGCAGCTCGACCGAGCGGCGGGCGTGCGGCTCCGCCGCCGCGAAGTCCCGGCGCGCATGCTCGAGGCCGCCGAGGTTGTGGTGAACCGTCGCGACGTCGGCGTGCTCGTCGCCGAACGCACGGACGAGAATCGCGAGCGCGCGCTCGTACATCTGCCGGCCGTCGTCGAACCGGCCCCAGTACTTGTACGTCATACCGAGAGCGTTCAGTGCCCCGGCCGCCTCGATCGACCACGCCCCGAACCGGCTCTCGGCCAGCTCGAGCGCCACGAGCAGCTCCCGCTCGGCCTCTGCGTAGTCGCCGCGTGCGCAGCAGACGCTGCCGCGTCCGAGGCGCGCGAGCGGGTCGTCGTCCGGTAGCGACGCGTAGACGGCTGCCGCCTCGTCGAGGCGCGCGAGCTCCTCGAGCGCCCCGCCCCGCTCGACGCAGACGAGGCCCGCGGTGAGCGCGAGCGCCTCGTCGGCGTTCCGCTCGGCCAGCGCGACGCCGGCGAGCCGGACCGCGTCGCCGGCCTGCTCGGCGTCGGCGCGCGCCGACGCGTAGTCCCCAAAATCTTCGTGCAGCCGCGAGCGCGCGACGAGAGCCTCGACTCCGTCGGCGTGGGCGAGCGCCGCGAGCGCGCCCCGGTAGTCGCAGCGGGCGCGCAGCTCGACCGCCTCGGCGAGGCTCATGCGCGGTTAGCCGCCGTCGCCCTCCCAGCCTTCGAGCCGCTCGCGGAGATCCTTGAGGAATCGGCCCGCGTACGCGCCGTCGATCAGGCGGTGGTCGTACGTCAGCGTGATGTTCATGATCGGCTTGATCGCGATCGCGTCGTTGCCGCTCTCGTCCTGGATCACCCACGGCCGCTTCACCAGCGCGTACGTGCCGAGGATCGCAGACTGCGGCTGGCTGATGATCGGCGTCCCGTGGAAGGTGCCGTAGCCGCCCGGGTTCGTGATCGTGAACGTGCCGCCCTGCACGTCGTCGGGCATCAGCTGCTTGTTGCGCGAGCGCTGCGCGATGTCGGCGATGCCCTTCGCGATCCCGAGCAGGTTCATCGTCTCGGCGCTCTTCAGCACCGGCACGATCAGTCCCTTGCCCTCGGCGAGCTCGACGGCGATGCCGAGGTTGACGAAGTTGCGCGTGACGATCGAGTCGCCGCGCAGCTCCCCGTTCACGTACGGGTGGTTCGCGAGCGTCTGCACCGCAGCGCGCGCGACGAACGCGAGGTACGTCGGGTTGACGCCGTACGCCGACTGGTACTCCTTCTTCAGCGTGTTGCGCGCCGCGACGACGCGCGACATGTCGACCTCGATCGCGCTCGTGACGTGCGCAGACGTGTCGAGCGACTTGCGCATGTGGTCGGCGATCCCGCGCCGCATCGCGGAGACGGGCTCGAGCGACTCGCCGGCCTGTGCCTGCGCCGGGGCGACCGGTGCCGGGGGTGCGGGCTTTGGCGGGGCGGGAGCTGCAGCCGGCGGTGCAGGCGCGGCAGGGGCGGCAGCCTGCGGCTGCTCGGCCTGCTGTTGCGCGCCGCCGGACTCGATGAACTCGAGGATGTCCTTCTTCGTCACGCGGCCGCCGCGGCCGGTGCCGGAGATCTGCGACGGATCGACCTTGTGCTCGGCCGCGATCCGCGCGACGACCGGCGAGATGAAGCCGCCGCCGTCGCCGTTCTCGGCGCCGTTGTCACTCGGAGCGGGCGTGGCGGGCGCGGCCTGCACGGGCTGGGGCGTCTCGGCCGACGACGGAGCGTCCGCCTCCTGCGCGGCCTGCTGCGTCGCCGGCTCGGGCGGGGCCTCTTCCGGAGCTGCAGCCGGAGCGCTCTCACCGCCGCCGATCTGGGCGAGCTTCGTCCCGACTTCGACCGTCTCGCCCTCGGCGACGAGGATCTGCGTCAGCGTCCCCGCGCCCGGCGACGGAACCTCGGTGTCGACCTTGTCGGTCGAGATCTCGAGCAGCGGCTCGTCGGCTTCGACCTGCTCGCCCTCCTGCTTCAGCCAGCGCGTGATCGTCCCCTCCGAGACGGACACGCCCATCTGCGGCATCACGACGTCGATTGCGGTCTCCGTGGCCATTGCGCTCTCCTCCTAATACTCCGCGAGGGCGCGGAGTCCCTTGACGACGTCGTCGACCTGCGGGATGTAGGCCTTCTCGAGCGGCGGCGAGAACGGCACCGGGCAGTCGGGCGCCGTGATGCGGCGCACCGGCGCGTCGAGGTCCTCGAACGCCTCCTCCGCGACGGTCGCCGCGATCTCCGCGCCGAAGCCGCCGGTGTGGGTGTCCTCGTGCAGCACGAGCAGCTTCGAGGTCTTGCGCACCGACTCGAGGACCGCCGCCTTGTCCCACGGCATGATCGTGCGCAGGTCGACGATCTCGACCGAGACGCCGTCGCTGTCGAGCTGGTTCGCGGCCTCCTCGGCCGTGTAGACCATCGCGCCCCACGTGACGACGGTGACGTCGTCGCCGGCGCGGTGCGTGCGCGCCTTGCCGATCGGCGTCAGGTAGCGCTCCTCCGGCACCTCCGCCTTGATGCGGCGGTACAGGTGCTTGTGCTCGAAGTAGAGGACGGGATTCGGATCTTCGATCGCGCTGATCAGCAGGCCCTTCGCGTCCTCCGGCGTCGCCGGGCAGACGCACTTGAGACCGGGGATGTGCGCGAACGACGACTCCGGGTTCTGCGAATGGAACGGCCCGCCGGAGAAGCCGCCGCCCGACGGCAGCCGCAACACGAACGGCACGGGCGTCCCGACGCGCCAGCGCTGCTTCGCCGCGATCGTGACGAGGTGATCCCAGGCGCACGACACGAAGTCGGCGAACTGCATCTCGGCGACGGGGCGCATGCCCATCATCGCGGCGCCGGTCGCCGCGCCCATGATCGCCGTCTCGGCGAGCGGCGCGTCGAACACGCGCCACGGCCCGAACTCCTCCTGGAAGCCGAGCGACACCTTGAACGCGCCGCCGTACACGCCCACGTCCTCGCCGATCAGGAACACCTTCTCGTTGCGGCGCATCTCGGTGCGCAGCCCGTCGGAGATCGCCTGCAGATACGTGAGCTCGGCCATTGCTTACTTGTGGTGCGGCGTGTCGAGGTCCTCGGGCGTCGCGTAGACACCCTCCGTCAGCGTCGCGGGATCGGGCATCGGCGACTCCTCGGCCCGCTTCAGCGCGTCGTTCAGCAGCTTCTTCACGCCGGTCGAGATCTCGTCCTCTTCCTCGTCGGTCAGGTTCGCGTTCTCGCGCAGCCAGGTGCGGTAGCGCTCGAGGGGATCGCTCTCGGCCCAGCGCTCGAACATCACCTTCGGGACGTAGAACGCGTCGTCGTGGACGGCGTGTCCCTCCATGCGCAGCGTCAGGCACTCGAGCAGCGTCGGCCCGCCGCCGTGGCGCGCCTTCTCGATCGCGCGCTTCGCCTCGCGGTAGACCGCGAGGACGTCGGTGCCGTCGACGACGACGCCTTCGAACCCGTACGCCTGCGCGCGGTCGGCGACGTGCTCCGTCGCGTACTCGAGGTGGGTCGGCGTCGAGTACGCCCACTGGTTGTTGTCGCAGACGAAGACCATCGGCAGCTTCCGCGTGCCGGCGAGCGTCATCGCCTCGTGTGCGTCGCCGCGCGCCGAGGCGCCTTCGCCGAACCAGCCGACGGCGACGCGGTGCTCCTCGCGGATGCGGAACGCGAGCGCGCAGCCGACGGCGACCGGGAGCATCGCGGGCAGGTGGCTGACCATCGCGATCAGCCCGAGCTGCATGTCGGCCATGTGGACGTTGCCGTCGCGGCCGTGCGTCGGCCCGTCCTGCCGGCCCATGTACTGCGCGAGGACGCGCCACGGCTCGACGCCGCGCGTCACGTGCACGCCCATGTCGCGGTGCAACGGCGTTCCGACGTCGTCGGAGCCCATTGCGGTCGCGACACCGACCGACGCTGCCTCGTTGCCGCGACCGGTGTAGAACGAGCCCGGAATCTTGCCCTGGCGGTAGAGGATGTGGCCGCGCTCCTCGAGCCCGCGCGTCGCCAGCATGTTGCGGTAGATGCCGAGAAGGTCTTCGCGATCGAGGCCTGCTTCTCTGACCTCGCTCAGCGAGCCGACGGGCTCCGCCTCTCTCGCAATCGCCATGGCCGGGTAAGGCTAACGGTTCATGCTCCGGGTCGGTCTTCTAGGCTGCGCCCCGTGTCAGGGCGCGGCGGCACGCGGAAGGCGTCGGAGCTACGAGCGGCGCTCGTCGCCCAGCTCGAAGGCCGGGGCGCGATTCGGAGTCCCGCAGTGCGGCGCGCATTTCTCACCGTCCCCCGCGACCTGTTCGTCCCGGAGAAGGTCGCGGCGGCCGGACTCGAATCGGCCTACCTCGACGAGGCGATACCGACGAAGTTCGGAGAAGGCGGTATGCCGATGAGCTCGTCCTCTCAGCCGGCGATCATGGCGGAGATGCTCGAGCGGCTGGCGCTCGAGCCGGGGCTGCGCGTGCTCGAGATCGGCGCGGGCACCGGTTACAACGCCGCGCTGCTGACCGAGATCGTCGGGCCGCGCGGCCGCGTGGACACGGTCGACATCGACGGCGATACGGCGCGTCGCGCACGCCGTGCCCTCCACGAGGGCGGCTATGCGGCGAAGGTGAGCGTCGCCGACGGCCGCAACGGCTACCCGGCGCGGGCTCCCTACGACCGGATCGTCGTCACCGCGAGCGCCGGCACCGTTCCGCGAGCGTGGTTCGACCAGCTCGTCGACGGCGGCATCGTCGAAGTCCCGCTTCGCCTGCGCGAAGCCGCCGGGGCCCACGTCGTCGCGAGCCTGGAGAAGCACGCGGACGGGTTGCGCTCGCGCTCGCTCGTCGGCGGCGGCTTCATGCCCCTGCGGGACGCCGGCGACGCGGGCCTGCCGCCGAGCATGCGCGCGATCGTCGTCAGCGACCTGACGGGCGAACGGCCGCGACCCCTGCAACAGCTCTCGGGCGTCGCGCTGGCCGGCCTGTCCGACGCGGCGAAGCGCCGCCTGGTCGCGACGTCGCTCGAGCCGGCGCGGAAGCGCCCGTTCGGGACTCGCGCCGATGCGGGCACGCTCATCAGCTACCTGTCGCTCACGCTTCCTGCGAGCCGCGCCGTGACGACCGTGCCGGTCTGGGGCGTCGGAGTGATCGCACGCGACGGGCGGAGCCTCGCGTACGTCGTCGGCGGACCGCACACCCCGACGCTGTCGGCAGTGCAGGCGCACGGCGATGCGCGCGCCGAAGACGAGCTGCTCGCCGCCGTCGCACGATGGACGGCAGCGGGGCGGCCGACGCTCGCTGACCTCTCGATCTCCGTTCGCTACGACGGCGACGCGCCGATCGTCAGCTGGCGGTACGCCAGTCGTACCGATCGCCGATCGACCGCAGGCGCTCGCGCGTAGCGTCGTCGCAGAGCGCACCCGCGACGCCCGCGTCGTAGAACGACCGCGGCGCGAGGCCGAACGACTCTGCGGCCTCGTAGTCGCGCGAGAGGTCGGTGTCGAACATCGCCGGGTCGTCGGTCGAGATCGAGCAGCGGACGCCTGCCGCGACGAGCCTGGGCAGTGGATGGTCGGCGAGCGAGGCGACGGCGCCCGTGCGCAGGTTCGAGAGCGGGCACACGTCGAGGACGGTGCCGCGGTCGGCGAGCTCGCGCACGAGACCGCCGTCTTCCTCGGCCCGGATACCGTGCCGCAGCCGGTCGGCCTGCAGGCTCTCGAGCGCGCCGCGCACCGACGCGGCTCCCGCGACCTCGCCCGCGTGCGGAACGGAGCCGAGCCCGAGCGACTTCGCGCGTGCGAACACCGCCTCGTACGGCTCCGGCGGGAACTCTGCCTCGAGCCCGCCGAGCCCGACGCCGACGACGCCGCGGTCGCGGTAGCGCGCCGACCAATCGACGGTCGCACGCGCCTCGTTCATCGAGAAGCCGCGCGGGATGTCGGGCGTCAGACGGATCTCGACCCCGTGCAGCTCCTTCGCCTGCTGCGCGCCGTCGCAGACCCCGTCGAAGATCGCCTCCCACGCGACGCCGCGGCGCACCCGCTCGGCCGGGCTGAAGATGCCCTCGAAATACACGGCGCCGTGCGACGCGGCCTCGGCCGCGTAGTCGACGACCATCTGGCGGAAATCGTCCTCGGTCTGCAGCGCGTTCGTCGTCAGGATCCAGACCTCGATGAAGTGCCGGAAGTCCCGAAACCGGTACAGCGACTCGAGGTCGTCGGGCAGCGGATAGTCGTTGCGCTTCGCGATCGCGCGCAGCGTCTTGGCGCGCACGGTGCCCTCCAGGTGCACGTGCAGCTCGATCTTCGGATACGGCCGCACGCTCACCGGTTCGCCTCGTTGTCGAGCCAGCGGCCCGAGATCTTCGCCATGAACTCCGGCTGCATTGCGAAGCCGAGCGATTCGTACAGCGCCTGCGCGTCGTCGGTCTGCAGCCCGACATGCTGGCCAGGCACCTGGTCGACGAGCATCCGCACGAGTGTCGACGCGATCCCCTGCCGCCGATGAGAGGACGCCGTCCACACGTCGAGGAGGTAGGCGTTGCAGACGCCGTCCGACAGGAGGCGCGCCATCCCGACGACCCGCTCGCCGTCCCGCGCGAACGCGACGTGCTGCGACTGCTCGAACGAGCGGCGCAGCGCCGCGGGCGAGCGCCCGTTGTCGAACGCGTCGGCGGCGAGATCCCGCTTGGCGGCCGCCCAGTCGATCCCCTCGAGCGAGCTGTCGAACCGCACGGCCACTACGCTCACCCTATGGGCAAGGCCTCGGACTGGCTTCGCGAGGAGCGACGCAAGGTGCTCGGCGACTGGGTCGCGTTCTGCCTCGGCTGCGGCGCCGCCCGGCGCTGGTTCGAGGAGTTCGAGGCGGAGCTGCCGGACGAGTGCCCGCAGTGCGGCGGCGAGCTGCGCCGGCGCTGCCCGAGCTGCAACGCGCCGTTCTCGTCGATCGCGGTCGTCGACTGCGAGGAGTGCGGGCAGCCGGTGCGCCCGGACGAGCTGTTCGGCTCGAAGATCCGCCGCAGCCGGAAGGGCTGAGGCCGCCCCGTGATCGGGCGCGCCGCCGAGCGGCGTCGAATCGGCCGGTTCCTCGCAGAGGGGGCGCGCCGCCACACGGTCTGCCTCCTCTCGGGCGACGCCGGCCTCGGCAAGAGCACGCTGCTCGCGGAGGCGGTCGACACCGCCCGCCGTCGCGGGACGACCGTTCTGCACACCGCGCCCGCGGAGGGAAGACGCGACTCGCCGTTCTCGGCGCTCGACGACCTGATCGCGCCGCGGCTCCCGCCCGCCCGGACCGTCGATCCCGGTGAAGTCGCGGCTGCGACGCTGCGCTTCGTCCGTGACGCAGCTGCGCGTGCCCCGGTGCTCGTCGCAGTGGACGACCTCGAGTGGGTCGACGACTCCTCGTGGCAGGCGCTGCTGTTCGCGCTGCGGCGCGTCGAGCCCGACCGTGTGGCTGTCCTCGTCGCCGTGAGGTCGCCCGAGAGCTCGGCGCGGGCGGGCGCCGTTCTGCGCTCGGCGGGGACCGGTCGCGTGCACCGGATCCGGCTCGAGCCGCTTGCCGGTGAAGAGATCGAGGGTGTCCTGCGTGCGCAGGAGTTGCTCCCCGCGCCGGCCGCCGCTCGTCGTTGGGTGCTCGAGACCGCCGGCGGCAATCCCTACGCCGCGCTCGAGCTCGCTGCCGCCATCCGCCGGGAGGATGCCGCCGCTCTTCCCGACGTCATCCCGCAGGCGCTTTCGATCGTTCTGCGGAGGGCGCTCGAAGGCCAGCCGCCGCGCGCCGTCCGGGCGCTGCTCGCCGTGAGCCTCTCAGGCGGCGCGACGCGCGAGCTCGCCGAAGCGTTGCTGGGACGCGGCGCCGACGCCGCGCTCGACGAGGCGCTGAGCCGCAGGTTGCTCGTCGACCGGGGCGCTGCGGGCCTTCGGCCGGCGCACCCGCTGCTCGCCGCCGCCGCGGTCGAGGCCTCCTCGACGAGGGAACGCCGCGCACTGCACCGCCGGCTCGCCGTCGAGGCCCCGGACGCCGTCGAGCGCGGGCTCCATCTCGCTCGCGCCACCGCCGCGCCGGATGCCGCTGCCGCAGCCTCCGTCGAGGCGGCAGCCGCCGTCGCGCTCCGTCGCGGCGCCCCTGCCGAGGCCGCCCGGCTCTACGGCCACGCGGTCCGCCTCACGTCGATCGCGGCGGCGCACGATCGCTTGCGCCGTTCGCTCGAGCGGGCCGACGCCCTCGCGTCGGCCGGCGACGCGCGCGCGGCGATCACGGTTCTGGAGCCCGTGGCC
>JAICLU010000200.1 GCA_025925195.1 Thermoleophilia bacterium
CTGCTCGGGCGCGCCGTCTTCGGGACGCCGTTCCCCGATCGAGTCGGCTCGCTCGTGCTGGTGATCGTCCTCGGCGTCGTCTGCTTCGCAGCGCTCGGCATCGGGCTGTCGGGACTCGTGCGGTCGGCGGAGGGCTCGTCCGCCGTCGTGAACCTGATCGTGCTGCCGATGGCGTTCCTCACCGGCGCGTTCGGGCCGACCGGTCATTATCCGCGTGTGCTCCGGGCGATCGGAGACGTTCTGCCCCTGAAATACCTGGTCGATCTCTTGAACGCCGTCTATCTCCACCACCATTCGATCTGGTCGAAACCGGCCGCGCTCGGCGTGCTCGCCGCCTGGGGCGTAGCCGGACTGGTCGTTGCGACGTTTAAGTTCCGATGGGAGCCAACGGCGTCATGACCGAGCTCGTCTTCCGCGCGCACGAGCGGCGCGAGCCGGCGCTCGAGATTCGCGTGAACTTCGGCGTCTTCGCCGGCCGGAACGCGACGCAGGCGGAGATCGACGACCTCGCGCGCGCGATCCACGAGGAAGTCGAGTCGTTCGCGATCGTCGCGGAGGAACGCCACGAATTCGACGGCGAGGTCGAGGCGTCGCTGCGGCAGGTCGTGATCGAGATCCCCACCGACGCGCCCGGCCGCGAGGAGCGCGTCCTCGAGATGGCCGAGCGCTGGGCGAAGAGCGCGATCCACTCGCGCAGCGACCTCGGCGAGCTCGGCCCCGAGCTGTAGTCGAGCTCTAGCGGCCGATTCCGGCGGCGCTCAGCGCGAACTTCGTCAGCGACGTCGGCATCCGCCGGGCGCGCGCGATCGTCGCGCGCAGAGCGGCGACGAACTCGTCGACGTCCTCGTCGGCGACCATCAGCGGCGGCAGCACCTTGACGACGGCCATGTCGTGGCCGGCGACCTGGGTCAGGATCCGGTGGTCGGAGAAGAGCGGCACGACGACGAGCTGCGCGAACAGGCCGCGCTGGGCGCGCTCGAGCAGGCGGTACATCCGCGAGTCGCCCTCGAACTCGATCGCCCACATCAGGCCGAGGCCGCGGACGTCGCGCACGACGTCGAACTCGTCGACGAGCGGCAGCGTCTGCTCGAGCAGGCGCTCGCCGAGCCGGGCCGACCGCTCGACGAGCTGCTGCTCCTCCAGCTCGCGGAGGGTTGCCAGGCCGGCGGCCATCGCGAGCTCGTTCGGCGCGAACGTCGACCCGTGCGAGAGCGCGTTCGACATCGAGTCGAACACCGCCTCGTGGACGGCGCGCGACATGAGCAGCGCGCCGACGGGCACGTAGCCGCCCGAGAGGGACTTGGCGACGGGCACGAGGTCGGGCTCGAGGCCCCAGTGCTCGAATGCGAACATCGTCCCGGTGCGCCCGAAGCCGGTCTGCACCTCGTCGACGCAGAAGAGCGTCCCGTAGCGGCGGCACAGCTCCTGCGCGCCCTCGAGATAGCCGGCAGGGGGCAGGTTGACACCCTTCCCCTGGATCGGCTCGACGATGAAGATCGCGACGTCCTCCGTGCGCAGCTCGCGCTCGAGCGCGTCGAGGTCGCCGAACGGGACGTGCGAGAAGCCGGGAAGCAGCGGCTGGAAGCGGGCGGTGAACTCGGGATTGCCGTTTGCGCTGAGCGAGCCGAGCGTGAGGCCGTGGAAGCCGTGGTCGGTCGAGACGACGCGCGCGCGCTTGGTGGCGGCGCGGCCGAGCTTGAGCGCGGCTTCGACCGCCTCGGTGCCGGAGCTCGTGAAGAGGCAGCGCTCGAGGCGCGGCGGGGTGCGCTCGAGCAGCGCTTCGGCGAGCATGCCGGGCAGCGCGGTGACGCCCATGGCGAGCATGCCGGGCGTATCGAGCTCGAGCGCCTCGATCAGGGCGGCGCGGATGCGCGGGTTGTTGCGGCCGACGTTGTACATCCCGAAGCCGCCGAGCATGTCGAGGTAGCGGTTGCCGTCCGCGTCGTAGAGGTGCGCACCGTGCGCGCTTGCCCATTTGCGGTCGAAGCCGATCGTGCGGAGCACGCGGACGAACTGCGGGTTGATCGTCCGGGCCCAGAGGGCGTGCTCGTCGCCGGCGCCGGAGATCAGCTCGCGCAGCTCCATCAGGGGAGCGTAGCGCCGCCTACTGGGGCGGGCCGTCGCCGAGCGCGAGCGTCACCGTCGTCGCGTTCCCGAGCGCGTCGATGACACCGAGGGCGACGGTGTCGCCGGGGTGATGCAGGAAGAGCGCCGCGCGGAGGTCATCGAGGGTCGTCAGCGGCTGACCGTCGATCGAGGTCATGACGTCGCCCGGGACGAGGCCTGCGGCCTCGGAGGCGCCGCCGGGGATGATCTGCTCGACGACGATTCCGCCGGTCACCTCGTCGACCGTCATGCCGAGAAAGGCGGTCTGGCCGATGTGGACGAGCGTCGAGGCCTGGCCCGCCTCCATCAGCTTGACGAGGGAGTAGGCCTTGTTGATCGGGATCGCGTAGCCGTCGGAGACCTGCATCTGGTAGTTCGACGAGCCCGCGGCGTCGACGCCGATCACGCGGCCGTTGGCGTCGAGGAGCGGCCCGCCGGAGTCGCCGGGGACGAGCTTGGCGCTCGTCTGGATGAGGCCGCTGAGGCGCGCCGTGCCGCCCTGGTCGTCGTTGACGACGATCGACTGGCGCAGGGCAGTGACCTTGCCGGTCGTGATGACGAGCTTGCCGCCGCCGTTCGCGTTCCCGACGGCGCGCGTCGGCTGGCCGATCTTGAGCTTCGACGAGTCGCCGCGCGTCGCGGTCGTGAACGTCGCCGTGCCGTCCACCTTGATCAGGGCGATGTCGTCGGAGGGGTCGTAGCCGACGACACTCGCCGAGTACGTCTTCTTCGTCGCGGGGACGATCACGTTGATCGTCGTCGCGCCGCGGATCACGTGGTTGTTCGTCATGATCTCGCCGTCCTTCGTCAGGACGATCCCGGTGCCGGCTGCGCTCGCGTTCTCGTAGGCGAGGTTCGTCGTCACGAGGACGACGCCCGTCGTCGGCGGCTTCGGCTTGGGCTTCGGCTTGTGCGCCGCCTGCGCGCTGCCGGCGAACGCGCCCACCAGGACGAGAACAGCGACGGTCAGACGTGCGCGAATCACGGCATCACTAGTACCGGGAATCCGTAAGGACGGAGTAAGGATCGGGGTACGCTGAGCGCCGCGCCCCCGTAGCTCAGTGGATAGAGCAGCGGTTTCCTAAACCGCGTGC
>JAICLU010000133.1 GCA_025925195.1 Thermoleophilia bacterium
CGCAGCCAGCCGTCGGCCGTGAACGCCTCGGCGGTCGCCTCGGGGTTGCGCCAGTAGCCGGCGAAGACGTTCGGGCCCTTGACCTGCAGCTCGTGCTCGTCGGAGAGCCGCACGTCGACGAACGGGTACGGCTTGCCGGCGTAGCCGGTCTTGCGCTCCGCGTCCTCCGGCGGCAGGCAGAGGACGTTCGGCGCCGCCTCGGTGAGGCCGTAGCCCTGGACGATGGCGGTGCCGCGCGCCGCCCACGCCTCGAGCAGCGGCTCCGGCATCGGGGCGCCGCCGACGACGGCGCGTTCGAGGCTCGACAGGTCGGCGTCGGCGAACCGCTGATGCTGCGCGAGGAAGAGGTAGATCGGGGGGACACCCATCATCGTCGTGACGCGCTTCTCCTCGATGAGCCGCAGCACGCGGCCGGCGTCGAACTGGCGCTCGAGGACGACGGCGGCGCCCTTGAGCCACGCGAGCAGCGCCTGCACGTTCCAGCCGCCGACGTGGAACTGCGGCAGTACCTGCAGGACGACGTCGTCGCGGTTGACGCCGGTCGTCGCGTCGAACGAGACGTTCGTCCAGAAGCAGTTCGCGTGCGTGAGCAACGCGCCCTTGGGCTTTCCCGTCGTCCCGGACGTATAGATGAGGAACAGCGGGTCCTCAGGCGTCACATAACTGTCACGGGGGTTGTCCCCATTTACCTTGTTTGACGGAGTCGCGAGGGTTTCGTGACGCCGCCCGGTCGCCTCCGCAAGGTCCTCGTACTCGTCCTCGACGAGGAACAGCGAAGGCTCGGCGTCGTCCAGCTGGTACCGAAGCTCGGGCGCCGTCAGGCGCCACGAGAGCGGCAGCAGGATCAGCCCGAGCCGCGCGCACGCGAAGAGCACCATCACGTGCTCCGGCGAGTTGCCGGTCAGCGTCGCGACGCGGTCGCCGCGCTTGAGGCCGGATTCCGCGAACGCCGCAGCGAAGGCGTCGGCGCCCGCGGCGAGCTCGCCGTACGTGACGAGGCGGCCGTCGAAGTCGATCGCGACCCGCGACGGGGTCGCGCGCGCGCGGTCGTCGAGCCAGCGGCCGACGATCACGCGAGGAACTCCCGCACGAGCTCGGCAACGCGCTCCGAGTCCTCCCAGATCATCAGGTGCCCGCGGTCGGGCACGACCTCGACGCGCGCGCCCGGGATCAGCTCACCCAGCAGCGGCGCATTGCGCGGGTCGACGACGACGTCGGCTCCGCCCGCCAGCACGAGCGTCGGCGCGGCGATCGCCCCCACGCGGTCGTCGTCGACGAACGTCGCGCCCGCGGTCGCCTGGGCCGCCCACGCCTCGACCGTGGGCGCATGTCCGAGCCGGTACCGGAAGATCGCGTCCGCGACCTCCGGCAGCTCGCGGACGCCACGCTCGCCGAGCGAGTTCTCGACGAACATCCGCAGGCCCGCCTCGCGCTCCATCGTCGGGTAGCGCGCGAAGACGTCCTGCGTCGCCTGGGGCATCGGGACGGCGCTCGGGCCGCCCGGCGCCGTCGAGCAGAGCACGAGCTTCTCGATCCGCTCCGGCCACGTCAGCGCGAGCTCCTGCGCGATGTAGCCGCCGAGCGAGACCCCGAAGAGGTTCGTCCGGTCGATGCGCGCATCGTCGAGGACGGCCACCACGTCGGCGGCCATCTCCGCGACGGTGTACGCTCCCGGAGGAGCGTCGCTCTCGCCGACGCCACGGTTGTCGAGGAGCACGACGCGGAACCGCTCGGCGAGCAGATCAGGCAGCCGCCCCCAGCCCGCGCGGTCGTAGGCGAGCCCGTGCACGAGCACGAGCGGCTCGCCCTCGCCGCGGATCTCGTACGCGATGCCGACCTCGCCCGAGCGCGCGATCACGCCGCGTCGACCCCCGGACGTACGGCCGCTTCGATGCGTCGCAGCCCGCTCATCCGCCCGCGGACGACGAGCCCGGCGAGACCTCCCGGCAGGAACACGACGATGAGGATGAAGATGACGCCGAGCAGGAACAGCGGCTGCTCGATCGGCGTGCGCAGCGCGTGCGGAAGCCCTTCCACCGCCGACGAGTTGCCGATCGCGATCAGTCGGTCGTCGAGATACGTGTAGAGGATCCCGCCGAGCACCGCCCCCCACCGCGATCCGGCGCCGCCGATCACGACCATCAGCAGCAGCGACAGCGTGAAGTTCGGCTCGGTGACGACGAGCGTCGAACCGCTGTAGAGGAGCATGTAGACGATGCCCCCGACCGCCGCGAGCGTCGACGACAGCACGAACGCCTGCAGCTTGTAGGCACGAGGCCGCAGGCCGAGCACCTCGACGCGCTGCTCGTTCTCGCGGATCGCCTGCCAGATGCGGCCGGGCGACGAGTCGACCGTCCAGCGGACGATGAAGAACACGACCGCGACGAACGCGAGCGCGAGCCAGTACAGGTTCTTCGTGTTGACGATGCCGACGAACGCCTTCGGGAGCTTCGTGTAGTCGGCGCCGAGCCCCTCCTCACCGTGCGTCCAGTGGTGCGGGTCCTTGAGCGCGAGCACGGCGCCTGCCTGCGCGAACGCGAGCGTCACCATCGCGAACGCGATGCCGCCGACACGGAGCGACACGAACCCGAGCAGGACCGACAGCAGGAATGCGACGCCCATCGTGAAGAGGATCGACGGCCAGAAGCTCCAGTGCCAGTCGGTGATCGCGATGTTCGCGATGTACGCGCCGACCGCGATGTAGAGCGCGTGCCCGAACGACAGGAGCCCCGTGAAGCCGAACTGGATGTCGTAGGTCAGCGCCAGGCCGCCGTACAGGAGGCACGCCGCGAGGAGAGCGAGCGTGCCGGGCGAGTCGATCGGCTGGTCGAAGAGCTTCGGGATCGAGAAGCCGAGCTTCGGAACGAATGCGAGCGCGCCGAACGCGACGAGCGGCCACAGCCAGTCGAGGACGATCCGGCGGTTCGCGATCATGCGCGCGCTCCGACGACGGCGCCGGCAAACCCGCGCGGGCGCATGAGCAGCACGACGCCGAGCAGCAGCACGACGACGATGTCGCCGACCCCCGACGACCCGTAGTAGTTCGTGTACTGCTGCGTCAGGCCTACGACCACGGCCGCGACCGCCGAGCCGCCGATCGAGCCGAGGCCGCCGATCACGACCACGATGAACGCGAAGATGAGCAGGCTCGTCCCCTGCTCGGGGCCGACGACGTTGAAGTAGACGCCGCTCAGGACGCCCGCGATCGCCGCCGCGACGCCGCCGATCGCGAACACGAGCGTGAACGCCTTGCGCACGTCGATGCCGAGTGCCTGCACCATCGCCCGGTTCTCGACGCCGGCACGGATGATCAGGCCGTACCGCGTCTTGCGCAGGAAGAGCTGCAGCAGCGCGAGCACGACGGCGGCGGTCGCGATCTCGATCCAGCGGTCGTTCGGGATGTGCGCGCCGCCCAGGTCGGTCGTCTCGTGCAGCCACGGCGGAACGACGAACGTCTTCGGGTCGGGCCCCCAGATGCCGGTGACGAGGGCGACGAACGCGAGCTGCAGGCCGACCGTGACGAGCACCTGCTCGATGTGGCGCGCGTAGAGCGGCCGGATGAGGATCAGCTCGACGAGCGCCGCGAAGACGCCGCCGAGCACGAGCCCGAGCAGCGCGCTCAGCAGCCAGCGCCAGAGCGACGAGTGCACGCCCTCGAAGACGTGCACCGACGCCCACCACGTCCCGTAGCTGCCGACCGTGATGAACGCGCCGTGCGCGAAGTTCAGCACGCCCATCAGCCCGTAGATGAGCGAGAGCCCGGAAGCGATCAGGAAGTACATCGCACCGAGCCCGAGCCCGGTCACGGTCAGCAGGACGAACGTGCTCATGCGTGGGACCCCACGCTGAGCAGCCGCCTGACGAGCTCCGGCTGCGCGAGCAGCTCCTGCGCGTCGCCGCTGTGCACGACGCGGCCCTGGTCGAGCACGATCGCGTCCTTCGCGATTCGCCGCACGACGCCGAGGTTCTGCTCGACGAGCAGCACGGTCGTCAGCTCCGCGAGCCGCTCGAGCACGCGCGCCACGTCGGCGACGAGCGCCGGCGCGAGCCCCTTGGTCGGCTCGTCGACGAGCAGGACGCGGTTGTCGTTCAGGAGCGCGCGGGCGATCGCGACCATCTGCTGCTGGCCGCCCGAGAGCGTCCCGGCACGCTGCGACGCCCGCTGCTCGAGCTCGGGGAAGAGCTCGTACACGAGGTCGTACCGCGGCTCCGGGTCGCGCTCCGCGAGCCGCAGGTTCTCGGCGACCGTCAGTCCGGTGAAGACGTCGCGGTCCTCGGGGACGTAGCCGACGCGTCGCCGCACGATCCGGTGCGTCGACATCCCGGTCAGCTCGTCGCCCGCGAGCGTCACCGACCCGCGCCGGCCGACGAGGCCGAGAATGGCGCGGAGCGTCGTCGTCTTGCCGACGCCGTTGCGGCCGAGGAGCGCGGTGACTCCGCCCTCGGGCACGTCGAAGCTCACGCCCTGCAGCACGTGCGACTGCCCGATCACGACGTGCAGGTCGCGCACGGAGAGCAGCGTCCGCTGCGCGACGGCACTCACAGCTCTTCTCCCAGATATGCGGACTGCACCGTCTCGTTCGCCATCACCGCTGCGGGTGTGTCGCACGCGAGGAGCGCGCCGTGGTGCATGACGGCGATGCGCTGCGCGAGCCCGGTGACGACGTCCATGTGGTGCTCGACCATCAGCACCGTCTTGCGCTCCTCGAGATGGATCGACCGGATCAGCTCGACGAGCTGCGGCACGTGCTCGGCGGAGAGCCCGGCCATCGGCTCGTCGAGCAGCAGCACCGGCTTGTCGGCCGCGAGGAGCATCGCGATCTCGAGGCGGCGCTTGTCACCGTGCGCGAGCGAGCCCGCGTGCGCCATCGCATGCTGCGTCAGGCCGACCCGCTGCAACGCAGCGTTCGCCCGCTCGAGCGCCGGCCGGACGCTTGTCGCGCGCCGCCACAGCCGCAGGGTCCCGCCGAGCGCCGACTCCGCCGCGAGCCGGGCATTCTCGTGCACCGTCAGGAGCGGGAAGACGCTCGACACCTGGAACGTCCGCCCGAGCCCCTCGCGGGTGCGGCGGTAGGTCGCCTGCTGCGTGATGTTCCGCCCGGCGAGCTCGATCGTCCCCGCCGTCGGGCGGTAGATCCCGGACAGGAGGTTGAAGAGGGAGGTCTTGCCCGCTCCGTTCGGCCCGATGATCCCGAGCAGCTCGCCCTCGGCAACCTCGAGGCTGACATCGGCGACGATGGTCGCGCCGCCGATGTCGAGCCCGAGGTTGCGTGTGGCGAGGATCGGAGGGTTCGTCAACCGCTTACTTGAACGGCGTGACGGGGGGCTGGACGTTCCCGGCCGAGATCGTCTTCAGGACTTTGACGACGTAGTGGCCGCCCTTGCCGGGAACGAGCTGCACCTGGAACATCGGCTGCAGCATGGCGTGATCCTGCGGGCGGATCCGCTGCTTGCCCTTCGGCGCGAGGAACTGCCAGCCCTCGAGCGCGGAGATCTGGCTCGAGGTGCTCGTGCCGCCCTTCGCGACCGCGCGGCACATCATCTGGGCGGTCACGAAGCCGTCGGGCGTGAAGAGGTTCGGCACGCCGAGCTTGTTCTTCGCGAGCCACTTGACCATGTACGTGTTCGCCGCGTTGTGCGGCGCCTGGTAGACGTAGTGCGAAAGGAGCGTCACGCCCTGCACGAGCGGCCCGATCGAGTCGTACGACTCGCGGTTCGCGAGGCCGGTGATGATCGTCATCTTCTGCGAGACGCCCTGCTGCTGCAGGGACTGCCACATCGCCGCAGCGTTCGTCGTGTTCGCCCAGGCGACGAATGCGGCATCCGCGTTCGAGTTCTTCAGCTGCTGCGCGTACGGCGTCAGATCCGCGGCGCCGAACGGCGACAGGATCTTCGAGACGCTGTGTCCCTTGCGGCCGAAGATCAGCTGCACGGCCGAGACGTTGCCGGCGCCGAACGCGGTGTCCTCGGCGAAGACGACGACCTTCTTGCCCGTCGACTTCGGCGGGAAGATGTTCGCGGCGTCGATGACGTCCTGCAGGGTCTGCCGGCCGGCGCGGAACGTGTTGCGATTGAGGCCGGTGATCGCGTCGGCTGCGGCGGCGCCGCTGATGTAGAGGACGTTGTTCTGGGCTGCGAGCGGCGCGAGCTGCCCGGCGATGCCGGACGAGTCGGTGCCGCCGATGATCGTGATGCCCTGCCCGACGAGGCTCTTGAACGCCGAGACGGCGGTCGCCGGGTCGGTCGCGTCGTCGATGAACGTCGGGTTGATCGTGTAGCCGCCGCACTTGCCCTTGGTGTAGGCGAGCCCGGCCCGGAAGCCGTCGTACTCCTCCTGGCCGAAGGCGGCGAGGCCGCCGGTCTTCGAGTAGATGAAGCCGACGTTGACGGTCTTCGCCGCGGCGGCGCCCCGTGCGTGTACCCGTGCGGCGGCGGTGCCTGCGAGCGCCGCAGCCGCGAGGGCCGCTCCGGCGAGGAACAGCGCACCACGCGTCCAGCGTCCTGTCATGTCTGACCCTCCGAGGTCGGATGGAGCCTCAGGAACCTGAGACCCGATTCAGGTCTCCGCTTTTACGCCGCGCAGCGACCGATGTCAAGGGCGGCGCGTGAGAAAGCGCGGCTACGCGGTCTGCTCGACGACGTCGTCGTCGAGCGAACCGCCGGTGGTGACCAGCGTGGGCCGAAGGCCCTGCGAGATCGTCTCCTTCGTGATCACGCACTTCGTGACGTCACGGCGAGACGGCAGCTCGAACATCACGTCGAGCAGGGCGGCCTCGATGATCGACCGCAGCCCGCGGGCGCCGGTCTCGCGCTCGAGCGCCTTGTCGGCGATCTCCCACATCGCGTCGTCGGTGAAGACGAGCTCGATGTTGTCGTAGCCGAAGAAGCGCTGGTACTGCTTCGAGAGCGCGTTCTTCGGCTCGGTCAGGATCTGGACGAGATCCTCGCGGCGCAGCTGGTGGACCGCCGAGATGACCGGCAGGCGCCCGATGAACTCGGGGATCAGGCCGAAGTTCAGGAGATCCTCCGGCATGACGCCGGCCAGGAGCTCCGACCCGGCGACGTCGTGCTTCGAGTGCAGCTCTGCGCCGAAGCCGATCGCGTTCTTGCCGATCCGCCGCGCGATGATCTTGTCGAGGCCCGCGAACGCGCCGCCGCAGATGAAGAGGATGTTCGTCGTGTCGATCGACAGGAACTCCTGGTGCGGGTGCTTGCGGCCGCCTTGCGGCGGCACCGACGCGACCGTCCCCTCGAGGATCTTCAGCAGCGCCTGCTGCACGCCCTCGCCCGAGACGTCGCGCGTGATCGACGGATTGTCCGCCTTGCGCGCGATCTTGTCGACCTCGTCGATGTAGATGATCCCCGTCTCCGCCTTCTTGATGTCGAAGTCGGCAGCCTGGATCAGCTTGAGAAGGATGTTCTCGACGTCCTCGCCGACGTAGCCCGCCTCGGTGAGCGCGGTCGCGTCGGCGATCGCGAACGGGACGTTGAGGATCCGCGCCAGCGTCTGGGCGAGCAGCGTCTTCCCGCAGCCGGTCGGCCCGAGCAGGAGGATGTTCGACTTCTGCAATTCGACG
>JAICLU010000163.1 GCA_025925195.1 Thermoleophilia bacterium
CGTGTTCGAATCGACGTTCGCCGGCTACCGGCCGGGCGCCGGAGCAGAGCCTCCAACGCGGCGACCGCGGCCCCGAAAATCCGCTTGATGTAGGCGAGGTACGGCTTCGCAACGATGCCGCTTCCAACAGCCTTCTGCATCAGCTCTTGCGGCGGGTACTTGCGGCCGTGCGCATGGACGTTCGCGCCGAGCCACTCGCGTAGCGGCGTGAACTCGCCGCGCTCCATCAACTCGTCGAGATCGCCGACGTCTTCCTGCATCTTCTCCCAGATCTGCACGGACATCACGGTGCCGAGGAGATACGTCGAGAAGTAGCCGATGAGCCCGGCGCCCCAGTGCACGTCCTGCAGCACGCCCTGCGCGTCGTCGGGCACCTCGACGCCGAGATAGTCGTGCATCTTCTGTCCCCACACATCCGGCAGGTCGCGCAACGCGACGCGGCCGTTGATGATGTCCTGTTCGAGCTCGAAGCGGAGGATCACGTGCATGCCGTACGTCACCTCGTCCGCTTCGATGCGGATGAGCGACGGCTGCGACTTGTTGACCGCCGCGTACCACCGGTCGACGTCGACGCCCTTCAGCTGCGGGAACCGCTCCTGCACGCGAGGGTAGTAGAAGCGCCAGAACGGCAGGCTGCGCCCGACGAGGTTCTCCCACAGGCGGCTCTGCGACTCGTGCACGGCGAGCGACGCAGGGCCGCCGACCGGCAGCGACTCAACCTCGGCCGGCAGCTGGTGCTGGTAGAGGCCGTGCCCGTACTCGTGCATCGTCGAGAAGAGCGAGTCGAGGTTCCTTGGGTACCAGTGCGTCGTGATCCGGATGTCGTCGCGGCCGGCGCTCGCGGCGAACGGGTGCTCGGTCGGATCGATGCGCCAGCTGTCCGGCCGGTGACCGAACGTGTCGATCACGTCGTGCAGCATCGCGACCTGCGCGTCGACGTCGAAGTCGCCGGTCAGGAACGAGTCGTCGACCTCGCGCTCCCGCAGCTCGGCGATCAGCGGCACGAGCTCGTCACGCAGCTCGGCGAAGATCCGCGTGACGTCCTCCGTCTTCATCTCAGGCTCGAAGTCGTCGAGGAGGACGTCGTACCGCTCACCCTCGGGCGCGAGCGCCTCGACATACCGGTGGCGCGACTCGATATTGCGCTCGAGCGCCGGCAGGAAGAGCTGGAAGTCGGAGGTCGCCTTCGCCTTCAGCCAGACCGCGTTGCCCTCGGCCGCGGCGCGGGCCATCTCCTCGCGCAGCTCGGCCGGGACGTTGACCTCCTTCTCGTAGGAGCGCTTCGCGAGCCTGATCAGGCCGTAGTCGAACGAGTCGGGGTCGAGCGAATCCAGACGCGGCTCCAGCTCGTCGAGGAGGCGGCCGACCTCCGGATCGACGAGGATGCCGTGCGCCAGCTTCTGCAGGAACGCCATGTGCTCGCCGCGCTGGCGCGCGCCGGCCGGCGGCATCTGCGTGCGCTGGTCCCAGGCGAGCAGCATCCCGAGCTGCGAGGCGCGGCCGAGGTCGGACATGCGCGCCTTGAGCTGGTCGAGGGCGTCTGCCATGGAACGGAGCCTAGACAGAACGCTGAGGGTGGCGGACGGGACTCGAACCCGCGACCACCGGGACCACAACCCGGAGCTCTACCAACTGAGCTACCGCCACCACGAGCGGCTACAGCGTAGCCGCCCGTGGCAGCGCGTCTCGCTCAGGCGTTCGTCCGGGCCGGATGCCGGCCCTCGCAGAACTCCTCGATCATCTTCTCGTTGAAGGCCGGAATGTCGTCCGGCTTGCGGCTCGTCACGATGCCGCCGTCGACGACGACCTCCTCGTCGACCCACTCGCCGCCGGCGTTGCGAATGTCGGTCTCGAGCGTCGGCCACGACGTGACCCGCTTGCCGCGGACGACACCCGACTCGACGAGCATCCAGGGGCCGTGGCAGATGACCGCCATCGGCTTGCCCGCGTCGGCGAACGCACGGACGAAGCTGACGGCGTTCTCGTCGCCGCGCAGCTGGTCGGGATTGCCGACGCCGCCCGGGATGAGGAGCGCGTCGTAGTCGTCGACCGAGACCTCCTCGACCGTCCGGTCGACCTTGACCTTGTTGGCCGGGTCGAAGTGGTCGAAGCCCTGGATCTCGCCGTCGTGGATCGAGATCACCTCGGTCGTCGCGCCCGCATCCTCGAGCGCCTGCCGCGGCTCCTCGAGCTCGACGCGCTCGAACATGTCGGCCGCGAGGATCGCGACCTTCTTGCCTGCGAGCTTCCGCTCGGCCATACGCCTACCTCCCTCTCCGATTCGGGTTTCGAAGAGAGAACGCTCGATGCGCCGGGGAGGATTCGAACCTCCGACCCGCGGATTAGAAGTCCGCCGCTCTGTCCCCTGAGCTACCGGCGCCCGGGAGAAGGGTATGCCCTAGTAGCGGACACCGAAGTCGGTCGTGACGATCGTGACGTCGAGCCCGTTGTAGACGCCCGGCGCCGCGGCGACATGCTCGGCCGCGACGCCGATCTCACGCCAGCGCGGGTTCATCAAGTTCGCGCGGTGCTCGGGGCTCGCCAGCCACATCTGCAGGGCGTTCGCCGGCGACACGTCCGGCGACGACCAGAGGAGGTTCTCGCCGACCGACCAGTAGCGCCACGGGCTCGAGCCGTAGAACGACTGGATGCGCTTCCAGAAGAGCGAGCCGTCGGCCGACTCGTGCGCGAAGTAGCCGTCCTGGGCCATCTGCTCGGTATGGGCGAGCGCGGCTGCGCCGAGCTTCGCATTGAGCTTCAGCGGCACCAGGTCGTGCGAGCGCCGGAATGCGTTGATGTCGACGAGCACGCCCGACTCGAGCGGCGACAGCGCTGCGCCGCTGTGCCGGGGCGCGGCCGAAGCCGCTGGAACGACCAGCGCAGCGGCGGCGATGACTCCGAGGATGATGCGTGCGGCGCGCACCATTGGAACATCGGCTTTTCGAACGGGGTCTACATCGGCCGAAAGGAGGGTTTGTGCGGCCGGTTCGGCCCACGTTTCTACGACATACGTTTATGTCGTAGAAACAGGAATTACCTGCTCGATGCGGTGTCTTCGCCAGTCGACGAAGACGACCTGCAGCGCGCCGGCGACCGGAATCGCAGCGAGCGCGCCGAGCACGCCGGCCAGCTCGGCGCCGACGAGCACCGACAGGAGCACGGCGAGCGGCGAGAGCTGCACCGTCCGGCCGTAGACGAGCGGCTGGATGACGTGGTTCTCGATCTGCTGGTAGACGACGAAGAAGACGCCGACGACGATCGCCCCCGTCGTGCCGGCGGACGCGATCGCGACGAGCACGACGGCGATTGCCGCGATCGTCGCGCCCGCGAGCGGAATCAGGTCGAGCAGCCCGACGAGCAGGCCGAGCGCCACTGCGTACGGGACGCCGGCGAGCCAGATGACGATGCCGGACGAGATGCCGGCGATCAGGCTGATCAGCAGGTTGCCGCTGACGTAGCCGCCGACCGTCCGGTAGATGTCGTGGCCGACGCGCTGCCAGCGCGGCCGGCGTTCCTCGGCGACGAGGCCGTAGATGCGCTCCATCCAGTCGGGCCCCTCGAGCAGCATGAAGAGGGTGATGAACACGATCGTCACCGTCGCGACGACAGCCGACACGACGCTCTTCGTCACCGCGAGCGCCGCGCCGGCACCCACGGCCAGCTTGCCGACGCCGTTGTTGTGCACCGCGCGCTTGATCCGCTCGACGATGTGGTAGCGCGTCTCGAGGAAGCCGAGCCGGCCCCGGCCGTGCGTGAGGTCGTGGACGTAGTCCGGCACCTTGTCCGCGAAGCTGTTCACCTGGTCGACGAGGGTCGGGACGAAGAGCGCGCCGAGTCCCGCGACGACCGCGAGCGCGACGAGGAAGGTGATCGCCACCGCAAGGCCGCGCCGGAGACCGTGGCGCTGCAGCAGCTCGACCGCCGGGTTCAGCGCGAGTGAGAGGAAGAGGGCGATCAGCACCCAGGTCAGGACGTGGCGCGCCGTCCACAAAACCCAGAGCAAAACGCCGACGGCGAGCAGGATCCCGAGGATCGCGAAGACCGTCCGCGCGCGGAAGTGGACGATGCGGTCGATGCCCATCCGGAGGGGTTCCGTGTTTGGCCGCGCCTTCCTCTTGCAATGAAGTGGGCCATGAGTCTCCGCACCCCGCTGACGCGAGACGCGACGCTGCCGGACGGGCGCGTCGTCCACGTCCGGGTCGGCGTTCCGGACGACTCGTACATCCCGGCCCGGGAGCTCTCGACGGTCGCGGTCGAGCTGTACGACGAGCGGCAGCACCTCGCGGCGGTCAACACCGTGCTCGCCGTCGACCAGGACAGCGAGGCCCGCGCGCTGCTGGCGGAGCTCGTGGCCGGGCTCGAGTCCGGCGCGCTCGAGCCGACCGCCGGCGCGATCGAGCCGCTCGCCGATAGGCTGCGCACCGCATGAGCGAGGCCACCCTCCACACGAACCACGGCGCGATCGCGATCGAGCTGTTCGCCGACGACGCGCCGAAGACGGTCGAGAACTTCGAGAAGCTCGCCCGCGACGGCTTCTACGACGGGGTCATCTTCCATCGCATCATCCCGGACTTCATGATCCAGGGCGGCGACCCGACCGGCACCGGCCGCGGCGGCCCGGGCTACACGTTCGAGGACGAGTTCAACGACCACAAGGTCGAGCGCGGCGCCCTGGCGATGGCGAACGCCGGGCCGAACACGAACGGCAGCCAGTTCTTCATCGTCACGACCGAGTCGGCGCCGTGGCTCGACGGGAAGCACACCGTCTTCGGCCGCGTCACGTCCGGCATGGACGTCGTGGACGCGATCTCGGCGGTCGACACGGACGCGAGCGACAAGCCCCGCTCCGACGTCGTGATCGAGCGCGTCGAGCTGGCCTAGAGGTTCGTCCCGAACCGGGCTACCCTGCCGCGCGATGCACGTGCTCGCGCTCGCAGCGATCCTTCTCGGCCTGCACGGCGACCCGTCACGGTTTCAGAACCAGACGGGCCAGCAGACCCAGATCGTCCACTCCTTCGTCTCCTTCGCGCAGACGAATTCGCTCGCGAAGGTCGCCGCGAACGCCGGTCCGGTGCCGATGCTCGCGCTGAACACCGGCGCCTACGGGTCGCGCGAGACCGCGACGCCGCGCGGGATCGCGCTCGGTCAGAACGACGCGTTTCTCATCCGGCTGAACGGTGTCATCGCCGACTTCGCCGGCGACCGCTTCTACGTGCGGCCGTTCCCCGAGATGAACGCGTACTGGGAGGCGAA
>JAICLU010000140.1 GCA_025925195.1 Thermoleophilia bacterium
CCTGCTGCGCCGGCTGCACACCGAGCCTCGCCTCATCTCGTTCACCTTGTTGCTCGTCGTGTTCGGGTCGGACACGTTCGCGTACTTCGGCGGCCGGCTGATCGGCCGGCACAAGCTGGCGCCGACGCTCTCGCCGGGCAAAACGTGGGAGGGGTTCGTGGTCGGGACGCTCGTCGGCGTCTTCGTCGCGTTCGTCGCGCTGTATCAGGATCGCCATCACTACCTCGTGATCTGGGAGGGGGTCGTCCTCGGTCTCGCGATCGCGCTCGTGGGCGTCGCCGGCGATCTGTTCGAGTCGATGCTGAAGCGCGACATGCAGGTGAAGGACACCGGCCGCCTGCTCGGTGGACACGGTGGCGTGCTCGACCGCGTCGACGCGCTTCTGTTCGCAGCGCCCGCCGCGTACTACCTCGTGCGCGCGTTCGGCTACGCCTGAGCGCGCGGCGGCGCGACCGTCAACTCGCCCCAGAGCGCGAAGCCGCATGCGTGCGCGAGCCGGGCCGACGCCTCGTTCGCCGATCTGCACCGGTACTGCACGAGGAGCCCGTCCCCAGCGGCGCGCGCGGCGAGCGCTGCGACGACCGCGACGCCGAGGCCGCGGCGGCGTTCCGCGGGATGCACGAGCACGCCGACGTCGACGGTGCGCGCGTCCTCTTCGAGGAGTGACCCGATCGCCAGCAGGCGTCCGCGTTCGACGATGCCGACGGCGAGCGGGTGCGCGACGTCGACGTCGGCCTCCTCGGCCGCCTCGGTTCCCGCGGCACGCTGCAACGAGTCGAGCAGCGGTCGGTGCCCGGCGCCGAGCGTGCAGACGCGGGGATCCGGGTCACGGCGCGGGTCGGAGGCGAGGTAATGGAAGAGCGCGTCGTCCTGCGCACGCGCGGCGACGTCGGCGGCGAACTCCTCCGGGTTGGCCGCCACGGCGGCGACGGCAGCCGGGGGCGCCAGCAACCACGTGCCACGAGCCGTGCGCATCGTTCCGTGGCGTTCCGCGGCATGCGCCCTCGGATCGGGAACGACGACGAGGCCGTCGGCATCGAGCGAGTCGACGGCGACGTGGAGCTCGCCGCTCCAGAAATCGAGCACGCGGCGCTCGAGCTCAGGGGCGAGACGTTTCGGTACCCGCCGGCTAGATGACGTCGAGCACACGCGCGAGCGCGGCGCGGTCGGTCGGTTCGCCGTGCGCGGGCAGGACGAGCTCGACGGGCAGGTCGAGCAGCGGCCGCAGGCGCTCCTGGACCTGCTCCTTCGTCACGTGCGTGCGGCCGCCGAGGTGGATGTCGAGCCCGTCTCCGAAGTCGGAGATCGTGTCGCCGCAGACGAGGGCGCCGGCAGCCGGCAGCCAGAGGATCACGTCGTTGTCCTCGCGACCCGCGTACGCCTGGATGTCGAAGGGCCACGCGCCCGGCTCGTGGAAGTGGCCCTCGCCCTCGCCGGCGCGGAGCCACGCGAGATCCTCACTCTCCATGCCGCGCACCTTCTCCGGGTCGACGCCGAACTTCTCGACCCAGTCCTGCCAGGTGTCGGCCGGCGGGGTGTGGATCGGCAGTCCGAGCTTCCGTGCGTCGCGCTCGTGGTACGGCGCGGTCAGCAGCACGGCGGTGGCGCGCTCGCGGAGCTCGTCCGGGACGGCGAGCGGATCGGTCAGCACAAACTGGTCGCCCGTCTCGATCGCGTACGACGACACGAGCTCCGGCCACCACTCGTCCTCCTCGCCGCCCCAGTCGGGGTGCGGCGCCTGCCAGTGCCAGATCCCGGCCGTGACCTCGCGCATCAGTCGACGGCGAGCAGGTCTACGACGAAGGTCAGCGGCTCGTGCGGCTGGATGACGCCGCCGGCGCCTCGGGCGCCGTACGCCATCGCCGACGGGATCGTCAGCTTGCGGCGGCCGCCGACCCGCATGCCCTGTACGCCGGCGTCCCAGCCGGGAATCACCTGGCCCTTGCCGAGCTTGAACTCGAACGGCTCGCCGCGGTTCCACGAGGCGTCGAACTCCTCGCCCGTGCGGAACGCGACACCGACGTAGTGGACGGTCACCTTCTTGCCCGCGACCGCCTCGTCGCCGTCTCCGACGACGATGTCGTCGATGCCGAGCTCGAACGGAATGTCTCCTTCGGGCTTGTCGATCTCGGGTCTGTCCATGAAGGTGAACGCTACATGGAGCAGATCAGCGAACACGTCTGGTGGTTGCCACCCGGACCGCCCGACCGGCCGTCGCTCTGCGCCGTCGTCGGCGAGCGGCGGACGCTGATGCTCGACGCCGGCGCGTCGCGCGCGCATGCACGGCTGCTGCTCGATGCGCTGCCGCGGCGTCCGGACGCCGTCGTCTACACGCACTCGCACTGGGATCACGTGCTCGGCGCCGTCGAGGTCGGCGGGCTCGTGATCGCGCACGCACTGACGGCGGAGCGGTTGCGCGAGCTCGCGGCATGCGACTGGACGGACGACGGGCTCGACGCGCGCGTCGCGGCCGGGCTGTCGTCGCCGCAGCACGCCGAGAACGTGAAGGAAGAGCTGCCGTCGCCACGGACGGTGGAGGTCATGCCTGCGGACATCGTCTTCGCCGACCGGATCGACATCGAGCTGGGCGGGGTCACCGCGCGCGTGCGGCACGTCGGCGGTGCACACGCGGACGACTCGTGCGTCGTCTTCGTCGATCCCGACGGCGTGCTCTTTCTCGGCGACGCGCTCTGCGACGCGATCGACGAGCGGCTGCGCACGGCCGTCCGGTCATTCGGCGCCAGGCTCCACGTCGAAGGTCACCACGAGGCCGTGACATCGGCGGCCGAGCTCGAGGAGGTCCTCACAGACCCGTCCACGGCTGAAAACGCTCCCTGAACGACCTCGGCATGGCGCGTGCCGCCGCGATCTTCGCGCGCGGATGCTGCGCGCGGATCGAGGCGAGGTCGCCGTCCGAGAGGTACTCGTAGACGCGGTACTCCGTCACCGTCTGCCACTCCTCGCTCAACGGCGCGCGCGGCTTCTGCGAGTAGAGGGCGAACGGAGCCGCGCCGGCGATCGTCGAGATCTGCCGGATCGGGCGAAAGGTCTTCGCGTCGACGACGAGCACCGTCGGCGATCGGATGTCGCGATCGTCCTCGATCCGGTACGTATCGCCGGCTCGACGCACCGTGAGGCCGGTGCCGCCTCGGAGCTCGCGCTTCGCCTGCTCGACCGGGTCGGCGAACGGCCCGATCGGGCGATGCCGCGAGTAGAGCGTCGCCGTCGACGGGTCGTACACGGAGATCGCTCCGCTGCGACGAGAGCCGCCGAGCTCGATCGGCGCCGTGAGATTCGGGAACGTCGTCCGGAAGCGGAATGTCCGAGCGCCGCGTTCGTCGGTCCAGCGCTCCTCGTCGCCCGACCACGCGACGGCCTTCGGGTGGTAGGGCGACGCCACCGTGACGTGCATGCGGACGTGCAGGACGCCGCCCGACGCGCCGCCGGTCGGGGCGAGCGCCGCGGCCGCGCGCTGCACGACCCGAGCCGCTTCTGCCGCGGAGAGCGAGGCGGGGCCGCGCTGCCACGGCACGGCAAGCCCGATCGCGGCCGCGACCACGATTGCAACCGCCGCGACGCGCACTCGGTTGTGGCGGGGACGCAGCTCGCGCCAGCGTGGCTCCGGTGCGGGCTCGGCGGGTGCGATCCGTTCCAGCTCGCGGACGAGTCGGGGGTCGAGATCAACCATGTGCTGTGGCCTCCAGTGCGGTTCGAAGGTGCGCGTGCGCCGCCGCGAGCGATGCCGAGACGGTGCCGACCGTGACCCCGAGCACGTCGGCGATTGCGCGGTAGTCGAGGTCGGCGTAGTAGCGAAGGAAGACGACGAGCCGCTGTCGTTCCGGCAGCGACGCGACGAGCGGCGAAACGGCCTCCAGCTCCGGTGCCGGGGGCGCCTCGACTGCGTCGACTTCGAGCTCGTAGTCCCTTGCCCGGTCGCGAAGCGAGCGCCGCGCCGCGTTGACGACGATCCGCCAGAGCCAGGCGTCGACCGGCCCCGAGCCGCGGAAGTCGGCACGGTCGCGAATGGCGCCGGCGAAGGCGTCGTGTACGACCTCTTCGGCACTCTCGCGGCTGCCGACGATCGCGTGCGCGAGCCGGACGAACCGGGTCAGATTCCGGCTGTAGGACCGCTCGATCTCGCGCAGGACGGGATCCATGCGTGGAGCTTGATCCAACCCGGGCCCGGTTTGTTGAGCCGCCCTCCGTACACTTGCCGCATGGTCAAGCGGGTCGCCCTCCTCGGCGCGACGGGGTCGATCGGGCGCCAGGCGATCGAGATCGTCGAGGCACATCCCGAGCTCGAGCTCTGTGCCGCCGCCTCTGCCACGACGCCGCTCGACGACGTCGACGCGCCGTTCAAGCAGGTCGGCGGCGACCTGACCGAGCTGCTCGAGCGCGCGCAACCGGACGTCGTCCTGAACGCTGTCGTCGGCTTCGCGGGGATCCACGCGACGTTGTGGGCGCTGGACAACGGCGTCGACCTCGCGCTCGCGAACAAGGAGAGCCTCGTTGCCGGCGGCGAGCTCGCGCGTGGTCGTGGACGGATCATTCCGGTCGACAGCGAGCACTCGGCGCTCTTCCAGTGCTTGGAGGGGCAGGCGGGCGTCGACACGCTCGTCCTCACCGGCTCGGGCGGGCCGTTCCGCGGCCGCACGCGGGACGAGCTCGCCGATGTGACGCCCGAGCAGGCGCTCGCGCATCCGACCTGGCAGATGGGCCCGAAGATCACGATCGACTCGGCGACGCTCGCCAACAAGGGGCTCGAGCTGATCGAGGCGCATTTCCTGTTCGACGTCCCGTACGACCGGATCGAGGTCGTGTTGCAGCCGACGTCGATCGTCCATTCGCTCGTGCGATTCCGCGACGGGGCGGCACTCGCGCACGTCGGCTATCCCGACATGCGCGTCCCGATCTCGTATGCGCTGACGTATCCCGAGCGCGCGGCGACGCCGCTCGCGCCGCTCGACCTGACGTCGCTGACGCTCGAGTTCCAGGCCCCGGACCTCGAGACGTTCCCGATGCTCGCGCTCGCCCGCGAGGCGGGGGAGAAAGGCGGCACATATCCCGCCGCGTTCAACGCGGCGAACGAGGTCGCGGTCGCGTCGTTCCTCGCAGGCCGGCTGCCGTTCCTCGCGATCCCCGAGGTCACGGGCGACGTGCTCGGCCGCGTCGAGGGCGCGCCGGCGCGCGACCTGGACGACCTCGTCGAGGCCGATCGGGTTGCGAGACGGCTCGCCGAGGAAGGCATGGCGGTGGCATGACCTATCTCGTCGTCGTCCTCGGCCTGCTGCTCCTCATCTTCCTGCACGAGCTGGGGCATTTCACGGCTGCGCGCGCGGTGGGGATCAAGCCGCGGAAGTTCTACGTCGGCTTTCCACCGGCCCTCGTGAAGGTGAAGCGGAACGGCGTCGAGTACGGCATCGGCGCGATCCCGCTCGGCGGCTACGTCCGCATCCCCGGGATGCACCGGCCGGCGGCTCGTGACTTCGACGTCTGGATCCGGCCGGCGCTCCACGAGGAGCCGGGGCTCGTGCCGGTCGCGCAGCGCGTCCGACGGCAGCTCGACGCCGAGGAGTTCACCGGCGTGCGCGCGGAGCTGCCGGCGCTGCAGGAGATCCTCTCGACCGCCGACCTGACGCCCGGCGCGACCCGGTCGGCCGAGCGCGCGATCCGGGAGCTCGACGAGGCAACCGGCACGGACGCCTACTGGCGGCAGCCGACCTGGAAGCGGCTCGTCGTGATCGCGGCGGGCCCGTTCGCGAACGTCGTCGTCGCTTTCGTCATCTTCTTCGCCGTCCTGATGACGGGCGCGCCGACCGGGAAGCCGAGCACCGAGGTCGGAGCGGTGGAGGGCAATACGCCGGCGGCGTCGGCCGGGTTGCAGGCCGGCGACAAGGTGATCGCCGTCGACGGCGCCCGGACGCCGAGCTTCGCCGCGGTGTCAAGGCGGATCCGCGCGAGCCGTGGGCGCCCGATCGCCGTGACGGTCGAGCGCGGCGGCCGGACGGTGAGGCTCGGCCCGAAGAAGACGATCAAGCGGGGCGGTCACTACATCTGGGGCTTCGTCCCGACGTCGCGGCTCGAGCAGTACGGAGCGGCCGCGGCGGTGCGGAAGTCCGGCTCGGAGCTGTGGCAGATCACGACCGGTACCGGTGCCGCGATCGGCGGCCTCTTCCACGCACGCGAGCGGAAGCAGCTGACAGGCACGGTCGGCATCGTCCGCGAGTCCGCGGCGGCGCTGCGGGTGGGCCTCCCGTACTACCTCGAGATCCTGGGGCTCGTCAGCATGTCGCTCGCACTGCTGAACCTGCTGCCGCTGCTGCCGCTCGACGGCGGCCACATCGCGGTCTCGATCGTCGAGTCGATCCGCCGCCGCGCGCTCGCGCGCGAGGTGTACGAGCGTGTCTCGCTGATCGGGATCGCAATCGTCCTCTTCGTCGCTTTCATAGCCCTCAACAACGACCTCACAGGCGGCCCCCACTAGCCGTCACGGCTCCGTAACGGGGGTTGCCCCCGTTTCAGGTTCGTGGCGTGTCGGGCCTGGACAGGCTGGGACGCCGTTGTCCCTGCAAAGCGCCGTGAACGGAAATGTCACGCGGGCCATCCCCTCACGGCCCGTCACGGCTCCGTAACGGGGGTTGCCCCCGTTTCAGGTTCGTGGCGTGTCGGGCGTGGACAGGCTGGGACGCCGTTGTCCCTGCAAAGCGCCGTGAACGGAAATGTCACGCGGGCCATCCCCTCACGATTCGCCTGCGCCTCACGATCCGCTGAAGCCGGGGGCCGGCTCGGAGCCCCGGGCTAGACTGATTGCGATGGCAAGCGAACGCCAGATCCACGTCGGTGACGTCGCGGTCGGCGGCGGGGCGCCCGTCGTCGTCCAGTCGATGACGACGACGAAGACGTGGGACGTTCCCGCCACCACCGCCCAGATCGCCGCGCTCGCGAGCGCCG
>JAICLU010000079.1 GCA_025925195.1 Thermoleophilia bacterium
ACGACGACGACGTTCGCGCCGACGTCGGCCTCGCCGACCTGGCGAAGGATGCTCGGATTGCCGTTCCGGGCGAGACGCCATGACCTGCCGGCGCGGTGCGGCAATGCGATCGAAACGAGCTGCCCGCGCTGGGTCGCAATCGTCGAAACCGGGCCGGCGGGCACGTTCACGACCGGCGGCGCGGTCGCGCCGGCGACGGCGGCGAGCACGAGTGCGACGGCGAGGGCGAGGAGGATGCGCACGACTCCGACCCTACGGGCGTGCATGTTCGAACCGGGTAAAGCCCTCAGTCGCCGCTCTCGACGCGGCAGATCACCTGGCCGCTCGCGACGGCCTGACCGACCGCCACCGCGAGCCCGGCAACCGTGCCGGCGCTGTGGGTGCGCACCTCGTTCTCCATCTTCATCGCCTCGACGACGCAGACGACAGCTCCCGGCTCGACGACGTCGCCGTCGGCGACGGCGACCGAGAGGACGGTGCCCTGCATCGGCGAGAGGACAGCCCCACCTGCTCCCGCCCCTCCGGCGCGGGCCCGCTCGGCGCGCCGGCGCGCGAGCTCCTGCCACGGCTGCTCCGGCTCGAGCACCCGCACGGCGAACCGCTTCCCTTCGACCTCGACGACGCGCGCGCGTGGCGCGACGCGCCCATTCGCTTGTGACAGTTCGTCACGAACATGGACGGGTTCCAGCTCGGCCGCGCGCGCGGCGAGCTCCTCCGACTCCACGAGGCCGTTGCAGGTCTCGCCGCGCACGAAGCACTCGTGCGAGAGCAGCGCCTTGTGGAAGCCGATCAGCGTCTTCGGCCCGTCGATCACGAACTCGTCGAGCGCGCGGAGCATCCGCATGCGCGCATGCTCGCGGTCGACGCCCCGGACGATCAGCTTCGCGATCATCGGGTCGTACGCCCCCGACACCTCGTAGCCCGCCGCGACTCCGGAATCGACACGCACGCCCGGACCCGACGGCTCGCGGTACGCCGTGACCGGCGCCGGCGCGGGCAGGAACCCTGCCGCGACGTCCTCGGCGTTGATGCGGCACTCGATGGCGTGGCCGCGCAGCAGCACCGCGTCCTGCGTGATCGAAAGCGGCTCGCCGAGCGCGATCCGCACCTGTTCGCGCACGAGGTCGACGCCCGTCACCTCCTCGGTCACGGTGTGCTCGACCTGGATGCGCGTGTTCATCTCCATGAAGAAGTAGTCGCCGTCCGCGGTCAGCAGCCCCTCGATCGTGCCGGCGCTGCGGTACCCGCATGCACGCGCCGCGTCGACGCCGATCTGCCCGATCCGCGCCCGCAGGGTCTCGTCGACCGCGGGGGACGGCGTCTCCTCGACGAGCTTCTGATGACGGCGCTGGATCGTGCAGTCGCGCTCCCCGAGATGGATGACGTTCCCGTGCGCGTCGGCCAGCACCTGCACCTCCACATGGCGGGGATCGAGGATCAGCTTCTCGACGTATACGTCCGGGTTCGCGAAGTACGACTGTCCCTGGCGCTGCGCCGTCTCGAACGCGCGCCGGGCGTCGGCCGGCCGCTCGACGACCTCCATCCCCTTACCGCCGCCGCCCGCCGCAGCTTTGATCAGCAGCGGGTAGCCGATCTCCTCGCCGAGCGCATGCAGCTCGTCGACCGACCGGACGGGATCGGTCGTGCCGGGAATGATCGGAACGCCGGCCGCCTGCATCGCGGTGCGCGCCGCGGTCTTGTTCCCCATCAGCTCGATCGCCGCCGGCGGCGGGCCGATCCACACGAGACCGGCCTCCTCGACCGCCCGCGCGAAGCCGGCGTTCTCGGCCAGGAAGCCGTACCCCGGATGGACGGCGCCCGCCCCGGAACGCGCCGCCGCGTCGAGCAGCCTGTCGACGGCGAGGTAGCTCTCGGCCGGCGCGGTCGGGCCGATCAGGAACGCCTCGTCCGCGTACGCGGTGTGCAGAGCGCCCGCGTCGGCCTCGGAGTAGACGGCGACAGAGCCGAGCCCGAGCTCGCGCAGCGCCCGGAAGACGCGGATCGCGATCTCTCCACGATTGGCGACGAGGACCTTGTCGAACATCAGCGCACCGTATTCTCCCGCTTCGTGTCCCCCGCCGACCAGCTGACGCTCGCCCGGGCGCTCTCGGTGCCCGTCGTCGTCGTGCTGTATGCCTGGACTTTCCACGGTCACAGCTACTGGGCGACGGGCGTCTTCTGCGCCGCGATGGCGACCGACTGGTTCGACGGACGGCTTGCGCGACGCCACGGACGGTCGTCCGCGCTCGGCTCGCTGCTCGACCCGATCGCCGACAAGGTGCTTGTTCTCGCGACGATGGTGATGCTCGTCGGCCTGCACGTCGTCCCCGGCTGGATGGTCGCGGCGATCGTCGTGCGCGAGGTGCTGATCACCGGCCTCCGCCAGGCGGCGATCGAACGGGGCGTCGTCATCGCGGCGCGCGACCTCGGAAAGCTGAAGACGTGGGCGCAGGCGCTCGCCGCCGCACTCGGCGGCTTCGCTGCCGCGGGCGCGTGGAGCGACCGGGTCGCCTGGTGGGCGCTGCTCGTCGCCGTCGTCCTGACGTGGGTGTCAGGGCTCGACTACGCGCGCAGCGCGCCGGCGCTCCTCAAAGGCCGGGCGGCGACGACGGGCCGCTAGGCGGGCGTGAGGCCGCGGGCGTCGCACCAGTCGCTGAACCGCGCCCATGAGCGCAGGTATTCACGCAGCTGGTAGAAGCCTTCCTCGACCTCGGCGCGGACCGCCCAGTGGCAGTGGCCGCAATAGCCGAGCTCGTCGACGGCCGGAGCCTCGCAACAGCGGATGCACTCCTCGAACATATGAGGAGAACGTGCCCGCGAGCCGAAGAGTTACGGCTCGGAGCCGTCCTCGACGGGCGGCAGCGGCGGCGGCGCGTCGTCCGCGAGCGCCGCGAGGATCGCGGCGCGCTCCTCGTCCGACGGCTCGGGCTCGATCTCGACTTTCACGATTGAGAAGCCTAAAGTGCACAGCGGTCAAGGTCGATTGAATTAGCGATGGGTCGCCGTCTCCTCTTCGTCGTCGTTGCGCTGCTCGCATGTTGCGGTCCGGCGGCCGCTGCGACGGAACGGCCGAGCTCGTGGGCGGTCCCGTCGATCCGCGCCGTCACCGCAGCCGGGCTGATGGGCGCGACGAGCGTCTCGTCCTTCCGGGCGACCGACCCGCTGACGGCGCAGACGCTCGAGAACGTCGTCTTCGACATCAAGGCGCGACTCGCTCCGCCGCCGGAGGACGTCGCGCCCCCCGTCACTGCGCCCACCATCACCGATCCGACGCTCACCATCCCGACGACGACCACGACCACCACGACGACCACGACCACCACGACCACCACGACGACCCCGGCGCCGAAGCAGGTGTCGAGCCCGAACCGGCCCGTGCAGATGTGGGAGCTCGACGCACGCCTCGTCGGCGCCCTCGGCCTGAGCGACGCCGCGGCCGCCTTCCTGCAGGGCGCCAGGGCGGCCGGCCTCACGGTCCCGTCGCGCTTCGGGACGGAGGTCGTCGCGCGGCTGCTCGGCCTGCGACTCAACCATCCCGCGAACGAGGACTCGCTCGAGTTGCGCCCGCAGGACACGGCGACGCGCGCGGAGGCCGCCTATTCGGTCGCGCAGATCCTCCAGCTCGGCGACTGGCAGGTCGGCAGCGTCGAGGACGCCGCCGCGTCGTTTGCGCTGCCGGCGCTGACGAGCTGGCAGACCCGCATTCTCGACACCGCGGTCGAGCACATCGGCATGCCGTACATCTGGGGCGGCGTCAGCGACGACGCCGAAGCCCCGTTCGGTGTCGCGTCGCGCGGTGGGTATGACTGCTCCGGCTTCGTCTGGCGCGTCTACAAGGAGCAGTGGTATCCCGGCGAGGGCTCGCTCGCGGCGACGCTGCGCGGCCGGACGACCTACCAGATGAGCGGTGAGGTGCCGAAGTCGCGGCGGATCCCGTTCGCGAAGCTCCAGCCGGCCGACGTCATCTTCTTCGGCGCGAAAGGCCCGCACTCGCAGCCCTCGCAGGTCGACCACATGGGGATCTACCTCGGCAACGGCTGGTTCATCCACTCGTCCGAGTACGGCGTCGCCGTCGCAACGCTCACCGGCTGGTATCGCAACGAGTTCGCCTGGGGCCGCCGCCCGCTCTCCGAGGCCGGTCTCACCGCCTGATTCGAGGCGTATCCCTTACGAGGGATAAACGAGACGAACTGCACGATCACCCCTTCGGGTGATTTCGCTCAAGCCCCGGACCACACAGAATCTCCTTGTCTGGCGTCCCCATTGCTCTGGAGGAAGAAATGCTGGAGTGGAAACCGCGGCTGTTCGTTCTGATGATTCTGCTCGTAGCGCTTGCGGCGCTGCTTGGGCAGTTCGGCTGGATCCTGCCGGCGCAGTTCGGCTGGTAGAACCGAGTTAGGTCATCGGTGGGTGAGAGGGGATGAGCTTGGCCCCCGCCCCCTCCAGAGTTTTCGCGATCGTGGCTCCCGTCCTCGTGGCGGGAGCCGCTGCGATCTGTGCGGCGGCGTACACATACGCGCGGGCTGACCATTCGCTCGGCTCGATGGTGTCCGTCCTCGCGCTCTTCGTCGGGATGGTGCTCGTCGAACGGTTCCCGGTGCCGGTCGAGGGCGTCGACGCCGGCGGGGTCACGCTCGGGCTCGTCCTCGCGGTCGCGACGATCGTCCTCTTCGGCTGGCAGGCCGGCCTGCTCGTCGCGGCGGGCGGCGCCACCGTCACCCATCTCATCGGCCATCGACCGCCGCTGCGGGTCGCCTACAACGGCGCGATGTTCGCACTGTCGTCGACGATCGCAGGGCTCGCGATCCGTCCGATCCACGGCAACTCCGTCGGGGCGCTGATCGCGCGGGTCGCGCTGTGCGCGTTCCTCTACAACTGGGTCGTCAACCTCGTCCTGATCAGCGCCGTGCTCTCGGCGACGTCCGGCAAGCCGTTCCGGAAGCTCGTGCGCGACAACGCGCAGCAGACGACGGCTCCGTTCGCGCTCATGGCGTCGGCCGCCCTCATGCTCGTCGTGATGTGGCAGCGGTCGCCGGCCCTGTCGCTCGCGCTCGTCGGGCCGCTGCTCGCGATCGCGCTCTACCAGCGCTCGACGTTCGCGGCGCTGAAGGCGATGCGGCTCGCGCTGACCGACCCGCTGACCGGTCTCGGCAACCACCGCAACTTCCACGAGCGGCTGCAGCGCGAGCTCGCGGTCGCCGAGGAGGAGGGGACGCCGATCAGCCTCTGCCTCGTCGACATCGACGACTTCAAGAGCGTCAACGACCGCTTCGGCCACCCCGTCGGGGATCGCGTGCTCGGCCAGGTCGCGTCACGACTGCGCCAGGGCGGCGAGAGCTTCCGGCTCGGCGGCGACGAGTTCGCCGTGCTCCTGCCCGGCCTCGACGAGCACGCGGCGGTCGCGGTGGCGCATTCGATCGTGGAGCGCGTCGCCGCCGCGCAGCTCGACCAGGTCGGATCGCTGACGGTGAGCGCCGGTGTCGCGTCGTTCCCGATCCAGGGCGTCGGCCGCGACGAGCTGATCCGGCTCGCCGACAGCGCGCTCTACTGGGCGAAGGAGGACGGCAAGAACCGGGCGCGGACGTACGAGGCGACGCAGATCGAGCTGAAGCAGTTGCAGCAGCTGGCGGAGGGGCCCGACCGCGCGGCGCGGTATCGCGCAGCGGCGAGTCTCGCGAAGGCGGTCGACGCGCGCGACGCGTACACGGGTAGTCATTCCGAGCGCGTCGCGGAGCTCGCAGGGCGAATCGCCCGCCGGATCGGGCTGGACGATGCGCAGGTCGAGCTGACGCGGCTCGCCGCGAGCCTGCACGACCTCGGCAAGCTCGCAATTCCGGAGGAGATCCTGCGCAAGCCGGGCGCGCTGAACGAGTCCGAGCAGCTCGTGCTGCAGCGGCACCCGCAGATCGGGCACCGGATGCTCGAGAGCCTCGGGGTGGAGCCGATCGCCGAGTGGGTGCTCCACCATCACGAGCGCTGGGACGGCGACGGCTACCCGAACCGGCTGCGCGGCGAGGACATCCCGCTCGGCGCGCGGATCATCTTCGTCGCCGACGCGTACGACGCGATGACCTCGGAGCGCGTCTACCGGCGGCCGCTGTCGCCCCGCGACGCGCTCGAAGAGCTGGAGCGCTGCGCCGGCACCCAGTTCGACCCCGGCATCGTCGATGCGTTCAGCGAAGAGCTCGGCGTCCGCTCGCGTGCGGTCGAGCTCGCGCGGTAGCCAGAACCGTCACTGATTCCACTTGTCCGCGGTCTTCTCGCCGTGCCCCGAGTTCGTCGTGCGCGGATCCGGCACGTCCTGGTCGACCAGCTGATCCTCACGCGCGGGCGGCTCGTCCTGCGGCTTCGCGAACTTCTCCGGATGCCGCCGCTGCTCGCGGTTCGGCTTCACCGTCGTGTCCTTCATCCCTGGGACCTTCTCTTTGTCAGCCATAGCAGAGGCTTTCCCGTACCGCGAAAGACCAACCCGGCCCGCTCGAGGCAGCGCGGATGCGTCTAGAGCGGAATGTTCCCGTGCTTCCGTCTCGGGCGAGGCTCGTTCTTCGTGAGCGCTGTCTCGAGTGCGTCGATCAGGACCCGCCGCGTCGCGCGCGGCTCGATGACATCGTCGACGTAGCCGCGCTCGGCGGCGGTGTAGGGGTTCGCGAAGCGCTCCTTGTACTCGGCGATCAGCTCCGCACGGCGCGCATCGGGATCGTCCGACTCCTGCAGCTCGCGGCGGAAGACGATGTTCACGGCGCCCTCGGGCCCCATGACGGCGACCTCGGCGGTCGGCCACGCGAAGTTGAAGTCGGCGCGGATGTGCTTCGAGCTCATGACGTCGTAGGCGCCGCCGTACGCCTTGCGCGTGATCACCGTCAGCTTCGGCACCGTCGCCTCGGCGAACGCGTACAGCAGCTTCGCGCCGTGCCGGATGATCCCGCCCCACTCCTGCTCCGTTCCCGGCAGGAATCCCGGCACGTCGACGAAGGTGACGAGCGGGATGTTGAACGCGTCGCACGTGCGCACGAATCGCGCCGCCTTGTTCGACGCGTCGATGTCGAGCACGCCGGCGAGCGCCTGCGGCTGGTTGCCGACGATGCCGACGGCGTGGCCGCCGAGCCGGGCGAACCCGCAGACGATGTTCGGCGCGAACTGCTCCTGCACCTCGAACAGCTCGCCGTCGTCGATCACGGTCCGGATCACCTCATGCATGTCGTACGGCTTGTTCGGCGAATCCGGGATCAGCGTGTCGAGCGACGCGTCCTCGCGGTCGCGCGGGTCGCTCGACGCCGTATGCGGCGGGCGCTCGCGGTTGTTCTGCGGCAGGAACGAGATGAGGTAGCGCGCGTCCTCGAGGCACGCCTGCTCGTCGGCGGAGACGAAGTGGGCGACGCCCGACTTGACCATGTGCGCCTGCGCGCCGCCGAGCTCCTCGAACGACACCTCCTCCCCCGTCACCGTCTTCACCACGTCGGGTCCGGTGATGAACATGTACGACGACCCCTCGACCATGAAGACGAAGTCGGTGATCGCGGGCGAGTAGACGGCGCCGCCGGCGCACGGCCCCATGACGAGCGAGATCTGCGGCACGACGCCGGACGCCTGCACGTTCCGCCAGAAGATCTCGGCGTAGCCCGCGAGCGAGACGACGCCCTCCTGGATCCGCGCGCCGCCCGAGTCGTTGATCCCGATCACCGGGCAGCCGTACGTCACGGCGAGGTCCATCACCTTGCAGATCTTCTCGGCGAACACTTCGCTCAGCGAGCCGCCGAAGACGGTGAAGTCCTGCGAGAAGACGAACACCTTCCGCCCGAAGACGGTGCCGTGGCCGGTGACGACGGCGTCGCCGTAGGGGCGCCGGTCCATCATCCCGAAGTTCGACTCGCGGTGGCGGACGTAGCGATCGAGCTCGACGAACGAGCCGGGATCGCACAGCTGCTCGGCGCGCTCGCGGGCGAGCAGCCGTCCCTGCTCGCGACGCTTCGCGACCGTGCTCTCGCTGCCCGCGTGCAGCGCCTGCTCGCGCACCTCGCGCAGCCACGCGAGCTTCTGCTCCGTCGTGTCATGCGTGTCGGCCATCCCGGGCGGAGCCTAACCTGCCGAGAGAATGCGTCACCGCCTCCCTCCCGCACTGCGCATTCGTGAGTTCGCAAAGCTGTGGGCGGCGATCATCGCGCTGCGCTTCGCGGAGAACATGGTTGCGGTCGCGATCGGCTGGCAGGTGTTCGCGATCCACCGCGACCCGCTCGACCTCGGGCTGATCGGGCTGATGGAGTTCATCCCGCTCCCGCTCCTCGCGCTCCCGGCCGGACAGCTGACCGACCGGCTGCCGCGGCGGCTGATGTTCGCCGCCGGACTCGTCCTCGCGTTGACCGTCTCGGCCCTGCTGCTCGTCGTCACGCTGCACGGAGCCCGGGTGCTCTGGCCGTTCCTGCTGCTCGCACTGCTGACGGGCGTGGGTAACGCGATCGCGTGGCCGGCCTACGGCGCGCTCACGCCCGAGCTCGTGCCACTCGAGCTCGTGCCGGGGGCGATGGCGCTCCGCTCGATCGCGAGCCAGGGGTCGGTCGTCGTCGGGCCGGCCGTCGGCGGCCTGCTCTTCGCCGTGAAGCCGGAGCTCGTCTATGCAGTCGCGGTCGGCCTGTTCGCGGTCGCGATCGTCGCCGTGCTCTCGCTCCGCGTGCCGCGCACGATCGCGACGAGCCCCAAGGCGCCCGGGATCGAGGATCTCGTGGCGGGCATCAAGTTCGTGCTGCAGACGCGGATCCTGCTCGGGGCGATCAGCCTGGACCTCTTCGCCGTCCTCTTCGGCGGCGCCGTCGCGCTGCTGCCCGTCTACGCGCGCGACATCCTCCACGTCGGCCCGGTCGGGCTCGGGGTGTTGCGCGCCGCGCCCGCCGTCGGCGCGGTCACCGCCGCGATCGTCCTCGCCCGCACGCCGCTGCGGCGCAACGCCGGCCCGACCCTGATGCTCGCGGTCGCCGTATTCGGCGTCGCGACGATCGTCTGGGGCGCGTCGCGCTGGCTGCCCGTGACGCTCGCGTTCCTCGCCGTGATCGGATTCGTCGACATGTTCAGCGTCAACATCCGCTCGAGCACCGCCGCCCTTGTGACACCTAACGAGCTGCGCGGACGCGTGACGGCCGTCGAGATGGTGTTCATCAGCGCGTCGAACGAGCTCGGCGCCTTCGAGTCGGGCGTGCTCGCGAAGCTGCTCGGCACCGTGACCTCCGTCGTCGTCGGCGGCGCGCTGACGATCGGCGTCGCCGGCGTCTGGACGAAGGTCTTCCCACCGCTCGCGCGGATGGGCCGCCTCGAGGACCTGCGCCCGGAGGCGACATGACGAAGGGCTCGATGCAGGCGCTGCTGCTCGAGCGCGAGCCGGCCGACGCGAAGGAGGACGCCGACCGGCGCGCGATGCTCGCATTCCTCGACGGGCTGCCGCAGCCGTTCTCGTCGCGGCAGGCCGGGGCGCACTTCACGGCGTCGGCGCTCGTCGTCGAGCCGGGCCGCGACCGCACCGCGCTCGTTCACCATCGCAAGCTCGGACTGTGGGTGCAGCCGGGCGGGCACTTCGAGGACGGCGATGCGACCGCCGGCGCCGCGGCGCTGCGCGAGGTCCGCGAGGAGACGGGCCTCGACGGCCGCCTCGCCCAGGACGGGGCGATCCAGCTCGACATCCACGAGATCCCGGAACGCGCCGACATGCCGGCGCATCTGCACCTCGACGTCCGCTTCCTCGTCGTCGCCGCGGGCGACCTGCTCCTGAGCGAGGAGTCGTCGGAGCTGCGGTGGTGCACGCTCGCAGAGGCAGTGGAGCTCGGCGACGCGTCGGTGGCCCGGCTCGTGCGCGCGGCACTAGAGTCGTGGTCGTGATGGAGCCGCTCGACCGCTCGACGATCTGGCCGTACGACGAGCGGGGCGAGGTGCGCGACTACTACTACTCGCGCGACGGCAGCCCGACGCTCACGGCCGCCGAACGAGCGCTCGGCGACCTCGAGGGCGGGCAGGCGCTCCTCTTTCCCTCGGGCAGCGGCGCGACGACGGCGCTCGCGCTCTGGCTGCTGCAGCCGGGCGACACGATCGCCGTCGCTGCCGGCGCGTACTACGGCACCGCGGTGACGTTCTCGACGCTCGCGAAATGGGGCATCCGGCACGTCGAGTTCGACCAGACCGGCGCGCCGCCCGACGACGTGCAGCTGATCTGGCTCGAAGCGCCGTCGAACCCGTTTCTGACGATGCCCGACCTCGAGGCGGCAGCGGCGCATCCGGCCCCGGTCGTCGTCGACTCGACGGTCGCGACGCCCATCTTCCTGCGCCCGCTCGAGCACGGCGCCGACTACGCGCTCCACTCGGCGACGAAGTACCTCGCGGGGCACGACGACGCGCTGCTCGGCGCCGTCGCCGGGCGCGACCTGGCCGACCTCAAGACGTTCCGCACGCGGACCGGCATCTCGCCCGCCCCCGACAGCGCGTGGCTCCTCTCGCGCGGACTGAAGACGCTCGAGATCCGGGTCCGGCGCCAGACCGAGACGGCGACGATCCTCGCCGAGAAGCTGCGCGCGCACCCGCGGGTGCAGGCCGTCCGCTACCCCGGCCTCAGCGGCCTGCTCTCGTTCGACGTCGAGACCGCCGACGCGGCCCGCCGCGTCGAGACCTCGACGAGCCTGATCGTCAACGCGACGTCGCTCGGCGGCGTCACCTCCGTCATGGAGAGTCGTGCCCGCTGGGAAGGCGACCGCGTCCCGCCCGGGCTGCTGCGCCTGAGCGTCGGACTGGAGGACCCGGACGCGCTCTGGGCCGACCTCCAGCGGGCGTTACAGTAGGCCTAGCGGCCTTTACACCATGGGCCGAGTGGCCTATGCTTCGGCCCGGTTTAAGGGTTGCAGGCCAATGGGGGCTGCGTTCCAACTTCTATTTGCTGATTGTAAAATGTATTGCCGTTCGTGCGGCAATTCGCCGAGCATTACCAGTCCTATTGCAAGACTGACCAGGACCTAACGATTCGACTGGGGGGAACGACCTGTGGCGGCAGGACACGAGCTGGAGCGGAGCAAGCCGACGACACGGACGCGCAAGCGCGCGACCGCGACGCGCAGCGGCACGAACGGGAACGGCAGCCGCGCCAAGGGCGCCGCCGACGAGATCGTGAGCTACGACGAGCTCGCGCAGCTCCTGCACGCGCTCGAGGACGCACGCGACGGCAACTTCTCGCTCCGGCTTCCAGCCGCCGGCACGGGGATCGGCGCCGACCTGCGCCGCGCGTTCAACCAGCTCGCCGAGCGCCGGGAGGCCTTCAGCAAGGAGGTCGCCCGGGTCGGTCGCGTCATCGGTCGCGAAGGACGGCTCACCGAGCGCGCCCAGACACCCGCCGAGGTCGGCCATTGGGCCGACACGACGACCGCGATCAACACCCTGATCGACGACCTCGTCCGGCCCACGACCGAGGTCGCCCGCGTCATCGACGCCGTCGCCGACGGCGACCTGAGACAGAAGATGCAGCTGACGATCGAGGGCCGCCCGGTCAAGGGCGAGTTCCGGCGCATCGGCACGACCGTCAACGCGATGGTCGACCAGCTCTCGTCGTTCGCCGACGAGGTGACGCGCGTCGCGCGCGAGGTCGGCACCGAGGGCAAGCTCGGCGGCCAGGCGCGCGTCCGCGGCGTCTCCGGCGTGTGGAAGGACCTGACGGACAACGTCAACACGCTCGCCGCGAACCTCACCACCCAGGTGCGCAACATCGCGGAGGTCACGACCGCGGTCGCGAACGGGGACCTGACGAAGAAGATCACCGTCGACGTCCGCGGCGAGGTCGCCGAGCTGAAGGAGACCGTCAACACGATGGTCGATCAGCTCTCCTCGTTCGCCGACGAGGTGACGCGCGTCGCCCGCGAGGTCGGCGAGGAAGGCAAGCTCGGCGGCCAGGCGCAGGTGAAGGGCGTCAGCGGCACGTGGAAGGACCTGACCGATTCGGTGAACGGCCTCGCTTCGAACCTGACGACCCAGGTGCGGAACATCGCCAACGTCACGACCGCCGTCGCGAACGGCGACCTCTCGAAGAAGATCACG
>JAICLU010000092.1 GCA_025925195.1 Thermoleophilia bacterium
CAAGGATGTGCAGGCGATGGTGCTCGGCGGCCACGGCGACCAGATGGTCCCGGTCGTCTCCGCGACGACCGTCGGCGGCATCCCGCTGCGGAAGCTCGCCGCCGAGGACGCGATCCAGGCGATGGTGCAGCGCACCGCCAAGGGCGGCGGCGAGCTCGTGAACCTGATGGGCACCTCCGCGTGGTACGCGCCGGGCGCGGCGGCCGCGCAGATGGTCGACTCGATCATGCTCGACGAGAAGCGCGTCCTGCCGTGCACGGCGTATCTCGAGGGCGAGTACGGGATCGACGGCCTCTACATGGGCGTCCCGTGCAAGCTCGGCCCCAAGGGGATCGAGCAGATCGTCGAGCTCGACCTCGGCGACGACGAGCAGCAGGCGCTGAAGGCCTCGAGCGAGGCCGTGCGCGAGGTCGTCGGAGTGCTGACGACCTAGGAGAACGGGCATCTGCGTGGTTGGATCCCCACGCAGATGCCCTACACCTGGATCGATGACTGGGCGAACGTGCCCGACCCGGGAACCCACTGGGCGCACGCAGGCATCGCGGTCGACCTCGAGGGCGTCGTGCTGACGACGCACCCGAACGGCAGCTCGCTACTGGGCTTCGACGCGGACGGCGAGCTCGTCTCGCGCGCAGAGACCGATCTGCACGAGCTGCACTACCTGCACGTCGCCGGCGACAATCTCTGGGCGACGGATGTCGGCTTCAAGCGCCTGGTGAACGGCGCCACGTTCGTAACGGAGACACACGCGCCGCGTGTGGTGCGGCTGGCCGCGGACGGCTCGGTCGATGACGAACTGCCGCCGCCGTACAACGACGGCTACTCGCCGACCGCCGTCGTCGTCGATCCGCGCGGCCGGATCTGGGTCGCCGACGGCTACGGCAAGAGCCTGGTGCACCGTTATGCACCGGACGGCACGCTCGACCTGACGCTCGACGGCTTCAACACGCCGCACTCCCTCGCCGTCGTCGACGACATGCTGATCGTCTGCGACCGGGCGAACGGACGCCTGCAGGAGTACACGCTCGACGGAACCTACACGCGGACGCTCGCAGAGGGCGTGGTGGTCACGCCCACGGACATCGTCGCGATCGGGGACAAGCTCGTGCTGACCGACTTCACTGCCGGCCGCATCACCGTGCTGACGCGCGACGGCGAGCTCGTCGAGCATCTGTTCGAGAGCAGCCGGACGAAGACGGAGGACGGCTGGCCGAATGCCCGCGACGACGCCGGCGAGCTCGTGCGCCCGGCCGTTCGCCCCGGCGCAGTCAACAGTCCTCACACGCTGGCCGCGGATGCGGAGGGAAACCTCCACATCAGCGAGTGGGTGATCGGCGGGCGCACGACCAAGCTCGCGCTAACGTAGCCGCCTCGTGGATCTCGGACTGAAAGGCAAGACCGCCCTCGTCTGCGGGGCGTCGTCCGGCCTCGCCCTCGCGGCGGCCGAGGCGCTCGCAGAGGAGGGCGCCAACGTGACGATGTTTGCGCGCCGCCGCGACGCGCTCGAACGGGAGGCAGACCGAATCGGCGCGCTCGCCGTACGAGGTGACGTGACCCTGCCGCAGGATCTCGAGCGCGCCGTCGAGCAGACGATCGAAGCCTTCGGCGGCCTGGACATCCTCGTCTGGAACTCCGGCGGCCCGCCCGCCGGCAAGGCGGTCGACGTCACGCCCGACTCGCTCGAACAGGCGGTCGAGCTGCTCATGCAGCCTGCCGTACGGCTCGTGCGGCTCTGCCTGCCGCACCTCGAGCAGAGCGAGGGCGGCCGCATCGTGGCGATCACCTCGCTCGCCGCGAAGGAGCCGACCGCGCACCTCGCCCTCTCGAACATGGTCCGGCCGGGCCTCACCGGGTGGCTGAAGACGCTCTCCGCCGAGCTCGGGCCGCGCGGGATCACGGTCAACTGCGTCGCCCCCGGCCGCATCGACACCGACCGGCTCGCGCACCTCTACCCGGACGGGCCGACAGAGGAGCAGCTCGCGGAGATCCCGCTCCGACGCTGGGGCACGCCGCGCGAGTTCGGCGACGTCGTCTGCTTCGTCGCGTCAGACCGTGCGCGCTACCTCACCGGCCAGACGATCGTCGTCGACGGCGGCCTGCAGAAGTTCCTCTTCTAGGTGGTTCGCCGGCAGATCACGCTCGGACGCGTCGCGGGCTTCGTGGCCGCCGCGCTGCTGATCTCGCTGGGCGTGCTCTACCTCGAGCCGTCGAGCGACTACATCCTCCTGCCCGACCGCGCCCATCCGGTGGCACCGCTCGTCCGCGTCCAGGGCGGGCACGACCCGACGGGCCCCGGGACGATCTTCTTCGTCGACGTCTTCGAACGGCGCGCGTCCGAGCTCGAAGCGCTCTTCCCCTGGATCCACCGCGGCGCGACACTCGTGCCCGCGAACCTGCTCGTCCCGCCCGGCGAGACCGACAAGACCGCGCGCGAGGCCGACCTGCGTGCGATGCAGATCTCCCAGCAGGTCGCAGCCGCCGTGGCGCTGCGACGGCTCGGCTACAAGGTGGTCGCAAAGCCGAGCGGCGTCGTCGTCGCTGCCGTCGAGGCGGGCAGCAACGCGGTGGGGCGGTTGCAGCCGAACGACGTGATCGTCGCCGTGAACGGCGTCGCGACCCCGACGATCCCGAAGCTCCGGACGCAGATCACGAAGCTGAAGCCGGGCGGTGTCGCGGTGCTGCGGGTCCGTCGCGGCGGCGCCACGAAGACGGTGCTGGTCAAGACCATCTCCGATCCGCTGCACAAGGGCCGAGCGATCGTCGGCTTCTCACCCGGCCAGGCGGCCGACATCAAGCTGCCGATCAACGTCCAGATCGACGCGGGCAACGTCGGCGGGCCTTCGGCCGGCCTCGCATTCACCCTCGAGGTGATGGCCGAGCTCGGCCATGACGTCACGCACGGCTACAAGGTGGCGGCGACGGGTGAGATCGAGCTCGACGGCGCGGTCGGCGCGATCGGCGGCGTCAAGCAGAAGACCTACGGGGTGAAAGAGGCCGGCGCCGACGTCTTCCTCGTGCCCGCCCAGGGGGGCAACGCGGCGACGGCGCGGCGGTACGCCGGGGGCCTGAGGATCGTCCCGGTGACGAGCTTCGCCCAGGCGTTGCGGGCGCTCGCGGCGCTGCCGCGGAAGCGGTAGATACGGCAAGATTCCGTCACGTTGGAAACGGCCGGAAAATCGTCAGTTTTCCTCGTCGGCAACGCGTGCGCGGGCTCCGATCCGCCCTAGGATCGACTCCGCCGCATCCCCGCCAAACACCCGAGCGAAGGGCACGATGAGCAAAAGGACAGAAGCAACATGCAGTGATTGCTACTTCCGTCGCGCCGGCCTCTGCGCCCTCGCCGGTGAGACGATCTGTCCGACCTTCCGGGCGCACAAGTCCGGGACGCTCGCACCGCCGCCGCAGCCGCGGCTCGTGCCGCGCGTTCTGTCCGGCTCGACCGCCACGCACGCGGCAGCGTAAGATCCGCGGCGATGCGCTTCCGCCGCGGCCCCCACGTCGACACCCACGAGCTGCAGGAGAACTGGCAGCCGAAGCTCTATTTCCGGCTGATCCTCCTCGTGCTCCTCATCGCGTACGCGATCGCGTTCGTCCTCGAGAACCGGAAGGCGATCAACGTGCACTTCGTGTTCGCGACCGCAAGCGTGTCGCTCGTCTGGCTGATCCTGCTCAGCCTCGCGCTCGGGCTGGTCGGCGGGATCCTGCTGGCGCAGCTAGAGCGCCGACGGCGCCGGCGCCGGGCGTAGCGCGCCCGCAAGACGGGCGACGCCGTCGCGGATCTCGTCGGGCGAGACGAAGCTGAAGGCGAGCCGCATCGACTGGCCGCCCTCGCCGTGGGCGAAGAAGTCGGTGCCCGGCACGAAGGTGACGCCGGCGGCCTCGGCCGCGGCGAGCTCCGGCGCGTCGCCGGGCAGGTCGAGCCAGATGAAGTAGCCGCCCTCGGGCCGGCTCCACATGGCCCCCTCGGGCATGTGCTCCTCGAGCGCCTCGAGCATCGCGTCGCGGCGCGCCTTCAACAGGCCGCTCACCCGGTCGAGGTTCGGCTCGAAGTTGCCGCGGCGGATGAACTCGTGCACCGTCGCCTGCGTCAGGAACGGCGGCGAGATGTACGTCGAGACCGCGAGGGCCTCGATCTCCGTCGCGAGTGCTGCGGGGAGGACGAAGTAGCCGACCCGCACGCCCGGCGCGATCGTCTTCGAGAACGACGAGGCGTACACGACGCGCTCGCCGCGCGCGAGGTCGAAGATCGTCGAGGGCGCGGTGCCCTCGTAGCGGACGAGCCCGTACGGGTCGTCCTCGAGCACGAGCACGTCGTGCTCCCGCGCGAGCTCGGCGACGCGGCGGCGGCGATCCTCCGAGAGCGTGCGGCCGCTCGGGTTCTGGAAGGTCGCGATCGTGTAGACGAACGCGGGCTTGTCGCCGTCGCGGAGCGCCTGCTCGAGCGCGTCGACCTCGAGGCCGTCGTCGTCCATCGGGATGCCGACGATCTCGGCGCCGAGGCGGCGGAGGATCTTGATCGGGCGGTCGTACGTCGGCGCCTCGACGAGCACGCGCATCCCCGGCTTGACCAGCTGCTCGCAGAGGAAGACGAAGCCCTGGAGGGAGCCGCTCGTGATCACGACGCGTCCCGGGTCGACGCCGTGGCGCTCGGCGATCCACTCCCGCAGCGGGCCGTAGCCGCCGCCCGGGCCGTACGAGAGGACGGACGGGCCGCCCCGCTCGATCGCCTCGCGTGCGCAGTCCGCGAGCTCGGCGACGGGCAGGCATTCGGGCGCCGGGACGCCGCGCGCGAACGAGATCGGAGCCATGACTCGACCCTAGCGATCCGGGCGGCTGACCTGCGGCGGTGACGAAGCGGCGGAAGAGCCGGCGCAAACGCGCGGCGACGCGGCCGGATCGAGCACTTCGCGCACGTCAAATGCGCCGCCTTCGCGCCGACTTCAAAACCGGGGATTATCCCCGGTTTTGGGCCGTTGGTGGCTCGCGCGGCCGGGGCGCTACTTCATGCGGTCGGCCACGAGTTGCGCCACTTCCGTAGGCGTCGTGCCGACCTGGATGCCTCGCGCCTCGAGCGCTTCCTTCTTGCCCTGCGCGGTGCCGCTCGCGCCCGAGATGATCGCGCCGGCGTGGCCCATCGTCTTGCCGGGCGGCGCCGAGAAGCCCGCGATGTACGACAGCACCGGCTTCGTCACGTGCTCGCTGATGTACGCGGCCGCCTTCTCCTCCTCGTCGCCGCCGATCTCGCCGACCATGACGATCAGCTCGGTCTGCGGGTCGTCCTGGAACTTCGCGATCACGTCGATGAACGACGAGCCGACGACCGGGTCGCCGCCGATGCCGACGATCGTCGAGTTACCGAGCGCGAGCTGCGTCAGCTCGTGGCCGATCTGGTACGTCAGCGTGCCGCTGCGCGAGACGAGGCCGACGGCCCCCTCGGTGAAGATCTCGGCCGGGATGATCCCGACGTTCGCCTTCCCCGGTGAGAGGACGCCCGGGCAGTTCGGGCCGATCATCGTGGTCCCCCGGCCGCGGAAGTACGTGTACGCCTTGAGCATCTGGTGCACCGGCACGTGCTCGGTGATGCAGATCACCGTCTCGATCCCCGCGTCGACGGCCTCGTAGATCGCGTCGGCCGCGAAGCGCGCCGGCACGAAGATGAGCGACGTGTTCGCGCCCGCCTGCTCGACCGCGTCGGCGACCGTGTTGAAGACGGGGATGCCCTCGACGTCTTGGCCGGCCTTGCCCGGCGTGACGCCCGCGACGACGTCCGTGCCGTAGGCGCGGTTGCGGAGGCCGTGGAAGCGGCCCTCGCTACCGGTCAGCCCCTGCACGACGAGCCGCGTGTCGTTGTCGACGATGATCGCCACTACTTCGCGACTCCCTTGATGACGAGCGTCGGCAGGTTCATCCAGCCGCCGGCGATCCGGTCGCCGAGCAGCTCGCGCACGCGCGACCGGTCCTCTTCGGGCGTCCCGGCGCGCTCGAGCCACGGCTCGATCTCGAGCGGGCGCTCCATGGACTCCTCCGCAGCGACGTCGAGCCCGGCGAGCTCGAAGAAGCTGTGCCACTCGGGCCCGCTGTAGTTGCGCACGTGGCTCGGGTCGCGAAGCCGGTCGGCCTCCTCGGACGACTCGCTGACGAACGTGTTGTCGCAGATCACGACACGGTGCTTCGCGACCCGCGCCATCTCCTTGACGGCCGTGACGACGTCGGCGAAGTGATGCGCCGCGAGCCGGCAGGCGACCGCGTCGAAGCTGTCGTCCGCGAACGGAAGCGCCTCGGCCGGCGCGGTCGTGTCGGCCTGCATGCCCGGAGCCGGGTCGACGGTGACGACAGTCGCGCCCGCCTCGCGCAGGCGGCGCGCCACGTGTCCGCCGCCGGTCGCAACGTCGAGCACCGAGACGCCCTCGCCCGGCTCGCACCACTCGATCACGAGGTCGAGATCCTCGCCGGAGGAATGGATGGCGCTCGTGCGATATGCATCCGCGCGCTCACTCCAGAGGTCGCTGCTCATCTGGCCAGCTCCACCGCTCGCCGCGCGCCGTCGAGCATCGTCGCCTCGGGATGGATGTTCTCCTTGCCCGCATCGGCGAGGATCTTCCGTCCCTCTTCGGCGTTCGTGCCGTCGAGCCGGACGACGATCGGGTACGTCGACATGTCGAGCCGCTCGAGCGCCTCGAGGATCCCGCGCGCCACCTCGTCGCAGCGGGTGATGCCGCCGAAGATGTTGAAGAAGATCGACTTGACCTGCGGGTCGCGCGTGATCACCTCGAGCGCGTCGACGACGCCCTCCGCGTTGCCGCCGCCGCCGAGGTCGCAGAAGTTCGCGGGCCGGCCGCCGACGTGCGCGACGACATCGACCGTCGACATCGAGAGCCCGGCGCCGTTGCCGCAGATCCCGACCTCGCCGTCGAGCTTGACGTACGTGACGCCCTTCTCACGCGCGAACGTCTCGAGCGGATCGGCCGCAGCGGTGTCGCGCATCTCGGCGATGTCCGGGTGCGTGTAGAGCGCGTTGTCGTCGACCGTGAACTTCGAGTCGAGCGCCCTGACCTCCCCGTCGGGCGTGACGATCAGCGGGTTGATCTCGCAGAGCATCGCGTCGAACTCGACGAACGCCCTGTAGAGCTTCTCGACGATCGCGGCGATCTGCTTCTGCTCGCCCGGATCCTCGACTCCTGCCCCGTAGACGAGTCGCCGCGCGACCCAGGGCTGGAAGCCCTCGCTCGGATCGACGTGCAGGCGGATCAACGCATCCGGGTTCTCCTGGGCGACCTGCTCGATCTCGACTCCGCCCTGCGTCGTGAACATGAAGAGCGGCTTCTTCGCGCCCCGGTCGAACGTGACCGAGAGGTAGTACTCCTTCGCGATGTCGGACGCGCTCTCGATCCAGAGCCGGCGCACGACGTGGCCGTTGATGTCGAGCCCGAGGATGTTCTTCGCCTTCGCCTCGGCGTCGGCGGGGTCGTCGGCGAGCTTGACGCCCCCCGCCTTCCCGCGCCCGCCGGTCATGACCTGCGCCTTGACGACGACCGGGCCGCCGATCTCCTCGGCCGCCCGCCGCGCCTCCTCCGGCGTCTCGGCGAGCCGCCCGTCGCTGACGGGAATCCCGACGCGCCGGAACAGCTCCTTGCCCTGATACTCGTACAGATCCACGGCGCTTGACTCTAACGATCCGCCTTCCCGCGGCCGATCAGTTCTCCATGGGACGCGGTGTGATCGGAATGTGCGTGCTGATCGGCAGCTTCGTCGGCGGCTACGTGCCCGTGTTGTGGGGCGCCAGCTCGCTCGGCGCGGAATCGCTCCTCTTCGGCGGCGTCGGCGGCATCGTCGGCGTCTTCGTCGGGGCACGATTCGCCGACAGCTGACCTCGCTACAGTCGGCGGTCGTGGACGCGATCGTCGCCGAGGGGCTCCGCAAGCGGTACAAGGACGTGCAGGCGCTCGACGGCGTCTCGTTCGCCGTGCGCGAGGGCGAGGTGTTCGGGCTGCTCGGCCCGAACGGTGCCGGCAAGTCGACGACCGTGCGCGTGCTGACGACGCTGACGCAGCCCGACGAGGGCCGGGCGTTCGTCGCCGGCGAGGACGTCGTGCGGCACCCGAACCGCGTCCGCGGCTCGATCGGCTACGTCGCACAGGACTCCGGCGTCGACTGGGAGGCGACCGCACGCGAGAACCTCCTGCTGCAGGGGCGCATTCACGGGATGGCAGGCAAACCGCTGCACGCGCGCGTCGACGAGCTGCTCGAGCTCGTCGATCTCCGCGACGCGGCGAACCGCGTCTCGCGCGGCTACTCCGGCGGGATGAAGCGGCGCCTCGACATCGCGATCGGCCTCGTGCACCGGCCGCGCGTGCTCTTCCTCGACGAGCCGACGACCGGCCTCGACCCGGAGGCGCGCGCCGCGATGTGGGTCGAGGTCGAGCGCCTCGCCGCGGCCGAGAGCCTGACGATCCTGCTGACGACGCACTACCTCGAGGAGGCGGACCGGCTCGCCGAGCGGGTGGCGATCGTCAGCCGGGGCAAGGTCGTCGTCGAGGGCACACCGGACGATCTCAAGCGCGACCTCGCAGGCGAGTCCGTGACGGTCGAGCTCGCGGAGGCGAACGGCCAGGTCGCCGAGGCGGAGCGCGTGTTGACCGCCCTCACCGACGACGTCCACGTCGACGGGCAGTCGCTACGCGCACGCGTGCCGAACGGCGCGGAGGCGATCCCGCGGATCCTCGGCGCGCTCGACGACGCCGGGATCCCGGTCGCCGCGGTCACGACCGCCCGGCCCTCCCTCGACGACGTGTATCTCCACTACACGGGCCGCGACTTCTCGAGCGAGGACGAGGCGGGCAAGTGACGACCCAGCTCTTCCGCCATACGGGCTGGATGGTCGTGCGGCAGGTGCGCAACCTGATGCGCGAGCCGATCTGGATCGCGATGATGGTCATCCAGCCGATGCTCTGGCTCGTGCTCTACGGCCAGCTCTTCAAGCGCGTCGGCGCGCAGGGGCCGGCGAGCGGCAGCTACGTCGAGTTCTTGACGCCGGGCGTCGTCGCGATGAACGCGTTCTTCGGCGGCATGTGGTCTGGCATGGCGATGATCGCCGACCTCGACCGGCACGTGATCGACCGCTTCCTCGCCGCCCCGACCGTGCGCGTCGCGATCGTCCTCTCGCAGGTCGTGCGGGCCGGCATCACCGCGATCCTGCAGGCGTTGATCCTGCTGCTCGTGGCGCTTGCTCTCGGCGTCCGCGTCCACGGCGGCGCGCTCGGCTGGCTCGTCGTCTTCGCAGGAGCGGCGCTCCTGTGCGGCGTCTTCGCCGGCTTCTCACACGGCATCGCGCTCCTGATGCGGAAGGAGGCCTCGATGATCGCCGCGGCCAACTTCGTCGGCATGCCGCTGATGTTCCTGTCGTCGATCCTCGTCTCGATCGCGCTCATGCCGGGCTGGATCCGCGCGATTGCGCGCTACAACCCGGTCGACTGGGGCGCGCACGCGATGCGGAACGCCGTCCTCACCGGCGGCCACTGGGGGTCGACCGGCGTGTATCTCGCGCTGCTCGTCGCCGCTGCGGCTGCCACGTCATTGTTCGCGACGTGGTGCTTCCGCGCGTATCAGCGCTCGCTGTAGCGCTCGCCTTCGCCCTGCCTGCGTCGGCGGGCGCGACGTACGGCTGGCCGCTGAAGCCGTTCGACCGCCAGCACCCCGTGCGGAGCTTCTTCGACGACCCGCGACAGGAGGGCGCCGAGGCCGCGTCGTTCCATTTCGGGATCGACATCTCGGCGGCCGACGGGACACCGGTCTACGCGGTCGCGGACGGCGTCGTCCGCCTGCAGCCCGATGCCGTCGCCCTCGTCGCGGACGCGGGCGACCGCGTCTTCTCGTACTGGCACGTCGAGCCGCTCGTCGCCGACCAGACGCACGTGACGGCGGGCACGGCGATCGGCACGGTCAAGCCCGGCTTCGGCCACGTCCACTTCGCGGAGCTGCACGGCGGGACGTACGTGAATCCGCTCCGGCCGGGCGGCATCGCGCCGTACGTCGACTCCACGTCGCCAACGATCGTGACGCTCTTCGCCGCCGTCGGGACGCGAAAGGTCGACCTCGGCGCGATCTCCGGGACGGTCGATCTGCTCGTCGAGACCTATGACACGCCGCCCGCGCCGCTGCCGCCGCCGCCGTGGAACCTGACGCGGGTCGCGCCGGCGCTCATCCGCTGGCGGCTCGTGCCCGAGGGCGCGGCCGGCGCGCCGTGGCACACGGCAGTCGACTTCCGCTCCTACCTCGCGCCGCGCGAGAAGTTCTCGAACGTCTACGCCCCCTGGACGACGCTCAACCGGCCGGGCCGGCCGGGTCGCCTCGTCTACTACCTCGCGCGTCGCTGGAGCGCGTCACGGCTACCCGCCGGCCGCTACCGGTTGCAGGTCGCCGTGTTCGACTCGCAGGGGAACAGCGCGCGCGCCGGGATCTGGCTGACGACCGGCTAGCGGATCGTCACGACGTACGAGCGCGACGCGAACGCGCGGGCGGTCTCGCCGCGCGTCAGGGCATAGGTCACCCTGGCCTTGCCCTTGCCGGCAGCGCGGAAGACGACGACGACGTTCGCGCCGACGTCGGCCTCGCCGACCTGGCGAAGGATGCTCGGATTGCCGTTCCGGGCGAGACGCCATGACCTGCCGGCGCGGTGCGGCAATGCGATCGAAACGAGCTGCCCGCGCTGGGTCGCAATC